>DATHQV010000123.1:0-4150 GCA_035482355.1 Acidobacteriaceae bacterium | reverse complement strand
CACCAGAACGACGGGCTTGCCCGTGCCCGCCACCGCCTCCAGCAGTTCCTCCTGGCCATTAGAAAGTTTCAGGGAGGAGCGAGAAGCATACTCGGCACTCATCAAATCAATCTCACCCAGCACCAGGACGGCCACGTCGCTGCGGCGAGCCAGCGCGACGGCATCCTGTATCGCTTGCTGCGCCTCTTGCGGAGTCTGAGCCGGTTGTTCCTTCATCGGGACAATCGGAACGCCCTCAAACGGCGAAGGAAAGTCCCGGGTCAGGTTGGGGCCGTGGGCGTAGGCAACGTTCACGGCCGAACCAACTTTTTCCCGGATACCCTGCACAACGCTGACGGTTGGACCGGGCTTGGTCATCGCCCCCCACATCGACAGCAGGTCGAGTTCCGCATCGCCGAGCGGGCCGATTACCGCGATGGAATGGATGGTCTTACCGCTCTTGCCGGTTTTATCAAAGGGCAGCAATCCGCCTTCGTTGCGGAGCAGTACGGTCGAGCGCTGTACCGCGCGGCGGGCCAGCTGCCGGTGAGCGGGATCGTCGAGCGTCTGCTCGATGCGCGATTCGTCGATGTAGGGGTGCTCGAATAATCCCATGCGGAATTTGGTTTCGAGAATCGGCAGCACGGCATCGTCAATCTGCTGCATCGAGATGCGCCCCTGCTGAATTTCCATGGGCAAATACTTGAGGTAGACGCCGCTGGCCATGTCCATGTTCAAGCCGGCGGTAAAGGCTTTATGTGCGGCGTCTTGCGGGTCGCGGGCGTAACCGTGCGTCACCAGGCTCCTGACCGCGAAGGCGTCGCTGACCACAAATCCCTGGAAGTTCCAGGAGTTGCGCAGGACATCGTGCAGCAGCCACGGATTGCAGCTCGCCGGCACGTCGTTCAGATCCATATAAGCGCTCATGACGCTGCCGGCGCCGGCATCCAGAGCGGCGCGGAACGGTGGCAGGTAAATGTTCCAGAGTTCTTCGTCCGGGAGGTAGGAAGAATCGTAGTCGCGTCCGCCGTCGGCCGCTCCATACCCGGCGAAGTGCTTCACGCAAGCCAGCACGCGATCCTGTGCCCCCAGTTGCTTGCCCTGAAATCCCAGTACCTCGGCACGCGCCATCGCCGCACCGAGGAAAGGATCTTCCCCTGCTCCTTCCACCACCCGGCCCCATCGCGCATCTCTGGCAATGTCTACCATGGGCGCGAATGTCCACTGGATGCCCGCGGCGCGAGCCTCGCCAGCCGCGACCGCTTGCGCATCTTCCACCAACTTCGTATCCCAGGAAGATGCCATCGCGATTGGCGCCGGGAAAATCGTACGGTAGCCATGAATCACATCCAGTCCGAACAGCACCGGAATGTGCAGCCGGGTTTGTTCGACCGCCACATGCTGCAGGCGGTTGATCTCCTTCGGATCCGATACCCACAGAATTGAACCCGCGCCGAATTGCTTCAGGACGTCTTCCATCGGCTGTTTCACGTTTTCCCGAAATTCGGGAGCGGGGATGCCGGGAAGCTGAGAGAGCTGGGCGATTTTCTCGTCTAGCGTCATCTTCTGGAGCAGGCTGGCGGCTTTATCCCGAACCTGCTGATCTGTGAGCGAAATCTGCCCGGTGACTTTCCCGGGCCCGCAGAGTAGACAGAGTAAAACTCCCGGTACGATTGAGTAGGACACCCATCCGCAGCCTGCTGTTCGCCTTCTCATGCTCTCCCTCCGGAACCGGCCTAGACGCGGCCAAACGGTTGGGAGTATACATGCACCGAGCCCGGGGGAACTAATCTCGACCGCACAGCGACCGGACAGGGCATCGGAACGTGGTCATCGAGAAGGAAGCCGGTCGCGGAGTAAGAGCCAGGAATGCGCCACAGCAGAAGCGGTTGGAGGCGAGCGCGGTGGTACTCATAATCCTAATCTCCTATGCCGCTCTGCTTGTGCCGCTCGGATGCTTCCTCGCTGCGGCGGTTGCGGAAATCCGATCCCCCAAGAAAGGCCCAGCTTTTTTCCTGCGCCTTGGGGAAATCGCGTTCGGTGTCACGGCGCTTTAGGCGCTCACCCGAGTCGGTCAGTCCGAGTCACGCAGTTGGACGATGGTTTGCTTCTCGCTCCTACTGGGCGGCTGGCGCTGGTTAGCAAATACGCGTCGCGAGCTGCGCTGTTCGGCGTACTGTTTGGAAGCGCGACCCTGGCCTTCTTGTGGTACTTCAAGGGCGCCTATCATGCTCAGCAGTTTGCGTTTGCAGTGTTCCTTCTGTTCTTTCTGCTTGCGGCGGCGGCCTACGGGGTATTTCGTCATATTGTGTCGTAGGGTGCGAACTGCATCACGATCAGGGCAATTTCGCTGCCAAGCTGGGACGAATGGTTCTGTTCGACTGTTCTGTTTCGCCGTAAATCTTTGTCCCTGAACGACCTAGCGCCCACAAAAATCATCCCGACGGCTATAATTTCTGCTCACGGTTCCACGGACCACCCGTCTATTCCTGTGCAAGCCCGGATGCAGTGTTTGACCCAAGTGTTAAGCCGGGACCTGCAGAGGACACGACAGAATGCCGGCCGAAGCATGGGTAGTACCGTTTGCGGTTAGCCAACGGGCCCACTCGGGACGAAGCGAGAGAGCGGAAAAAGTCGGCGGTGGAAGAAGTGAGAACCAGCTTCCGGAGAAACAGGACCCCGTGCGGGGCCGCATGGCTGGGCTAGATCGCCAAACGCAAGACCGCCGCATCGACGACACGATGCTGATTCGCGAGGCGCAGCGCGGTAACCGCGGCGCCTTCGAGGAGCTCGTGCGTCACTACGACCAGTCCGTTCTGCGACTGGCGCTTCATCTCACCGGGACGGAGCACGATGCTCAGGACGTCTACCAGGACGCCTTCCTGAAGGCTTACAAGAACATCGGCAGCTTCCGGTTTGAGTGTTCCTTTTACACATGGATTTACCGCATCGTGACCAATTTGTGTCTCGATCACCTGCGCAAGAAAAACGTGCGCAAGGAAGATGCTCCGGTCGCGAAAGATTCTTCGGGCGGGGAGTACGACCTGCTCGACCAGGTGCCGGACGGACGGGCGGGTGCGAATCCGGAGCGCGATTTGATGCGGCGGCAACTGGGAGCGCGGATTCATGGGGCGCTCGAGAAGCTGACGCCGCGGGAGCGCATGGTGTTTGAGTTGAAGCATTACCACGGGTTGAAGTTGCGGACTGTGGGAGAGATTTTGCATACGACGGAAGAGACGGCGAAGAATACTTTGTTTCGAGCCACGCAGAAGTTGCGTGGAGCGCTGGCGGATATGCGGTAGGCGGTGTGGGATTGAGCGGCCAGCGCTTCGCGCTGGCCGGACAGCCGAGACGGCTGTCTCCACATCGTTCATAGGTGCGAGCAGTGCGGGGGAGCTGGATTTATGAAATGTGAATGGGTTCGAGAAAATATCGTGCTGCAGGTTTATGGGGAGCTGGCGGATGACGCTCGTCATGAACTGGAGCAGCATGTTGCGCGCTGCGCCGACTGCGCGGCCGAGCTGAAGGCGGAGCAGGAGTTCCACGCACTGCTCGCGAATGTTCCGTCGGTTGAGCCCACCCCTAACCTGGTGGCGGCGTCGCGAATGCGGCTGCAGGAAGCTTTGGAGACTGCCCAGCAGGGCGCTTTCTGGCACAAGTTTGCCTTTGATCCCGCGAGCTGGCTGCGGCAGGTGAAGTTCTCGCCGGCGCTGGCTTCGGCGATTTTGATTTTCGGTTTTGCGGGCGGAGTCGGAACAGCGTACAAAATGTTTCCTGGCCCGAAGCCTACGGTTAGCAGCGCGCCGGGAACACCGGTTGCGCTTCCCACCGAGGCCGCGATCGCCGGCATTCGTTCTATCACCCAAACTCCGGGCACAAGTCAGATCGACATCAAATACGACACCGTCGCCACCCAGGATGCGCAAGGCTCACTCAACGACCAGAAAATCCAGCAACTGCTTTTGTACGCAGCCCGCAATAACTTCAACTCCGGCCTGAGCATGGATTCCGTCAATCTGCTGACGCAGAAGCCGAATGACGCGCAGGTGCAGGAGGCGTTGCTCTATGTGTTGCAATACGACTCGAATCCGGGGGCACGGTTGAAATCCCTGGGCGCTCTGGGCGCGTATGTAAAGAGCGACCAGCGGGTACGCGACGGGGTGCTGACGGC
>DATHQV010000122.1:0-2120 GCA_035482355.1 Acidobacteriaceae bacterium | reverse complement strand
AAATCCCCTGCGGCCGATAGGGAATAGACCCTACCGCCTGGTAGCCGATATGCCCCTGGTCGTCTGAATAGACGACGTTCTGCGAGGGCCCCCACCACTTGCTCATCGCCGCGCGAAATTCCTGCCAGTTCGCGGCCGCATCCAGGTCCAGCAGCGGACTCCCGGCCGACTTCGGGTCATACGCGCTCCAGCGCAGCGACAGGACCCGCTTCTCTCCCGGAATCAGCTGCGATATCACCGGCCCATGCGCCGTCCGTGCCGTCTCGACCACCACATCCTTGCCAAAGCGCACGTGGATCGTCTCCCGCCCGTGCTCCACCGGATGCCACCCATCCGCCGCCTTGTACTCATCCTGCGCATTCACCTGGTCCGCGTAGACATCCTGCATATCGGCGTACAGCGCCGTGAATCCCCACGCGATGTGTTCGTTGTGCCCCGCAATGATGTAAGGAATCCCCGGCACCGTTACGCCCGCAACATGAAAATCCCCGGCCTTGAGATCGGCCTCATACCAGATATTCGGAATCCCGTGCGGCAGGTGCATATCGTTCGACAGCATAGGCTTTCCCGATGCCGTATGCGCGCCCGAGACCACCCACTCATTCGATCCAGCCGCGCATTCCTCGCATTCCGCACTCGGCCCATGCAGCATCTCGTGCAGATGTAGCAGGTCTCGAACGCTCGTCTGCGTCTCATCCAGAGGCACATCGGGAATATTCTCCTGCGGAGCCGTCAGGTCCGGAGGAGCCTGCATCGGCGGATGATCCCGCCAGGATCCCGTGGGATAAAGATTCGCCGCCAGTGTCGGGCCCAGCCTCGCCGTCACCCGCTCGCGCATTACCTTGATATCCCAGTCCTCATCGAGCAGTTGGTTCATGCTCATCACCACCAGCATCGAGTCCACCGGCTGCCACGGCTTCGGCCTGTAGCGCAGCAGCCGAAACTCCGGCGACAGATTCTGCTGATGCTGATCTATAAACGCGTTCACGCCCCGCGCAAAGTCCTCGAAATACTTCTTGTCGCGCTCGTTCAGCGTCGTCGTCAACCGCTCGGCATTCGCGCGAATCCCCAGCACCCGCTCGGTCCGGTCATGATCCACAAGTTTCGGCCCCAGAAGCTCCGCCGCCTCGCCCGCCGCCATGCGCCGCGCCATGTCCATCTGCCACAGCCGGTCCTGCGCCGTCACATAGCCTTGCGCCTCCAAGAGATCATCGAGGTTCGCCGCTTCAATGTGTGGAATCCCATGTCGGTCGCGTCGGACCGTAACCGGAACCTTCAGGCCCGGCAGTTGCAACTGCCCATCAAGCTGCGGAAGCGCCACATGCATCGCGTGCTTCAGCCACCACGCGCCGCCCAGCGCCGCTGCCACAGCGATCAGCACCAGCACCACAACAATGCTCAGAAATACGCGCAGAACAGGCCGCCTGCGCCGCTCTTCGATGTCGACACTCCGTCCCAAAACCATGTCGAGGACATTGTCTCATCGCGAGTGGGTAAAACTGAGCTTTACACCGCTGCGGTGAAACGTGGTTGTAATGTGAAATTGCCAGCAGATCGCTAGGGCGAAGTAGCATAGCTAACATGGCTTTAACCCCACACCAGGTGAAGCTCGGCTACGACGTCATCATTTATGGCGGGGCAGGATTGTATCTGGTTTACACGTTCTGGCGTAGCCGTGGAAAGAACTGGGGATATTGGGAAACGAGATGGCGTTTAATCCCTAGTGCGTTGGTCTGCCTCTTCTTGCAGATACTACTGATGTTCGCATGGAAAACATTCACGAGTTGATCCGCGGGGTGACCCATCCTGCGCGTAGCGAAGAGTGGGGCCAACACACTCAACGTTGTCATCCTGAGCGGAGCGCCGAAGGCGCGTAGTCGAAGGACCTGCTTTTTACTCACACCTTGCCCAGCGCAGAGTGAAGCCGTCAATTAATGGCTAATGGCTAATGGCTAATGGCTGCCTTTACGCCGCCGCCACTCTCCGAATCAGATCCTGCTGCTCGTTCCGATTCTCCGCGCCAATCGTGAACGCATCCAGTACGCCCGACCCCAGCGCAAACCGGATCGCCTCATCCTGACGCGTCCGCATCGCGCCCTGCCCCAGAATCTTCATCCCGA
>DATHQV010000121.1:0-26562 GCA_035482355.1 Acidobacteriaceae bacterium | reverse complement strand
GATCGGCACGCGCGTCCCCGCGGCGAACAACACAACGCGCTTCGACGTATCGGCCTGCTGCAGCGCCAACCCATCTTCCTTTTCCATCCGCCGCGTAATTCCATCCAGCGCGGCCTCGGCCTCGTCGATGGTCACACCCGGCGCGAGGTACATCAGTGTTTGAAACTCCTTCGCGTTGCGATCGCGCAGCACATTGTCGCCCAGCTCCGGAGCCAGCGCCGCCGGGACCGTTGTCGGCACAAACATCTCCACCGGCGTCGGCGACAGCGCGCCATCAAATTTCCGTGGCGTGATGCCCACAATTGTTGCGTTCTGCCCGTTGATGCGAATCGTATGTCCAATCACATCGGGATCGGCATTCAGCCGGCTCCGCCAGAAGCGGTCGCTCACTACCACCACCGGCACATCGCCCGGCTTCTCCAGTTGTGCGCTCAGCACGCGTCCGCGTTCGGCCGGAATACCCAGCACTGCAAAGTAATCCGGCGAAACAATTTGCCCAAACACGCGCTCCGGCTTCGCGCCCAGCGCACCCTGCAGCGTTACGTTGAACGCGACGCCGTTCTCCACCGCCGCCACTCCGGAGAACAACCCCTTCTCTTCGCGATACTGCTCGAGGTACGGATACGACACCGGATTCTCCGCCGTCACCAGGCGGCTCGCGTGGGCCGCGCTGGGCAACGGCCGCGTGAGCATCGACCACCCCGCGCTGTACACGTTGGTCGTCAGGCCAATCCCCAGCCCCATCGAAACAATGCCCACCAGCGCGAATCCCGGCGACTTCGCCAGCGCCCGCGCGCCGTAGCGCAAATCCTGGCGGATCTCGTTCGCGTATTCGATGGGCAGACGCATCGCCATATCGAGCAGTAGCCGCACCAGCCCCATCACGCCATGCCGTTTTGCAATCTGCCGCATCGCCTCTTCCCCGGCCTGCAGCATCTCGTCGCCAAACGCCATTTTGAATTCATGCGGGAAGGCCTGAGCCAGCCGCTGATAAATCCGCCATGCGAAGTTCATTACGTCACCATCAATTTGGTTCCCTGGTTTCTCTTGTCCTGGATGGCCGATACCAGTTCCTGCAACCGCTCGCACTCCGCATCCAGCACCCGCAGTCCCAACTTCGTCAGCCGGTAATACTTGCGCCGAGCATCGTCTTCTTCCGGCGCGGGCCGCTCGTCTGACTCTTCAATTAGCTCTGCCTCTATCAGCCGTTTAATCGACCCATACAGCGTCGCCGGCCACAGCCGCACCTTGCCCACCGTGCGTTGCAGCACGTCCTGCATGATCCCGTACCCATGCTGCTCGCCGCTAGCCAGCGAAAGCAGGATATGGAACCACTGGGTCTTCAACGGAAGGAATCCCTGAACCCGTGCTTCTGTCATGCTTCATATCTATATTGATTGATATAGATACTTGTCAAGACAAAACTCCTTAAATCGACTGAAACTGGCGCATCGCATTTGTCGATTGGCGGATCCGGAGAAACGGACGATGAGGATCCGCTCCGCACGAGTCACAACCTTGAGACCTGCATGAGCACCGCCGAAGGCCTCTGCACGGCCCGGCCAGGGCCTGTGAGATTTGTCACAGCCTCACTTTGACCCTTCCCCGCAAGATGATCTTGTCGTCGTTGTCGTGCAGCAGTCCCCGGTCCTAAGAAGTGCGACAATCAGATGGGAATCCTATGCCTACATTTGGCTCGTGGTCGCTGAAAATCGCGCTTGTTCTGAGCGCCTATAATTTGCTGGCTGGCGCCGTCGCTCTGCGCATGCTGGCCACCGGTAAGCGCGGGTTCCTCTATCGAATCCTGGTGGATGGCCTCCATATGTCCCCCGAGCGCCTCGCAGAAAGCGCCCGCCGTGCCGGCATTGCCAGCTTCATCGCCACATCCTGCGCCGCCTTTGCCCTCGTCTGGGCCGCCTTTACCAACGACTTTTCCGTTGCTTACATCGTTCAGCATTCCAATCGCGCCCTCGACATCAAGTACAAGTTCGCGGCGCTCTGGTCCGGACAGGAAGGCTCCCTGCTCCTCTGGGCGTGGCTCCTCACCGGCTACGGCTTCGTCCTGCGCCTCCGCCACAAAGTCGACGTCACGCTGTCGGCCTATGCGTCCACCATCCTCGCCGGCATCCAGGTCTTCTTCCTGATGCTGGTCAACTTCCCGGCCACCCCGTTTTCGCTGGTCCCCGGCGGCGTCATTCCCGCGGACGGCAACGGCCTCAATCCTCTCCTGCAGTATCCGGAGATGGTCATCCATCCGCCCATGCTGTATCTGGGCTACGTCGGATTCGCCGTTCCCTTCGCCTTCGCTCTGGGCGCGCTCATGATGCGCTACCCCGGCGAGAAGTGGATTCACATTACCCGCCGCTGGACCATGGTCACCTGGCTCTTCCTCACCGTCGGCATCTTCCTCGGCATGCACTGGGCCTACAACGTCCTCGGCTGGGGCGGCTACTGGGGCTGGGACCCCGTCGAAAACGCCTCGCTCATGCCCTGGCTCACCGGCACCGCCTTCCTGCACTCCGTCATGATGCAGGAGAAGCGCGGCATGATGAAGTCCTGGAACGTCTGGCTCATCTTCTCCACCTTCCTGCTCGCCATCCTCGGCACACTGCTCACCCGCTCCGGGCTGGTTAGCTCTGTCCACGCCTTTGCGCAGTCGCCCATCGGCACCTGGTTCTGGATCTTCCTCGTCCTCGTCCTCGCGGTCTGCACCTTTACCTACATCCTGAATCGCGACCACCTGCGCACTGAGCATCGTCTCGAATCCCTGGTCTCCCGCGAGTCCAGCTTCGCCTTCAACAACCTCATCCTGCTGGCAGCCTGCTTCACCATCCTCTGGGGCACGCTCTTCCCGGTCATGTCGGAATACGTGCAGGGCTATCGGGTCACCGTCAGCGCTCCCTGGTATAACCGCATCGGCGTTCCCGTCGGCGTGCTGCTGCTGTTCATTACCGGGCTCGGACCGCTGCTCGCATGGCGCAGCACCTCCATGCGCAGCATCCGCAAAAACTTCATCATTCCCTCGGCGGCTGCGCTCCTTGTCGCCATCGGATTGTTGCCCTTCGGTGTGAAGCCGTGGACCATCTTCACCACCGGCGAGCAAGGCAACTTCTACGCGTGGGTTACGTTCTCGCTCTCCGCCTTCGTCATCACCGCCATCTTTGCGGAGTTCTTCCGCGGCGCCCTCGTCATCCAGCGCCACACCGGCCAAAATCTTCTGCTCTCCGTCATTCAGCTCACCCGCCGCAACACCCGCCGCTACGGCGGCTACCTCGTCCACTTCGGCGTGGTCCTCATCTTCATCGGATTCTCCGGTCAGGCGTTCAACCAGAGCAAAGAGATGACGATGAATTTCAAACAGAACATGTACATCGGCCCCTACCGCATCGAGTGCGAAGACTTCTCCCAGGATTCGAACGGCAACTACGACACCACCTTCGCCATGCTGAACGTCTACAACAGCAGCGGTAAGAAGATCACCAGCCTCGCGCCGGAGCTCCGCTTCTACACCGCGAGCCAGCAGCCGCAAACTATGGTGGCCAACTACTCCACGCCCGCGTGGGATCTCTACGTCATCTTCGCCGGCTCCGATCCTGGCACCAATCAGCCGGTCATCAAGGCCTTCCTCAATCCGCTGGTCATGTGGATTTGGATTGGCGTCCTGATTACCATCCTGGGCACCGGCATCGCGCTGGTTCCGAATCTCAGCGCCGCCCTCGCCTCGCAGCGCAATCGCGTCCCGGCTATGCTCCCTGACGACATCGTCGCCGCCGGAAAGGCAGGCGACTAAATGAATCGCATCTCAAAGCTCACGCGCTTTGCCGTTGCTCCTCTGCTCATCGTCGCCGGCCTCGTTACCCTCGGCGCCGCCGACACCGAAGCGCGTTTCCAAAGCGTCGGCCATAAGCTGATGTGCGCGTGCGGATGCTCCCAGGTGCTGCTGGCCTGCGACCACCTTGGCTGCCCCAATCTCGCGCAGGAAACCGACGAGTTGCGGACCGCCGTCGCGCGCGGCGACAACGACACCGCCATCCTCACCCAATTTCAGGCTCAATACGGACCGACGGTCCTCGCTGCTCCCTGGCTGACCAAATTCAATATCGTCGCGTGGATCGTTCCTCCCGCGCTCCTCTTCTTCGGACTCGTTGGCACTTTCTTCCTCGTCCGTAAATGGAGGCTCCGCACCGTCGACCTGCCCGACATTCCGCAGGACACTCAATCCGTCGCCATCCGCGAGCGTATTCGAAGGGATACAGAATTATGAGCGAGCCCGATCTCGGCACCGTTGCCGCCCTCCTCCTCTTCATCGTTGTCTTCGTCTTCGTCTTTTGGCCAGAGCGCAATGTCCAGGTGCAGCACAACAAGACGCGCCTCGAATATCTGCGCGAGCGCCGCGAGGTTCTCTACGACAACCTCCGCGACCTCAATTTTGAATTCAATTCCGGCAAATATCCTGCCGAGGACTACAACGCACAGCGAGCCGCTCTCGAAAACGAGGCCGCCGAAACCGTCGCGGAAATCGACCTCCTCGAGACTCAAACCTTCGCCACGCCCGGCTCAGCCGCGCAGCATTCTATTTAGCTATGTCAGGAAACCGCATGAAGCCGCTTCGTCAACTCGCACTCGCCGCTGTTGCGGCCGCTCTGCCGCTCTCGCTTGCCGCTGCTACCATCACCGGCACGGTCACCGACCGCACCACCAACAAGCCCGCCGCCGGCGACACCGCGGTCCTCCTCAACCTCAGCCAGGGAATGCAGGAGTCCGCGCGCACTACCGTCGACAAGCAGGGTCACTATTCCTTCACCGTCGCCGACAGCGCCGGCATGCACCTTGTGCAGGTCGAGCACCAGAAGGCTTCCTACTACGGTCCCGTCCCACCCAACACCACCACTGTGAACATCGACGTCTTCGACGTGGCGCCTTCCGTCGACGGCGTGCATACCTACGCCGACGTCTCGCGCATCGAGACGAATCAGCAGGGTCTCTCGGTCACGGAGAGCTGGTTCATCCGCAACGAATCCAAGCCACCCCGCACGCAGTTCGGACCCCACGCCTTTGAGTTCTACCTTCCCGACGGCGCTGTGCTTGAAGGAGCCACCGCCACCGGTCCTGGCGGCATGGCCGTCTCCGCCACTCCCGTTCCTGAGGGCAACAAGGGCCAGTACGCCTTTCTCTTTCCGGTTCGCCCCGGCGAAACCCGTTTCCAGATCGGTTACCATCTGCCCTACAGCGGCAGCCTCGATCTCCACGCCCGCGTCAGCATGCCTACGGACAACGTCGCCATCATGCTGCCCAAGGCCATGCATCTGACCGGCGCAGGCTTCCAGCCGTTGCCTGCGGACGCCAACGAGCCCGGGGTGAACACCTTCCTCGCGACCAACGCCACGCCCGGCAAACCCGTCGACTTCACTGTCTCCGGCACCGGGTCCATGCCCCGCGAGGCCCAGGGACAGCCCCAGGGCCAGCCCGGCCAGGGTGGTATGGGCGGTGCCATGCCAGGCGCGGACGCGTCCGCCCAGGGTGGTACCCCGGACGCGGGCGGTCAGCCTGACCAGTCTGCTGCCAATCGTCCCGGAGGCGGCCTCGGCAACCCCATCGAAACGCCTGATCCGCTCAACAAATACAAAGGCTGGATCCTGAGCGGTCTCGGGCTCGCTCTGGTCGTTGCGGCTGCGTTCATGCTCCGCGCCCGGCCGAATCCGTCTTCAGGCCAGTTGCCCAGCGCTCCGGTGGGGCCCACAACGCAATCGGCGATGCCTGCTGCCCTGACGCCTACTCCGGCTGCTGCGATGCGGCACACGCCCACTGCTGCCGCCACGAATGGCGCCGGACAGCGCAGCTCGCTGCTTGCCGCACTCAAAGACGAACTGTTTTCATTGGAAACCGAACGACTGGAAGGAAAGCTCTCCGAAGCGCAGTACGCAGAGCTGAAGTCCGCCTTCGAAGTGGTTCTGCGCCGTGCACTCAGCAGTGAAGGCGCGCACACGCGCTAGACCGGATTCCGCGGCTGGCTCGTCCAGCCCTGACGGTTGCGCCTTAGGCGCTAAACCACGTCAACAACAACAGCAGCGCTACCACCGCCGCCGCAATCCGATAGACATATTCCTGCTTTTGGCTGGACGTCGGTCGCGTCCGCTGCGTCATCTCGGGAGAAGTCTCCATGCGTGGCCTCGCGAAAGAGAAACAATATGCCTGCTTAGACTCCAATATCGGCCTGACTGATGCAGGAATGATGAACTTTTTGCAACAACGTTGACTGAACCGTCACTCCTCAGGCACGTCCCAGCATCCCCACGCCCGCAGTCGCTAATTCCGCAAGGCACGCGTCCGCTGACCTTGAACGAACAGACTGTGCAATTGAGAATGGGAACGGGAGGAGATTCGAACCAAGCCAAAGGCGGCTACAAGCTACCAGCTTTTGCTGTTCGCAGTGCCCTGCACTCTGGCCCTGCCTATGCCGACCGGGCAATCGGTTCGTTCAGCAGGCTTCGCACAAGCTCCAGCAGGTGATCCGGCGGCAGCGGCTTGACCCGAAAGACTACGTCGAGGTGCGCGTATTGCTCTTCGGCGTCGGCCATCCCGCTCAGCACCACCACGGGCAGATCAGAATCCGGGCAATTTGTCCGCAATCGCTTCACGAACTCCGGCCCATTCATCCCCGGCATCAGGTGATCGGTGATCACCAACCGCGGTGACACAGTGTCGCACAGCATCGCTAAAGCCTGCCCACCATCCTGCGCCACAACTACGCTGCGTCCTGAGCGCGTCAGGATGGCCTTGCGGGTGGCCGCCTGGATGGCATTGTCGTCCACCAGCAAAATGTCTGCATTCATTGAAATGGGTGATTCCTCAACTTTCTAAAAGGTTGCCCGATCCAGAAAACGATTGCTCACGGTGTCCAAAATCGCCTTCCGGCAGAGCCCGGAACACCCTAAAAGCCCAGTAGTTAATCTTTTTACCTGCTCACCGCGAAAGCCGTCAATACACCGCAGTAACTAAAAAGTTGCATTCCGAATGGCTGCAAAAATGCAGCGGCGGAGGCCGAAGCCTCCGCCGCCGGTATTTCGTTTTGATTGAAGGTTAGAAGATCAGTTTCGCCTTCAGTTGGATGATGCGCGGATCGGCGTCGGCGCCCAGGAACGCTCCGAACACGCTGGTCGGCGTGCTCACGTCACCCTGGATCAATCCGAACGACGGGTTGCTGGCGTCAAACGTTGGCTGCGCGAAGTTGGGGTGATTCAGGACGTTGTACGCCTGAGCTCCCACCTGTAGCAGTCCCGTTTCCGTTCCGGGGATTTTGAAGCCCTTCAACAGATTGAAGTCGGTGTTGAAGTAGCCGGGTCCGCGGAACTGGTTACGACGCTGAAGGCCCGGATCGCCGAAGCCGGTGATCGCAGTGAAATCCGAAATGTTCTGCCCGGCCGTGTTCGTCGTGCCAATTGTTGGTCCCAGGCACGAAGTTCTCGTCGCGGACTTGCCGCACTCATGGTTGGGTGAGCCAACGATATCGGCAAAGATGGGACCGAAATCGTTCTGACCTTCGAGCCCGCCTGCCTGCGATCCGTCCGTCACGCTGAACGGGAAGCCGGAGTGCCAGAAGACCGTTCCGCCAACCTGCCACTGATCCGTCAGGAGTTTCGGACCGCCTTTGTACGGCACCTTCACGATGTAGTTGGCATTCATGTTCTGGCGAATGTCGTAGTCAGCGTTGCCGTAGTTATACTGCGCCAGGTTGAAGGGATTGACCGGGTTGATGGCATTGAAGCCGAAAGGCAGAATCCCGCCGTTCGAAACTTCGTCAATCGCGTGGCTCCAGGAGTAGTTGAAGGCCGCGGTGGCGTACTTCGACTGGTGTTTCACTCCAGCCAGCAGTCCGTTGTAGTTCGAAACCGCCACACTCTGAACTTCCGTGACTTCCGCAAATTCCGGAAGCGTTGCAGTCGCGGGCGCACCAGTGATTCCGAACATGTTCACGCCATTGTCTTCCACCGGCTCGTGGTAGCCGTGGTTGCCAACGTAGCCGACCTGGAAGCTCGAGTTTCTGCCAAACTGCTGCTCCCACTGCAGGCTGTACTCTTCGTACGTTGGATAGTGGATGCTCTTATCCGGGTTAAAGAGGTTCGGCACCGTGAAGTTGGGGTTCGCTGTGCCGATCGAATTAGCACTGCCGCCCGAAGCGTATCCGCTCACAAATGCAGCGTTGGTCGCGGCAAGCGCCGTTCCAAAGTAGCCGGCCTGGGAGGGATCGTCCTGCGAGAAGAGGTTCACGAATTCCGGATTAAGTGGAGCATTGTTCAGCAGCGAATCTGCGATCGTCGCCGGGAAGACGTCGGTGAACAACCCGAAGCCGCCGCGGATGACGGTGTGATCGTGGCCCGCGGGCGAGAGCGTAAAGCCCACGCGCGGATCGATCGTGATTTTCTGCAAGCCGGTAAACGCGTCCCGCTTTTTGTCGATCAGCACGGAGTTGTACGCTGTATCGAGGGTGTCAGGCACCTGGTTGTAGCTTGAATTCAGGTATGCAAAGCAGTCGATGACGCATACCGGATTCGAGCTGTGCTCGACACGAACGCCTGCCGAAATTTGGAAGTTCGGCTTCAGCTTCCACTGATCCTGCGCATAGAAGCCGAGGTTATAGGTACGGATCGGCACCTTCAGGTGCTGCGGGAAATTCTGCACGCCTTCCAGCATCAGGCCCTGGCTAAAGAGGTCGCTGCCTCCGAAAGGTCCCTCGGCCGCTCCGTACTCCGCTCCCTCTGAGAAGTTCGTCAGCACCCCGAGGTCGGCATCCGTCACGTCATCGCGCTTGAACAGCACGCCGAAGCTGGCCGTGTGCTTGCCCTTGGTCCAGCTCACATCATCGTTGACCTGGTACTGTGTCACGTCGCGGCCTTCAGGCCACGCCACTTCGTTGTTGGCCAGGTTGTTGAACGATCCGTCGACAAACGCCAGATCGTACGGGAACGCCGCCTGAGCATTTGCCGTGTTGTCGCTCAGGAAGTACGCGCTGTACCACGTCCCCGACAGAATGAACTGGTTCACGACGTTCGGTGAGAACGTGTGCGTTTCTTCCGCCTGGCCTTCGTAGTCAGGCTGATCGCTCTGCGCGTTGAAGACCGAGTTGATCGGATCCACATACGTCGGCTGAACGCCGTGGTCGTACTTGAAGTGGATAAACGCGCTGTCGTTCGGACCGAACTTCTGATCGAGACGACCCGTTGCCAGGACTTCCGCCAGATGGTTCCGGGGGCCTTCCTGGAGATAGCTGGAGTAGGCCGTCGGGGTAGCGAACGACGTGAACTTCGTGTTGAAGCCGGCACCCGTGCCCGGATTGAGGTCCTGGCAACCGGACGGCAGTCCGTCATTCGGCAAATTCAAGTTGATTGTGCCACCGGCCACGCAGGGCGACCCGCCTGTCATACCGAATGGGGTTGCCGAGGCTGCACGAGGTGCTCCGGCATAAAGTGCAAACGCCTTCTTGTAAAAGGCGCACTCCGAGCTGTTGCCGTTGTAATAGAGGAAGCTCGAGTTGTTGTCGCAGCCCCCGTCGTTGCCGAGCACGCTGGGATTGTTGATCACATACGCCGCGTTCCCGGCAACCGTTGCCGGACCATAGGTGCTCGCATTCGACTCGTAGGCCGCGCTGGGCAAGAACGTCGCATCCACCGGTGATGTTGCAAACCGCAGACCTTCATAGTTCGCGAAGAAGAACGTCTTGTCCTTCACGATCGGACCGCCGCCCGCCACGCCCCACTGGTTGGCGTTGGCGTACGGTTCCGGCGCTCCGGTGTTCTTGTTGAACCAGTCGTTCGCTTCCATGTCGCTGTTTGCCCAGTAGTACACGGCGTCGCCGTGGAAGCTGTTGGTACCGGAGCGGGTGGTGATGTTTTCCTGCACGCCGCCCAGCGCTCCATACTGCGCGCTGTAGGCGTTGGCGACGATGTTCACTTCGCCCACATCGTTCGAGCCCAGCAGCAGGTTGCTCGGCCCGGAGTTGTTCAGGTTCAGGAACGGGTCGTTATCTTCCGCGCCGTTCACCGTAAAATTGTTCGACGTCGCCGGCAGTCCGAAGGCGGACGAGTTGCCGTAGTGCATCTGCGTGTTCATCACCACACCCTGCGTCAGCTGGATGTAATAGGTGATGTCGCCGCCTGGGTTCGGCAGGTTCTGGACCTGCTCCTGAGTCAGAGTGGTCGAAATGTCGGAATTCTCAGTCTGCAGCAGCGGCACCGACTCGCCCAGCACCTGGACGGTCGTCGCGCCCTTTGCAAGCGGCAGGCTCACGCTTACCGTTGTGGTATTTCCAACCGCAACGTTCACGGTCTGCTGGGTGGTCTGGAAATTGGCAGCTGCCACGGTTACCGTGTAGCTGCCCGGCTGCAACAGGCCGATGCGGTAGTCGCCCGCCCCGCCCGTCGTCACCGTTTTCACGGCGCCGGTGTCATTGCTCTTGGCTGTTACGGTCGCGCCCTGGATCGCCGCGCCGCTCGGATCCGTCACTGTTCCGCCCAAATCGCCCGAAATCAGCGATTGCGCACTCGCTACCCGCGGTAGCGTCATCAGGACCGGAACTCCGAGGAGCAGCAGCATGGTACAAAACCGCCGGGTCCAAACTTGGGAGACATTACACATGTACAAACCTCCAAAACCTTTCAATCTTTTCGCTTTTCGGTGATCCCACCGTACGAAGCCCGCTAGGGAAGGGTAATGTTACTCCACTGTTGCAATTACTCTGCCAAGTCGGCGATTTCCAACCAACGTGTTGTCAGTGACTTGCATCACAGGACCGCTCATTCCTGAACGTTGCCATCCCGGAATTCGTACGGGCCGAACTCATTTCTACCATTTTTGGAATAATTCCCCTCTGGCATTTCTGGCCTGTTTGATCCTCCTTGGGCGTCTCCAAAAACAGCGAGAGGCACCCGAAAGCGCCTCTCGTTGGTTATTCCGGTTTTAGCCGGCTACATCGCCGGGGAAAGGTTAGAAGATGAATTTGGCACCGATCTGGGTGTTACGGTTGCTGCCGTAGCTCCAGTTCTGGTTCTCAAACGTCGATGCCTGTGGAGTGGATGACACATCGTCCAATCCAAGATCCGGCGTGCCCAGGTACTGCCGGTTGAGGGCGTTATAGGCGATCAGCTGCAACTGCATGGTCAGCCGCTCTGTCACCGGGAAGGACTTGAACAAGCTGGCGTCCAGATTGTTCCAGGTCTGCGATTTCGTCGTCCCGCGGCTGGAGCCGATGTACGGTGTGCTCGAGCCCATCTCGCTCGCCAGGGCCTGCGTGTTACGGAGCCAGTGGACGTCCGACTTGTTGACGGGTGCGCAGCTCCCCCAGTTGTAGAAGCCGGGGCTGCCTCCGCACACGCCACCATCCGGATCGTAAATGCCCACCGACCCGAGCGGAGCCTTCGGATTGGAGATCACAGCGCGGCCAACGTCGTACCCACTGATCTGCCAGTCCATGAACGGAATATCAGACGTGTAGCTCTGGTAATCCGGCCCATCGCCGAAGAATCCGTACTGTAGCGGTGTTCCTGGCTGGCCGGTGTTAAAGGTGTAAATTCCATTCAGCTTCCAGCCGCCCAGGGATTTCTCCATCCAATTGCCCCCGTGCGGGAAAATTGGAAGCGCATACGTGAAGCCGGACGAAATGACATGCGTCATGGAGATACCGCTCACCCCGCGCTCCCCGACATCCGTATTCAGCGGGTTCTGCGCAAAAGCGTTGGTGTTACCTCCGCCGAACGTCGAGAAGATCTCCGACGCATTATCGATCGTCTTGCTGTACGTCCAGTTCAGTTCCGTGGTCAGTCCATGGTAGCTCCTCGTCGTCAGGCGCGTCTGCAGGCTGTTGTAGATCGCGAACGCTCCGTTTGTACGCGTCCGGACGTTGGCATGCGTACAATCCGGCCGCCCATAACCAGGAGCCGTCGTGTCGGCGCACAATGCAATCGGCGCTGCACTTGGAAATTCGCTTTTCAGTGGCAACAAGTAAGGATTGCCATCCGTGCTCTGGAAGTTCCCTACCTGGTGGTTGCCGACATACGTTACCGACAGCGCCGCATGGCTCCCCAGTCCGTATTCCCCACCCAGCAGGTACGACTCGGTGTAGGGATTGTGGAAGTTCGGCGAGTTGTAGGTCGTATTCCGAAGTCCAGGATTGACGCCCGCCCCGGTCGGAATCAGAGGCAGAGACTGCGTGCGCACCTGTGACCCCAGCGCACCGCCCGTGGGCAGGCACTGCACATCGCCTTCGCCCTGCCCGCAGTTCGTCACCGTGCCCAGGTTGATCACCGGAGCCGCGGTCGCGGAGTTCAGGAAGATGTTGTAGAACGCGGGATCGAAGTTGATCGCGAAGCCGCCGCGAATCACCAGCTTTCTCGCTCCCATGTCCGGGTTATAGGCAAAGCCAACCCGCGGCTGGAAGTTATGGTAGTCAGGATTGGTGTAGGGGAAGGTCCGCACCGACAGCGGCAGCGTCTGATCCCAGAAGGCCGTCGCCGGATTCTCTTCCCGCGTCACCGTCTCGCTGTGCAGGAGGTTCACGGCCTGTCCGAAGAATTCATAGCGCGCGCCGAGATTCAGCGTCAATTTTGGAGTTATCTTCCAGTCGTCCTGGAAATAGCCCGCGAAATCATTCTCCGTGAACTTGGTGGTGAACGGTCCGTTGCCCAGCGTCATCGAACCTGTCCCCGTGATGAAGCTGTTGAAGTCGCCGAAGCTGAAGCCGCCGCTGTAGTCCGGCAGGAACGGGTTCGGCGAATTCTGGTAATCGTACTCGCCACCGAACAGGATCGTCTGTTTCCCCACCGTCCAGGTCGCGTTGTCCTGCACCTGAGTCACTTTCACCACGCGGCCCTGGGGGATGTTGTTCGGGTAGCCGTATCCGAGAATTTCCTGATGGTTGCCGTTCACATCCAGCGTCGTCGAGATGCCAATGCTCGTGGTGCAGTCGGCCGGGGTTGTGGCTACGCAGTTTGCCTGGCCGCCGCCCTGAAACAGGATGGAAGTCTGCTGGAACGAGTACCGCAGCTGGTTCACCCAGTTCGGCGAGAATGTGTGCTCCCAGTCGCCGCCGGCCGAGTGCGCTGTGTCCGGCACGTTGTACCATGCACCCGCCGGGACACTGCCCCCGGCTTCAAAATCGGGATCGTCCTGGTAGAAGTAGCGAATGAAGAAGTGATCTTTCGGCGTCGCCTGGAAGTCCAGGCGGCCCAGAAGCTCTTCATCGTTCGAGAGTGACGGGATGCTGCGCGCGATCTGCGAGAACGGGATATTGACCGAATCGCCGTCGCCGACCTGCACCGGGATCATCGTCACCGCGCCTGTTGGGTGCGGGTTGCCCTGCTTGATCGAGTACGGGCCATTGTTCACAATCGCGGCCGTTCCCGGCTCGCTCGCGAAAGACGTGGCCAGCGTCTGGAGACCGTCCGGGGTCGGCGTCAGGGATGCGCCGCTCAGACTCGTGCCACCCCCATTCCGGTACCGGTTAAACAGCGCGCTGCCGAAGAAAAACAACCTGTCGTGAAGAATCGGACCGCCAATCGTGCCGCCAAAATTGTTGTCAACATACCGCGGCAAGGTCGCCGGGGTGCAATTGGTCGAGGCAGCTGATTGCCCAGGTGCGCAATATCCCTGGTACGGATCCTTTTGCCCCTGCGCAAACGACTCACCCCAGTTTCCTTCGTACCACTCGAAGGCTGTCCCGTGGTAGCTGTTGCTGCCCGCCTTGGTGATGTAGTTCACCACCGAACCGGCGTTGCGGCCATACTGTGCCGAGAAGTTGTTCGTGATCACTTCGACGCTCGAGATCGCATCCTGGTTCGAGAAGAACACCTGCGGGCCGGCGACCGAGTTGTCGTTGTTCGACTGCCCGTCGATTTCAAAGTTGTTGGATCGGCCGCGCTCACCCTGCGAGGAGAAGCCGCCGTAAGCTCCGTTGTTGTTGCTGAAGCTGTTGGCGTGCGTGATCGCCACGCCTGTCGACAGCAGTGCTGCCGTATCAAAACCGCCGCCGAACGGCAACGTCGTTAACTGGTCCGTACCGATGGTCGAGGAAACCTGCGACTGCGTCGTCGAAATCAGCGGGGTCTCGTCGCCTTCCACCTGCACTGTGTCGTGGTTCCCGATCTTCAGTGCCTGCGGCCCCAGCGTCGTCTGGCCGATGGCGACCGTCACCTTTTCAATCTTCAGAATTTCAAAGCCGGCCGCGTCAATCTTCAGCGAGTAGTCCCCTGGCGGCAGGTTCACAATCGTGAACTCGCCATCCGCGCGGGTGTGCTGCACCGTCTGAATGTTGGTCTCAAGACTCGTGGCCGTCACCGTCGCATTGGCGATCACCGCCCCTGTCGGATCAACAACCGTTCCGGCGATGCCGCCGGTTGTGATGCCCTGCCCCATGGCATGCGCACCGCTAATAACCAGTGCCAGAGTCACCATCGCAAAGGTGACCCATCCTCGGACTCCAGAAAGCTGCAGTGTTCTCATTGCTTTGTCTTCTCCCGTAGGGTTTGGCGGCGGGATGCGATTCAGACGTCTGAAGCACATCACGAAGCCGGAGAGGAATTGTCGACGATTGGACCCATCTTCGCAATTCAATGGCCACTCATTTTTCCTCCTCTGAATCCCGGGCCGCTTTCCCCTTCCGGCTACCGCAGAACTCCGCGTATCTTATTGTTTTTATTGCGGATCAACAGGATGCGGTTATCGCCGCGCCAACCCAGGCCTTTCCCTCACCGTGGTCGCGGTCGATGCTTCCCTCAATCCAGCAAGAATGTGAATATTCATATTCACAACCGCACTATCTTCTGATTTCCACATAGCAAGATCGCCTGTTTGTACGTCTAACGCCCAACGATTCCATGTTGTCGCAACCCCGCCGAAATCACTCTCCTCAGCGCTTTGTGAAAAGATAGAAGTTGCAGCCTCAACGAGGAGGCTCACTCAATGAACACCCTTAAGACCACCTTTCTGCTCACGGCTCTCACCGTGCTTCTCATGCTTGTCGGCCTCCACTTTGGTGGCGAAAACGGCATGATCATCGCATTTGTCATCGCGGCCGGGATGAACTTCTTCAGCTACTTCTATTCGGACAAGCTGGCCCTCGCCATGTACCGCGCCCAGCCCGTCACCCGCGAGCAACTCCCCCGCGCCTACGAAGTCGTCGAGCGCATGACCGGCCGTCTCGGCCTTCCCATGCCGAAGATTTATGTCATCCCCACCGACTCCCCCAACGCCTTCGCCACGGGACGTAATCCGAAACACGCATCCGTCGCCGTGACCCATGGCATTCTCCAGCTGCTGAGCGACGATGAGCTGGAAGGAGTCCTCGCCCACGAACTGGGCCACGTCAAGAATCGCGATATTCTCACCAGCTCCATCGCCGCCACGCTCGCCGGCGCCATCACTCTGCTCGCGCGCATGGCCTGGTTCGGTGAGATCTTCGGCTTTGGCGGAGGAGGCGGACGTGATCGCCGCGGCGGCGGCCTCACCGCCATTCTCATGATCGTTCTCGCGCCGATCGCCGCTATGCTCATCCAGCTCGCCGTCTCGCGCTCCCGCGAATACGAAGCCGATGCTACCGGCGCACACATCACCGGGAATCCCTATGCGCTCGCCAGCGCCCTCGAGAAACTCGACGCGTACTCGAAGCGCCTGCCCATGCCCGGCTCGCCGACCACCGCGCACCTCTTCATCGTGCAGCCCCTGCTCAGCCGCGGCGACTTCGCCAACATGTTCTCCACCCATCCCCCCATCGCCAGACGCATCGAGCGCCTCATCGGCCGCCCCAGCGTCTCTGGCGCGCCACTTCGCTAAATCCACCGAGACCTATCAAAACTCAAGGGCGGTTCCCCGAAAGGAACCGCCCTCGTTAATTACCTGACCATTTCACTGCCCGGCACGGGCTCAGTGCACCTTCGTCGTGGCGTACTCGTCTCTATCGACCAGCATCTGTCCCTCATCGCTGTCGAGAGGTCCGAAGGTGACGTCATTCGATGATGTCCAGGTGCCGCGGTTGATAACAATGTTTTTCACCAGGAAGTAGTACACCTCGCCCTCTTTCGCGGTGAAATGCGCCAGCACCGTCTCCGCATCCGTCATTGCACACAAATGATGGACGCCCGGCGCGACGGAGAAGAAGAAGTACGAATCCCCTCGCGTGCCGCCAACCCACGCTCCATCCAGTCCAACCCGGGTCGTCGGTGCGATCAAAGTGTCTTCATCCTTCTCGATGAAGTAAACCAGCGCCTTTCCTGCCTCCGCTTGCGCCGGATGCAATCCCGGTTTGGTCTTGATATGAAATTCCCCCGCAGACGTGCCGCAGGCTATCGTTGTCGGCGGTGCATTCGTGCTTTGTGCGAGAGATGGCAGCGCCAATAATCCCATGGCCAGCCCACTGAGAACCAAGCGAGTCATACGCGCCCCTTTCTCATTGATTGGACGGGCATCTCGCACTTTAGACCCTCGGGGCACAGCGGAGAGGTGGTTTCTGGTCACCCAACGGGGTGCGACTTATCTAACGCTGTTGCCACATGGGCGACTCGCGAGATGCGCATGCACATCCGCTGGCCGATTTATCGGTGACCGCGCTTCGGCGGCCCTAAGGCGCCCACCCCAACCCGTCCGCACCCTTGCCTGCATCGATCAGTTGCGTCACCTTCCCCTGCGCCAGGTCGATCGCCGCCACCTGCCCGCTGCTCGAACACGACACATACGCGACCCCTCCATCCGGCCGAATCAGAATCTCCTGCGGATCCTTCGCCACGGCCACCGTTCGCGCCACCTTCATCGATGCCAGATCCACCACAACGACTTCATTCAAGGACGGAATCGCGACCAGCAGACTCTTCCCATCAGGCGTAGCCGCTGCCCCATAACCGGTCCCCGGCAGCGGCACCCAGGTCTTCACCTTCCGCGCCGCCGTATCGATCACCGCCAGCCGCGGCGCTTTTACATCCGATGTGAACACCGATCGGTCGTCCCGCGAAATCGCAATCCTCTGTATCTCGGACGCCACCGGAATCACCGATACCGCCTTCCGCCCCAACATATCCAGCACCGACACCGTTCCCGGCCCCACGTTCGCCGTGTAACCCATCCGTCCATCGCGCGACAACGCCAGCATGTGCGATTCTTCTTCCCCCGTCGGAACCTTCCCCACAATCTTCAGTGTCTTCTCATCGACCACCGTCACTGCATCGTCCAGTTCCGTCGTCACATAAATCAGCCCGCGCGCCGCATCGAGAACCGGCAGATGCGGTCGTACGCCATGGCCGAAATCGATCTCCCCCGCCACCTTGTCCGACGCGAGATCGATCACCAGCATTTTGTCCCCATCGATCCCCGGCCTGCCCACGCCTGAATTCCCGTAAATGGGCAGAAACGCCGTCTGCCCATCTGGTGATGCAGCAATCTCGTGCCCCCACTGCCCGGGCACATTCTCCGCTATCGTTGCCGTCACCCGGCCCGATCCTGGATCGATCACGCTCACCGTACGATCACCCTGGTTCGCCACCAGCAGCAACTGCGCGCCCGCATCCCGCGTCGCCATCGGCGCACACACTGCCATCACCAGCCCACCCAAAACCAGACGCATCTTCATCATTAGCAAGCTCCCTGTTACCCGCCTCATCGCAGCCAGCGGCCTTCAGTTTTCCCTATACGCTACACGCTAAACGCTATACGCTGTCTTCGACATGAAAACCCTCGTCCGCACCATCGTCTGGCTGGCTCTCACAATCTGGCTCGGTGGCATGTTCTTCTTTGTGGTCACCGCCTGGGCCTCGTTTAGCACCGTCCCAGACACGCACGTCGCCGGCACCATCGTTGCCAAGTGCCTGAGCGTCCTGAACCACGAAGGCCTCGTAGCGGGTTGCATCATCCTCGCGTTTCTGGCCATCGGACGCGCCCGCCGCGTCTACGCGCGCCCCAAAGCGGCCATCATCGTCACCCTTCTCATGATGGCGCTCGCCGCGTTCTCGCAGTTCTGGATCATGCCCCGTATGGAGCGCCTTCGTCTTGCGGCCGGCGGCGCTATCGACAACGTCCCGGATACTGACCCCAACCGTGCCGGCTTCAACCACCTGCACCACATTTCCGAGCACGTCCTGCAAGCCACCATGCTCGGCGGCATCATCCTCATTGTCCTCATCGCGCGAGAAGACGGCTCAGACTAATCCTGCTTAATTCCAGATCGATCCGCGTGTAGTTCACCGCCCGTTAAGCTCTCTTCCGCTGAGACGCGCTCTTATCGGCATACAGTGCCGCATCCGCCGCCGCGTGCAAATCCGCCGGCTGCATCCACGCGCTCAGTTCGGCGATTCCGGCGCTGGTGGAAATTCCCTTCCCCAGTTCTTCCACCGCGCGCTTGACCCGCGCCACCACAATCTCCGCCGCCTCCGGCCGGGTCTCCGGAAAAATCACCGCAAACTCGTCGCCGCCAATCCGAAAGCATCCATCCGCGCCCCGCGTCCACTGCCGCAGCGCGCCCGCCACCTGACGCAGCATTCCATCTCCCGCCGGATGTCCGTGCGTATCATTCAGCTCCTTGAATCCGTTCAGGTCGAGCAACGCCAGCGTCACTGGATGCTGGTACCGCCGCGCCCGCCCGCACTCCGACTCGAGCTCTGTGTCGTAGGCGCGCCGGTTGCGCAATCCCGTCAGCGCATCGTGGTCCCGATCGAATGCCGCGTTCTCAAATTGATCCGCGTGGGCCAGCGACGAGGCAATGACCGTAGCCAGTAAGCTCAGCGTTTGCGCATGAGTGCCGTTGAACGCATGCGTCCTGGATGAAATCACCTTCAACACGCCTACCGCTTTCCCGCGATGAAACAGCGGCACGCAGACCATCGATGCCACACCCACCCGCGCACAGGCCGCGCGATCCACGCGCTCGTCTGTCGACGCGTCCTCGCAGTGCAGGGGAACGCCCTGCTCCACGCACAGCCCAGACAAGCTCGCCGTCCGCTGCAGCCGCAGGCCCAGCGACCCATCAGCGGAGCCGGACACTGCGCTGTACACCATCTCGTCGCCGACCACCAACTCCACCACCGCTCCGGTCGCCTGCGTCAGAACCGCGGCGCGCTGCGCAACTTCCCGCATCACGGCCGTCGTGTCGTGTCCCGACGTCACCAGCGCCGTCAGCAGCTCGATCATGGAAATCAGGTCGCCGCGCGGCGTATCGTTCGGGATCATAGTGTCCAATTATCATTGGTGATCCCCGCCCGTTCGTCAATCCAACGTTAAGAGCGAGGCGCACTGCGCGAATGACCGCCAGCCCCGGCGATTCTCTGCGCGTTCCTCAGCCACCCGCTTCCGCAGCCAATCCCTCCGCCGCGGCAATGTTCTTCTCGAACTCGGCCGGCACTCCATGCCGCTCCGCCAGATACTCCGGGCGATTCCACTCCAACCACACGCTTCCCTCGCCGTCTTCCCGCACCAGGATCTTCAGCGGCAAATCCAGCGCGATTCCCGGAGCCGCCAGCATTACCGGCGTCCCCGCCTTCGGGCTCCCAAAGATCAACAGCTTCGTATTCGGCATTGTCATTCCTGCCTTCGCCGCCTCCCCGCTGTGATCCACCAGCGCAAACAGCGTCACGCCCTTGGCCGCCAGCAGTCCCCGCAACCGCTCTACCGTCACATCGACGGAGTGCCGGCTCTGCCGTCGCGCCACTCCGTTTCCCATCTCGCTCGCCATCGCAAACCTCCACCGCCTGACAGATGCCCGCTTCACCGCTGCCGTTCTTCCATCAATCCCAGCACATTCCCCGCGGGATCCAGCACGAACGCCAGCCACAAATCGTGGCTCTTCATCCGCGCCACCAGGTGCGGCTCCTGCTTGAACGTCACGCCCCGCCCCACCAGCGCCGCATGCATTCCCGCTAAATCCGCAACCTTGAAATACAAAATCGTTCCCCCGCCCGGCTGTGTCTCCCCAGCCATTCCCAGCAGCACGCGCACGCTGCCGCACTGCAGAAACGCCATCGTTCCCGCGTCTAACAGGAACTGCATCCCCAGCGCGTCGCGATAGAACGTCTTCGCCGCCTCCAGATCCGTCACCGTCAACGCCACCTGCGCAATCTCCTCCACATGCACAGCCGTCGCGCCCTCAGTCTTCTCCGTCATCGTCGATTCTCCTTTTAGTTAGCTGAGCTAATGATCTATCATGAGACCCGGCACCCATGTCAACTGCAAATCCGCCGAATTCCGAAGCCGAATTCCCCTGGCAGGCCGCCGAATCCCTTCACGCCACCGCCATCCATCTCCTGCGCCGGCTACGCCACGCCGACGCCTCCAGCGCCCTCAATGCGCCTCGCTTGTCCGCTCTCTCCGTGATCGTCTTCTCCGGCCCACTCACTCTCGGCCATCTCGCTCAGGCTGAACAGGTCCGTCCCCCCACCATGACCCGCATCGTCCACGCCCTCGAAGCTCAGGGCCTCGTTATCAAATCCACCGACGCCGCCGATCGACGCACCATTCGCCTCTCCGCCACTCTCAAAGGCAAACGCCTGCTCCTTCACGCGCGCAACCGCCGCCTCCAGACCCTCGCCACACACATCGCCGCCCTCGCGCCCGCCGAGCAAGCGACGCTGCGCCGCGCCCTCCCCATCCTTCGTAAGCTCTCGTGAAAGTAGAGGCGGCCACCGCATTTCACTCTGGGTAGCCAGTCCTTCTTAATTCGGCAATGCGGTCATGCGCTTGCCTGGGCCAAGCCACAACCGCTCAAACTCCTCCAGCGGCAACGGGCGGCTGTACAGATAACCCTGAAACGAATGGGCGCCAAAACTGGCAAGGAACCTCCGCTGTTCCTCGCTCTCAACACCTTCGGCGACCACGGACAGGCCCATCGCGCGCCCCAGCGACACAATGGTTTGGGCAATGGCGGCGCTGGCAACGTCCTCCAGAATGTCCTGCACAAAAGCGCGGTCGATCTTCAATTGGTCCAGAGGCAATGTCTTCAGATAAGACAGCGAAGAATAGCCAGTACCAAAATCATCCAGAGAAAAACTCAGCCCGTGCGATTTGAGTTCCGTCATTTTTGCGATCACGCCCGTCATGTCGCTCGCCAACATACTTTCGGTCAGTTCCAGTTTCAGGTTTTTGGGATTCACCCGCGTTTGCGCCAGAATCGCAAGAGTGTGTTCAACGAAATCAGGTTGAGCGAACTGCCGCGCGCTGATGTTCACGGCAATCTGAAGATTGGCCAGCAAGTTTCGATCCGTCCATGCCGCAATTTGCAGGCACGCCATCTTTAAAGCCAGATCACCGAGCGAGAGGATCAGACCCGTTTCCTCGGCCAGCGGAATGAACTCATCCGGGGCTACCAGGCCCCGCACCGGGTGTTGCCAGCGAATCAACGCCTCCGCCCCAATCAACCCATTTGCATCCACCTGTGGCTGATAGTAGAGCAGGAACTGATTCGCCTGAATCGCCTGACTGAGATCCTCTTTCAGGGCCGCGCGGGCATTCACAGCGGCTTGCAATGACGGTGCGAAAAAGCGTATCCCGTTGCCGCCCGCGTTCTTGGCCTGAGACATGGCAATATCGGCTTGCTGCAACACTTCGTTCGGGCTCACCCGCGCATCCCCAAACACCGTCACTCCGATGCTCGCGGTCATGTGGCATTCGTGGCCAGCGAGGATATACGGCTCACCCACGGCGACAAGAATCTTCCTGCCAACGTCTCCGGCCGCGGCTGCGGCCTCTTCTGAAACTTCGCTCAGGCCCTCCAGCACAACCACAAACTCATCGGCGCCGAAGCGAGCTACAGTGTCGGCTTCGTGAACGCAGGCCATCAGACGCTGGGCAACCGCGTGCAACAGCAGATCGCCGATCTGATGGCCGAGCGTCTCGTTCAATGTCTTGAAAACATCAAGATCGACGAACAACACTGCCTTCATATCGCTGTTTCGCGAGTCACCGGACACAGCCTGCTGCAGACGATCCAGCAGCAGGCGGCGGTTCGGGATGCGGGTCACGCGATCGTAAAACGCCAGATCTCTGATTTTGTCCTCAGCAGCCTTGGCATCGGAAATATCCCGCGTAACCGTGAGGGCGCAGGGGATGCCATCGATTTCAATGATTGAGCCCGACATCAGTGCCGAAAATAACTCACCGCTCCTCTTCCTGAGCATTACCTTCTCGTCCCGAAAATTCGAGTTCTGGCGGAGTAGCTGTAAGAGATTTTCCCGTTCCTTCAGGTCCACCCAGAGGCCCAGTTGCTCTGAGGATCGGCCGATAACTTCCTCGCGCTGGTACCCCGCCAGATCAAGGAATGCCTGATTGACTTCCGTAAGCGATCCATCCGCGAGATTGGTGATACCGAGGCCGTCGCGACTCGTTTGAAAGACGGTGCGGTAGCGTGATTCGTTGATCTGCAGCGCATTCATTGCGTCCGTCAGACGTCCCTCTGCTGCTTTGTGCTCATTCATGTCCTGCACAAACGTTACAAAGTGGACCGCTTCTCCGTTGCCGTCGCGTTGAATCGACGTGGTCCGCCTCACCCATGTCGATGTCCCATCTTTGCGGAGATACTGCTTGTCCAGGCCGGACCGGATGGACTCTCCTGCCACTAATTCCTGAAATATCTCTTCGCTCTGCGGGTGATACTCCGGGGGTGTGATCTCCTGAATCGTCTTGCCGCGAATCTCCTCCAGCGAATAGCCGATAATCTCGGCGAACCGCGCGTTGCACCGAAGAATTTCGCCCTTAAACGAGACATGAAGAATACCGATTGCAGCCTGATCGAATGTCGATCGGTACAACTCCTCACTGTCGCTCAACGATTCTTCTGACTGCGCGAGGCTCAGAGCCTGCTCGGATACTCCTCTCGCGACGAGCCACGACAAAGTAGCCACACAGATCACGATGAGAATTCCGATGGCCACCACGGCGACCGTATAGTTACGCACCGAACGGGCTGCCAGCGACTCGGCATCCCGCGCCTCTTCGTTGGCGCGAACCACAATTTGATCCACAGCCGCGGCGTGCCGGCGATACAGGGGATTCATCGTTGCATGCAGCAGGTTGCGGGCCTCGTCCCCGCGACCCCGGTTCACCAGCGCGCTCAGCTGATCGGCGAGCTGGAAGTATTGCTGCGCGGTTGCATAAGCCGTCCCGCGCATCATGCCCTTCAGTGTCCCTTCGGGAGCACGTGCCATATAACTGGCGTACCGGGAATCGTAGTTGTGTTGGAACGCCTTCAGGCGCCCCTCGACACGAAGGCGCGATTCCTGATCCTGCGCGTCCACGAGCCGGTTGCAGAGGAGCGCGGGCTCCAAAAGACTCTGCGACGGCGGCTCATAATCAGCGATCAGGTTGTTGCTCAGGGCAATCGATCGATAAAGCGGGCCGTTGATGCGAATCTTTACGAGCGCCGTAAGAGCCACCGCGGCAAGAAGCAGCACGCCGCAGGCGCCAATGAAAACAAGCCATCGGAGCTGACGGCGAATGAGAGCCGCGTCGTGCGATTGTGCGGAAACCGCGCGCGAACTCACCATTTGGGAAGCCTCTCCAAAAGAGTCGTTCAGCTCAACGGAAAAACGTTGGAGGTGGTCGAAATCGTAACGGTCCGACCGCCCAATAGCAACACAAATCCGCGAAACTCAACGACATGCCGTCAACGCAATGATCCTAGGAACCCTGCTGCCCAGCCGTTCGCCGCTTCGCCGCCGACCCTATATCATCGAAGATTAGCTCTCATTATCAGGACCCATCATGAAAACCGGCATCATCGGCCTGCCTCAGGTAGGCAAAACTTCGCTGTTCAGAATCCTCACGCGCGTCCACGTGGAAGACCGTGGCTATTCCCGCGAAGCCCATCTCGGCGTCGCCAAAGTTCCCGACGACCGCCTCGACCGCCTCGCCGCGCAGTGCAACCCGAAGAAACTCGTCCACGCCACCGTCGAATACGCCGACGTTGCGGCGGTCAGCCAGGAAGCTCTGAAAGAAACCGCCTTCCTCGCCAGCCTGCGCAACGTCGACGCGCTCATCCACGTCCTCCGCGCCTTTGAAGACGACGCCATTCCGCACACCGGACCCATCGATCCGCTGCGCGATGCGAAGAACCTCGAGTTCGACCTCATGCTTTCCGATCTCACCCAGGTCGAAAAGCGTCTCGAGCGTCTTGAAAAAGATCTAAAAAAAATGCGCACGCCCGAGCTCGAAAAGGAGAATGCGCTGCTTCTCCGCTGCAAAGCCTCACTCGAAACCGAAACGCCGCTGCGCGAGATGGAAATGTCGCCCGACGAGAAGAAGCTGATCCGCGGCTTCATGTTCCTTTCGCAAAAGCCGGTGCTCTACGCCGTCAACCTGCAGGAAAGCACGACGCTCGGCGCGGATCTCGAAGCCGCCGGCGCGAAATACAATCTCACCGAGCTGGCCGCCCGCCCCAATGCCGGCCTCACCGCTTTCTGTGGCAAAGTCGAAGCCGAGCTGTCCGAAATGGACGACGAAGAAGCCCAGGAATTTCTCGGCTCCTACGGACTCCAGGAGAGCGGCCTGGTGCGCCTCATCCGCCGCAGTTACGAATTGCTCGGCCTCATCAGCTTCTTCACCGTCGGCGAAGACGAATGCCGCGCCTGGACCGTGCCCGCCAGTTCACGAGCACAGGAAGCCGCCGGCGCGATCCACTCCGACCTCGAGAAACACTTCATCCGCGCCGAGACCATCCACTGGGACACGCTGCTGGCGGCCGGATCGGAAGCGGTAGCGCGCTCCCAGGGCACGCTGCGTCTCGAAGGCAAAGATTACCTGGTGCAGGACGGCGACGTCCTGCACATCCGCCATAGTGGATGAGACAGCGATGGAGCGGTCAGCGATGAAACGGTCAGCGATAATACGGTAAGCAGGATTCGGCCAGCAGCTTTTCGCTGACAGCATTTGGTTGACAGTTTCTCGCTGAAAGTCTCTCGCTCTGCGCTTTTCGCTGACCGTCTCACCGCTGACCGGACTTTAGCTGACCGCTTTTTACCTGACCGCTCTACCGCTGCCTTATGCTCCTGTCCCTGCTACTCGGATCGCTCGCCGCCGTCGCCGACATTGTCGGTGGGGTGGTTCTTGTGCGGCGCAACTGGACGCAGCGCTACCTTCGCTACTCCATCGCACTCGGCGCTGGCTTCATGATGGCCGTTGCCATCCTCGATATGCTGCCGGAGAGCATCAAGTTCTCGGCAGTGTGGGCGCCGGCGCTGGTGCTTGCCGGCTATTGCGCCATTCACCTGCTCGAGCACACCATTACGCCGCACTTCCACTTCGGCGAAGAGACGCATCCTCACGAATTTCTTCACAAGCACACTGGCATTTCGGTGCTGCTCGGCCTTTCCGTGCATGCCTTCTTTGACGGAGTCGCCATCGCTTCCGGCTTCGTCCTGTCGCACGCGCTCGGCTGGCTCATCTTCGTCGCTATCATCCTTCACAAAGTTCCTGAAGGATTCACTATCGCGTCCGTCATGCTCGCTTCTGGACGCTCGCGCCGCATCGCAGTCTACTCCGCCATCGCACTCGCCGCTGCGACCATCGCCGGCGTGCTCATCATCGGACTACTGCCGCACTGGGTCGAAGCCGGCCTGCCACTGTCTGCAGGCGTCGCCATCTACGTCGCCGCCACCGACCTCGTGCCTGAAGTCAATCGCGAACCAGGCATCCGCATGGCGCTGGTCTTCTTTGCAGGCGTTGCGATCTTCGTCCTCGTGCGCATCCTCGCGCCCGTCTAGAAAAAGGCATGGCCGCGAAGACATTCGTCGCTGACCGCGTTATCGCTGACCGGACTTGAGCTGACCGCTTCTTAGCCGACCGCTCTTTCGCTATCTGTGAAAGAACAAGCTGTACATCAGAATCACCAGAACCACGCTGCTTACCGCTACATACATGCGGTCGCGCTCAAACAGAAATCCCACAATGCACATGCCGACGCGCGCCACCGGCGTTGCAATTAGCAGCAGCAGCCCCAGCATGATGATGCTCCGCGCATCCAGCATCATCACGCCGTGCCCGATCCCAGAGAGGCTCAACAGCCGCGCCGGCTCACCATGGAAATACGTGTAATCCGGCCGCGGCCCGCGATTCTGCGCGAGATACAGCACGCCGCCCGTCAGCACCACCGCTGCGGCAATCAGCACGCCGGTGCGCAGCATCACGCCCACCCAGGTTTCGATTCGCTTGTCGTCCCAGCTCATTCGCTATTTCCCCGTCACGCTGTTCACAATCATTTCCAGCCCCATCGCCACAATCACGATCGAGAACACCACTTTCAGCGTCCTCACCTGCGCTTTCACCAGCAGCTTCGATCCGATCAATGAACCGGCCAGCACGCCCAGCATCACCGGCATCACCAGCGACGGCGCCATATACCCGCTGCGCCAGTAGAGGCCCGCGCTCGCCGCCGCCGTCACACCGATCATGAAGTTGCTCGTCGTCGTCGACACCTTGAACGGCAGCCGCATCGCCTGATCCATCGCGATCACCTTCACCGCGCCGGAACCGATGCCCAGCAGTCCTGACAGCGCGCCGGCCAGGCCCATCAACCCAAATCCCAATGGCACGCGCTGCGCTACGTATGTA
>DATHQV010000120.1:0-2590 GCA_035482355.1 Acidobacteriaceae bacterium | reverse complement strand
ACGGCTTCAAACCGGAGCAGATGCTGGCCCTGCCGGGCGTGAAGTCCGCTGAGTTGAAACAAAGCACTCTGCGAGTGGGAGTTAACGACCTGTCCCGGGAAGCGGCCGGTGTCCTGCGCTGGCTGGCCGAGAACGGGCATTCCTTCCATCACTTATCGAGCGAGCAGCCGGATCTTGAGACCGTTTTTCTTACTCTCACGGGAAGGAGCCTTCGAGACTCATAATGATCCCTTTCCTGGCTCTGGTGCGAAAAGATCTGCTCCTGTTCTTTGGCGACCGCAAGGCCGTGGTCGTCGGGATACTCGTTCCCATTGTGTTGGCCTCTTTTTTTGGCTACCTGTTCGGTGGACAAAAAGGCAATGCGGAGATGAGCAAAGTTCCGCTGCTGGTGGTTGACCAGGACGGCAGCGACATCTCGCGGGGCCTGATCACGCAGCTCGCCGACGATAAGAATCTCGCTGTGAAGCCCTCCACTTTGGACGCCGCGCGCGAGGCGGTTCGCAAGGGGCAAGCAACCGCCGCGATCGTCATCCCCAAAGATTTTGGCCGGGACGCCGGACGCGCTCTGTTTACTGCCGAGTCGAAGCCCCGGCTTGATGTGCTCTACGACCCTTCCCACAACGTGGAACTCGGCATGGTGAAAGGCATCCTGGCCGGTGCGGTGATGCAGACCGTGAGCAAGGAGATGTTCAGTGGCAGCGGCGGACGCGAGATAGTGAAGGAGGGTCTGGCGCGAGTGGAGACCGATTCCCAACTTCCCGCGGACGTGCGAAAGCCTCTGCGCGATTTGCTGAGCAGCGTCAAGGAATTAAATGAGCGGCAAGATGAGAGACGAGCTGCGGGCGCTTCCGGGCAAGCAGAAGTATCCGGCGGCCTGACCATGCCTTACGAGACTCGCGAAGAAGCCATCACATCGGGACAAAACGTGGAGTACAACGGATACGCACACGCCTTCGCGGGGATGGGAGTTCAGTTCATCCTGTTTATGGGGCTCGATGTTGGAATCGCTCTGCTGACTCTCCGCCAGACCGGGCTCTGGCAGCGCCTGCGGGCCGCGCCGCTTTCCCGCACCATGCTGCTGGGCAGCCGGACGGTGAGCGCGTCGCTGATGGCGGGATTCATTCTGGTCGTGCTCTTCAGTTTCGCCCGGGTGGTGTTTGGCGTCCGCATTCTGGGCAGTTTCGCGGGTTTCGTCGGCGTCTGCGCCGCTTTTTCGTTGATGACCGCCGCCTTCGGCCTCATGGTCGCCGCCCTCGGCGAGACCCCCGAGGCCACGCGCGGCTACTCCATCATGGCGACCCTCTTCATGGTGATGCTCGGGGGCGCGTGGGTGCCAACTTTTATCTTTCCGGCGTGGCTACAGAAACTTACCGTAGTCATTCCGACCCGGTGGGCGATGGATGGGTTGGACGCTATGACGTGGCGTGGCTCGGGATTCTCTGCAGCGCTCACGCCCATCGCGGTTTTGATGTTCTTCGCGCTGTTGTTCGGTGGAGTCGCGGTCGCGCGATTCCGCTGGGGCCTGGAGGGGTAGCAGGCGCAAACCGGACCCTATCGCCCGGTGCGACTCCGCCGGCGGTGAAAACTCAGATTTGATCGATCCACCAAATCGTCCCGACCCTGGGCAGCCTGCTCTATAATTGAAAGCTCGCATGGTTCGTGATGGCTATTTCTACGCCGCGCCACTGATCGCCGCCGCCGTTCTCATCGGCTGGCTGACGAATCCTGCGTGGGCAATTTTTCCGTTTGTGCTGGCAGCTTTCTTTTTGTGGTTCTTCCGCGATCCGGAGCGGACGATTCCTCAGGAAGCCGGCGCCCTAGTTTCCCCGGGCGACGGGAAGGTCACGGATGTTTCGCCCGTAACGTCAGGGAGCAATAAGCTCACACGCATCAGCATTTTCCTCAGCGTTTTCAACGTCCACGTGAACCGCTCGCCGGTTACGGGAACCATCCGCGAAATCCGCTACCAGCGCGGGAAGTACCTCAACGCCATGAATCATGCCTCCGCTGAGGAAAACGAGCAGAACATCGTAACCGTGGAAGGCGACGGGCAGACCGTGGTCTTCAAGCAGATCGCGGGCTTGCTGGCGCGGCGCATCGTGTTTCATCCCAAGGTTGGGGACCGGCTCGAACGGGGCCAGCGCGTGGGCCTCATCAAGTTTGGTTCCCGTGTGGATGTGCTGTTCGACGCAACCGCCGCTTTGCAGGTGAAAGTCGGCGACCGGGTAAAGGGCGGCTCTTCGGTACTGGCTCATCTTCAGCCCAAGGGAGAGCTAGCCGCGGCCGGTGATTCCCGCGCCAGCGAAAGGGCGCGCTAATGGACCAGCCCGCCCACAAGCCGCGGCAACGTTTGAGCAAGGGGATGTACATTCTCCCGTCCCTGTTTACTTCCGCCAATCTGGCGGCGGGCTACTACGCCATCCTTCAGATCATGCAGGCTACAACCACTGAGTATTGGCATCTGGACTTTGCCGCCAAGGCGATTGGGTTTGCGTTTCTGTTTGACGGCCTCGATGGCCGCATCGCGCGCATGACCGGCACCAGCAGCGACTTCGGCCGCGAACTCGATTCCCTGGCCGACGTGACGGCC
>DATHQV010000119.1:0-26699 GCA_035482355.1 Acidobacteriaceae bacterium | reverse complement strand
GCCGCGGGGGCAAATTGGCGATCTTGACCGGCAGCCGTGGCCGGCGCGCCAGGCGGTTGACATCGCTCGCTACGTCGAGACGTGGCGTACGCACCATGGAACCGGCTCGGTGAATTTCATCACCGCGCGCGGTTGTCCGTTCCGCTGCAACTGGTGCAGTCACCAGGTCTACGGGCAATCGCATCGCCGCCGTGATCCGCTGAAGGTAGTCGATGAAGTGGAGTGGCTGCTCGGCGAATACTCTCCCGACATCGCCTGGGTTTCCGACGACGTTTTCACCATCAACCACGAATGGCTGCGACGCTACGCGGCTGAAATGCAGCGGAGGGGCCTGCACGTCCCCTTCGAATGCATCTCGCGCGCCGACCGGCTCAATGCCGAAATGCTCGACCTGCTGGCGCAACTCGGTTGCTTCCGCATCTGGGTCGGATCTGAGAGCGGATCGCAGCGCATTCTCGACGCCATGGATCGGGGTGTCAAAGTCGAGCAGGTGCAGGATGCGATCCGCATGGCCCGGGAGCGCGGCATCCAGACCGGCATGTTCCTGATGTGGGGCTATGAAGGCGAGGAGCTGGACGATATCGAAGCGACCGTCCGCCACGTGAGCACCTCGAATCCCGACATTTTCTTCACGACTGTTTCCTACCCCATCAAGGGCACGCCTTACTACCGCCGGATGGCTGACCGCCTGGTGCAGCTGGAGCCCTGGCACAAAACCTCGGATCGCGAACTGCGGATCCTGGGAAGACATACGCGCCGGTTCTATGCCCACGTGGACCAGCTGCTGCGCAGCGAAGTTGAGCGATCCCGTATCCTGCAGGCGAACTCAGGACGCGAAGAGCTCGAGCTGGCGCATCTGGAAGAAAGCATCCGCGATGCGCGGTCAGGCATGGAGGCGACGTGGGCTGAGGTGGAGCAATGACCGCCGTGGCTGAGGACCTTCACCCTGCAGGCGTGGCGTTTGATGCGATCGCCGACCTCTATGACTCGCTCTTCACAGGTTCCCTCATTGGTCGCGCGCAGCGCACTGCGGTCTGGCGAGAGACCCTGTGCGTCTTCCGGCCGGGAGACCGGATCCTCGAGCTGAACTGCGGCACGGGCGAAGATGCTCTCTTTCTCGCCGGCAGAGGCATCCGCGTTTGCGCCTGCGATGCTTCACCCAGAATGATCGGCCAGGCCAAGACGCGAAGGGCAGCCGAAGCGCCGTTGTCGCCGATCGACTTTCGCATTCTTCGCACCGAGCACATCGACTCCCTGCGCGGAGAAGGGCAATTTGACGGCGTCTTCTCCAATTTCTCCGGACTGAATTGTGTGAACGATCTCGCCCGGACCGCTCGTTCCCTGGCCAGCCTCGTTCGTCCGCGAGCGAACCTTTTGCTCTGCGTCTCCACGCGGTACTGCCTTTGGGAAATTGCCCACTATGCGACCAAGGGCGACTTCCGCCGGGCCTTTCGGCGCTGCCGGGGCTTCGCCGAAGTGCATCTCAACGGCCATTCGTTGCCCGTGCATTATCCAACGCTGCGATTGATGCGGAAGTGGTTCGACCCGTTTTTCCGGCTGCGCTCTGTTACCGGTATTGGCGTGGTGGTTCCGCCTTCCTACCTCGAAGCATGGACGCAAAATCACCTGGGCATGCTGCGCATGTGCGAGGCAGCCGATCGCATGCTGAGCCGCTTGCCTGGGGCCAGAGTCCTCGGCGATCACATGCTGCTGCACATGGAGAGGCTGACGCGATGACCCCCCTTCAAACCCTCATCTCTGCGCAGGATGTCCCCCTGCGGGGAGTCCTGCTGCGTTGCCCGCGCTGCCGGACCGAAATGAGCGGCGACACATGCCTGCGCTGCGCGCTGCGCATGGAAGGGCGGCACGATATCGCTCTCGCATTGGCGCCGGAAAGGGTCGAGCACTTTGCGCAGTTCACAAATACTTATGAGGCGATTCGCAGCGCGGAGGGCCGCGGAAGTTCTGGCGACGAATTCTATCTCAGCCTTCCCTGGAAAGATCTTTCCGGGCGGAACAACGCGCAGTGGCGGATTCGCGCTCGCAGTTACAACCACCTGATGACGCAGGTGCTGCCTCCTCAGGCCACGCCCGGCTGCCGCCGCATTCTTGATGTCGGCGCGGGAAATTGCTGGTTGAGCTTCCGTCTCTCCCTGGCGGGATATCGTCCGGTGGCTGTCGATCTGTCGATGAGCGACCGCGACGGCCTGCGCGCCGCCGAACACTACCGGAGCCGTCTGCCAGGACTCTTCCCACGATTTCAGGCGGAGATGGATCGTCTGCCGTTTCACGACGGGCAGTTCGATGTTGTCCTCTTCAATGCGTCCTTCCACTATTCCGAAAATGCCGAGGCGACACTGCGGGAGGCACTGCGCTGCCTGAGAGGCGGGGGCCGGGCGATCGTGATCGATACGCCCTGGTACGAACGGGAAGAAAGCGGCCGACAGATGGTCAGCGAACGACGTGCGGCTTTCCTTCGCAAATACGGTACGGCTTCCGACGCCATTGAGCATGTGGAATATCTCACTGACGAGCGATTGCAGAATCTTGCTGCGGCGCTGTCGGTTCGCTGGGAAGTGCACTTCCCGCGCTACGGCTTCCGCTGGGCGATGCGCCCGCTGCTCGCCAAAATACGGCGCAATCGCACGCCATCTGAATTTCGCATCTACGTCGCTCACAAAAATCCATGATTATCCTTTTCCATCCCCGCGCCACCAAACCGAGAAACTGCCGGATGCCGCTTGCTGTTCTCGCCCTTGCCGCTGTGCTGGAAGGGCGCGAGGAATACGAGATTGTCGACGGCAACCTCGATCACATGCCGGTGGAAACCATGCTGAAGCTCATTGACAGCCACCCGGTCGAATTGCTGGGCGTATCGGCCATGCCGGGCCCCCAGATGGTGGCGGCCATGGAAGCCTCGCGAGAGATTCGGCGGCAGCGTCCGCACGTCAAGATTGTCTGGGGCGGATACTTCGCATCGATCTATCCCGATACCGCGCTAAATGCGAAATATATCGACTACGTGGTCCGCGGTCAGGGAGAAGAAGCTCTCCTCGAACTGCTGGATGCGCTGCGCGGAAAACGATCGCTCGCGACGATTCCCGGCCTGTCTTACAAGGACGCTTTCGGCTTTCATCGCAGCAACCCTGAACGCCCCATGAAAGGGCCGGACAACTTTCCCTGGTCGCCGTTCCACCGCATTCCGGTCAGGAAATACCTGCGGCCCTCGTTCTTTGGAAAGCGCACCGCCGTTCATCACGCCAGCATTGGTTGCCCTTTCAACTGCAGCTTCTGCGGCGTTCATGCGGCGTATGGCCGCGATGAAAAGATGGAGTCGCCGCAGCGCACCGTAGAAATTCTGAAGCACCTGATTGAAACCTACGGCGCCGACTCCGTGCAGTTCTACGACATGAACTTCTTTCTCCGCGAAGATCATGCTCTCGAGTTGTGCGAGCTTCTGGCTCCTCTCAAACTGCGCTGGTGGTGCGAAGCGCGTGTCGACATCATGTCCCGCTATTCCGACGCGACCATGGCCGCGATCAAGCGCGCCGGCTGCGCCATGATCTTCTTCGGAGCCGAGTCCGGATCCGACTGGGCTTTGCAGGAGATGCAGAAAGGCATCACCACCGAGCAGACGCTCACCATGGCGCGGCGCACACGCCAGTTCGGAATCATTCCTGAGTTCTCATTCGTGGTCGGAAACCCCAAAGATCCCGAGCGGGATACGCAGGAGACTTTGCGCTTCATTCGGAAGATCAAACGCATCAACCCGGACAGCGAAATCATCGTGCAGCACTACACCCCGACTCCGCAGCCAGGCTCAATGTACGGCGAGGTCGATGGCCAGATCTCCTTCCCCGACACACCCATGGAATGGGCCACGAAGAAGTGGATGGACTTCACGCTGCGCATTGATACCAGCGCTCCCTGGCTGCGCAGAAAGACGAAGCGGCTGATCGACAATTTCGAACTGGTCGTCGCTTCACGCTGGCCGACCGTGCAGGATATCCGCGCGCCACGCTGGAGCCGGATGCTGCTGCGCACACTCAGCGCATGGCGCTATGCCTTCCACTTCTACAGCTTCCCCCTTGAACTGCAGTTGGCCAACCGATTCATCGCGCTTCGGAAGCCAAAGCGCGAGAGCCTGTAATGCGCGCAATGTCTCCCCCGGTTCCGGCGGCAAGTGGAACGCTGCGGAACCGGGATGCGTTCGCGGCGTGGGCAGCCTCCTATGACGCGAATCCGAATCCGTTGCTGATGCTGGAGGAGCGATACCTTCTCGCGATGCTCCCGGCAGTCCGCGGCCGCGACGTGCTGGATGCAGGCTGCGGCTCGGGGCGATGGCTGCGTCATCTCGCTGCACGGAGCCCGGGCACTCTGCGGGGCATCGACACATCCTCTGCCATGTTGCGCGCGGCAGCGCAGAAGCTGATATCGGGCGTGGAATTGATCGAGTGCTCGTGCGATGCTACCCCCTTCGCCGATCACTCTATCGATCTCATTCTCGCTTCCTTCGTTCTAAGCTATTTCGACAAGCCCGAGCGTCTTGCCGGAGAATTCACTCGCATTGCGCGGGGCGGATGCGACCTCGTCCTGTCAGACATGCACCCGGAAACCGAGGCTCATCTCGGCTGGAAGCGTTCCTTCGCAACCACGGGCGGTGAGATCAGGCTCGATACCACTCGTCACCACCTCGAACACCTTGCCACAACATTTCGGCGCTTCGGCTGGGAAATCGTCAGCTTCATCGAGCCGGAATTCGGCACTCCTGAGCGGCAGGCGTTCGCAGCCGCGGGGCGGGTGAACCGCTTTACGGAAGCCGCAGGTCACCCCGCGATCTACCTCGCGCACTTCCGCAGGAGCAACCACGACAGCGTCGAGGCTCATTCGCATCTCACGACCGTAATTCAGGGGGCAAGGTGCACTGTCGGTGCACAGGAATCCACTCCGGCTCAGTTGCTGCTCACCGGCAGCCAAATCACGCGCATGATCAGTCCCCGCCGGTCCGGTCTGATCCCCCCATCTTCTTACCACATCGACCTTGACGGCTACCGCATCCTGCCGGGGCTCATCAACGCGCACGATCATCTCGAATTTGGTCTTTTTCCGCGCCTGGCCAGCTCTCGCTATGCGAATGCCAGCGCCTGGGCGGAGGACATCCACGGGACTTACAGCGATGTTATCGCCACTCACCGGTCGATCCCTAAAGACGTCCGCCTGTGGTGGGGCGGCCTGCGCAATCTTCTGTGCGGCGTAACCACGGTGTGCCATCACAACCCGCTGCATCCAGTTCTGCTGGGCCCGGACTTTCCGGTTCGCGTGGTCCGCGATTACACCTGGGCCCATTCGCTGGCCTTCGATGCCGACCTTCGCACGGGCCGGGGCGCCGCACACGACAAGCATCCGTTTCTGATTCACGCCTGCGAAGGCATCGACGACAAATCCAGACGCGAGTTGTCCGAACTCGACAGCCTCGGAATGCTCCGCGCCAATACGGCGATCATGCATGGGCTCGCGGTGGACGATGAGGGTGCAGCGCTCATGGAAAGCCGCGGCGTATCGCTTGTGATTTGCCCATCGTCCAACCATCTCCTCTTCGGGCGCGTGCCTCGTCCGGAGATATTCCAACGCATTTCCAAGGTCGCCGTTGGCAGCGATTCTTCTCTCACCGCAGAAGGCGACCTCCTCGACGAAGTGCGCTTCGCCATCCGTGCCTGCAGTCTCGAGCCCGCGCATGCGTGGCGCATGGTCACAGAACTGCCCGCGGCCATTCTGAGGCTGCAAAGCGGCGAGGGTTTCCTCAAGCCATCTGCGACCGCCGACATCATCGCCATCCGCGACTTCAGGGGCGAAGCGCAGGACCGCTTGCCCACCTTGTCCGCAGCCGACATCGAACTGGTCATGACCGGAGGACGCGTTATGCTGGCTTCTCCTGCAATGATGCAGCGGCTGCCGGCTGCGGCCACGGCAGCACTCCAGCCGCTGTGGGTGGAAGACACCCTCCGCTGGCTACGAGCGCCGGTGGCCTGGCTGCTGCAGCAAGCCGAATCGGTCCTGGGGAAGGACAACGTGCGCCTTGGCGGCAAACGCGTACGACTGGCCGCAGCAGAGGGGATCCAGCATGGCCTCTGAACTCGTCGCCATCACAACGCAACCTGGCAACTCTGGATCCGAGGCCGAGAAGATTACTCAACTTCCGATTCTGCTCCTGCACGTTCACGAGAACTGCAACTGCCGCTGCCAGATGTGCGATATCTGGCAGCGCAGGGATGGACGGGAGTTGAGTGCGGCGGATTTCGAGCGCCATCGCGATTCCCTGCTCCGGCTTGGCGTTCGCAATGTCGTTCTCACCGGCGGCGAACCGCTGTTGCATCGCGATCTCTCCAGGCTTTGCCTGCTCATCAGAGAATGCGGTGCCCGCATCACCCTGCTCACCACTGGATTGCTGCTCGCAAAACGTGCTTCGATCGTCGCGGAATACATCGACGAGGTCATCGTCTCTCTTGACGGACCCGAAGAGGTTCACGACCGAGTGCGGCGTGTCAGCGGAGCCTTCCGCATCATGGGTGAAGGCATCGCGGCTGTTCGCCTGGAAAAACCAGGCATGCCCGTTCACGGCCGCACCACCGTCCAGAAAGCCAATCATCGCCGGCTGCGGTCAACTGTCCATGCCGCAAGGCTGCTGGGGCTCGATTCGATTTCATTCCTGGCGGCGGATCTGACTTCGCAGGCCTTCAATCGCGAGTTGATCTGGCCGCAGGAGCGACAGAACCAGATCGCGCTGATGGAAGAAGAAATTGACGCGCTTGAGCAGGAGATCGATCTGCTGACCCGCGAGCACGCTGAAGATCTGCGCTCGAAATTCATTGCCGAATCGGAAACCAGACTGCGCCAGATTGCTCGCCGTTTCCGGGAGCACCTTGGTCAGCTGCCTCCGCTTGCGCCCGTGTGCAATGCTCCGTGGGTATCCGCGGTCGTCGAAGTGGACGGCTCCGTTCGCCCGTGTTTCTTCCACCAATCCGTCGGAAACGCCAACACGGCAACGCTGGACGAAGCCATCAACAGCGGCGAAGCACGGCAGTTTCGTGCGACGCTCAACGTAAGTGAAAACCCAATTTGCCGGCGCTGCGTTTGTTCGCTCAATTACAAGCCGCCGCCTGCGCGATCAACTTGAACACCTGAGTGTCGCAATCAGCCTCAGCCGGCGCTGGCTAATCGGAAAGATCATCGCCAGGTTACGCCATCAAAAAAAGACCCTCTCCCCGGTCCATCGGGGAGAGGGTCTTTGGATCAGGAATAGATTTAATCGTCCAGGTCGCCGGCCGGTGCCGGGTTGTTGAATTGGCTGGGCGGGCGAACCGTCTTCTCGCCAGGATAGGGCTTGGTGAACCCGGTCGCCATGTACCAGTTCAGATGGTTGACGGTGTCCGGATCTTCCGAGTCGGGTTTTGTTAGTTTGCCGGCGAAGATCTGCGCCTTCTTTTGCAACCAGGCCGCCTTCAGGGCCCTGGCCGCCGGCGTCATCCCTGCGCTGGTTACGCTCGATGTAACGCCCTGGGTCAGCGGGATCTGGTTCGCCACGTGCGACCACGGTGCGAAGTTAGCCCCGGATGCGTTTTCCACGAAAGCCGTCCTCATCGGCGATGCCACAAGGTCGAACTGATTCATGGGCGGCAGGCCGAGGATTTGCTCGATCGTCCGCGTCATGTTGGTTTGTGTGTAGTAGGTGCTGTCGGTGGGTCCGTACTGCACTGCGTACGGGCTGACGATGTAGCCTGGGCTGCGATGACCGTCGACGTGATCGACGCCGTTCTGCGAGTCGTCCTCCTCGACGAAAATCGCCGACGAAGACCACACGTTGCTGTGGCTGATGTAGTCGACCATGCGCCCGATGGCCAGGTCGTTATCGGCCTGTTCGGCCTGCCCGGTCGGCGGGCCACCCGTGTGGTCGCACATCACCCACAGGATGCTCAGCGCGGGAACAGTACCGTTCTTGACGTCATTCTTGAAGTCCTGCATCCACAGGTCGACGCGGAACTGGTCGGGAATGCCCAGATCGAATTGCGGGAAGTTCGTGATGAGGTGGTCGTACACTGCCGGAACCGAGGACTGTGCATGGATCGTGTTCTGGTAGTACAGCGTCGGCTCGAGCCCAGCCTCGAACTTCTGCGCGTCGTCGTAGAACTGGCTCCAGCTGGGTTCGCTGGTCGACCCGTTCGGCTGTGTAAAGGTATCGTTCTCGACATTCTCGCCGTAGATCTTTACCGGCAGACCGGCCTGCTCCGCCTCTGAGAACAAAAAGCCCTTGTTCTGGTAGGCGAGTGCATCGCCGGCGTTTCCGCCCGGATAGCTGCGAACCCAGTCCGGCGACTGGATGTCGTCGGCGTAGGGCGCAGCGGCTTCGGTGATCCACTGGTGACCGTCAGCCGACTGGCGGCTGGGGTCGTAGAAATTATCGAAGAGCGGGAAGCGCTTCACCAACTGGTGCACATTGGGCGTGATGTGGCCGTAGGTTGAGTTGTCGCCGAAAACTGCCAGCGAGGGATCGCCATTGCCGGCGTTCACGTCGCCCAGCATCTGATCGTAGGTGCGGTTTTCACGCACGATCAGAAACACATGCTGGATCAGCGACGGATCGCCGATTTTGGCCGGGATTGGGACAGGAGTGGCATCCGGCCTGCCACCGGAGGCAGACTTGATGTTTTCCGTCAGGTCCCAGTGATTGTTCCGGAAGACATTCGTCGTCATCGTCGCCAGGGTTTTGTTATCCGGCAGTGGCACCAGGCTGACGGTGCCGTTGTCCTGGTGGGTGTTGTAATTGCACACGTCCCAGTCGCACTCAAATGAGTTACGCGCCCCGATGCCCTTGTCGTTGGCGACGACGAGCACGTTATCTCCCTTGTCGAACACGATGGATGCCGGTGCATAGGCCACCGGGATCATGCCCAGAACGGGATCCTTCGCGCGGATGCTGAGATCGACGACTGCGATCGCGTTGGCATGGTAAAGCGCGACGTAAGCAAGCCCTTTCGCGGGATCGACGGCAATCGAGTCCGGCTCGGCGCCATTGATCGGTTCACCTGCGCCGGGGATGCCAATCGGTAACGCAAGGTTGATCGTCCTCGTCACTTCGTTGGTGGTCGTATCGATCACCGAGATCGTGTCGCTGTACGTATTGGCAACCAGAAGGTTTTGTCCGAAGAACGCCATCCCGGTCGGATGCAGATCGGTTGGGATGGTAGCTCTGACCTTCATCGTGGGCAGATCAACTACAGAGACGGTACCGGTGATCGCGGCCCCCACAAAGGGATCGGCGACGATTTCTGTACCAGAGGAGTTGATCTGGAAGTCCCCCTCTGTAGCGGCCCGGCCTCCCTCGTTGCTGACGTACGCCGTCGTGCCGTCGCTGCTGATCAAAACGCTGTGCGGCGCGTTGCCGACCCGGATCTGATTACCCTGCTTCTTCGTGGTCAGGTCGATTTTGGCGAGCGTATCGTTCTGGTTCAGCAGCGCGTAGGCACTGGTGCCATCGGGAGTAACCGCAATGCCGCTGGGAAACGAGGTGCTGTTTGTATAGAACGAGCCGCAGGGATTCGCATAGGCGGCCGGAGGGCTGTCCGGGTAGCAGGTGATCAGGGAGTTGTTGGGCGGCACGCTCACCTGGGCGTCGTCTTCCAGCATGCCGTCGTCGTCCACCTTCGCGATCGTGACGTGGCTGCTGTCCTGGCTGAAGAAGAGATACTTGCCGTCCGGCGAATACGTAATACCGGTAAAGCTGCCCGTCGGATCCGATGCAAACGGGAGGTAGTTCTCGACGACATCGCCGGTGCGGGTGTCGAACACCTCAACGGCTCCGTTGCCGTCCGAGGTCGACGTACCCATGGTGAGGACCGCGGCGGTGTGCGTTTTCGTGTTGGGGTTCACCGCGATAGCCTTCGCGCGGACCCGAATTCCGAGATCGACCTGGGTGCCGGCGGGCGTAATGATCTGGCCGCTGCTGACGACCCACGAGCCGTTCGGCTGCGGGCCCGCGACGTAGGTGGGAAACTCTTTGGACTGGCCAGCGAGCCCCGGAACAATCAACCCTGCTGCCAGCAAGCCGGCGAGCGGACGCAGACGGTTGATCCGAGAAATATTTCGAGACTTAATTGGAGACGTGTTGCGGAACATACACCGTTTCCTCCTGGTTTTTTCCGCCGCGCAACCGGGATCGGCCGTGCGACATCGGGTGGGAGTGCGACGACCAGCGCCCCACGCACATCGGGGCCACCAATCTCTGCAGACGAGCTGTAACGGGTTTGTGACGATCGGCGCGGACGAACTGCGCACGGACCGAGATTAAAAACGCGTCCCGCACAGCAGCGTGACGGCAACATTACAGTTTTGTAGCCTTGCTCGCGGACAGCACGCCGCAAGGTCACTCGCGCGGATTGTGACGCGCGCAGTTCCACCTTCCGCAGAGTCTGCTCCGTGGACCAATGTCTTCGTAGTTTTCCGGTGGCGTAGGCTGATGCAGCTCGAAGCGAAGTCAGCGAAGGTGTATCCCGAATCTTCAACCATTGACGCGGCTTTCCACCGAAAAAGGCGGGACCTATCTTTCAAAGAACTTTAATGCCGGCGTAACCCATCCCTAACTCCATGTCGATTACATCCTTGTCATGGACGTTGTTCGAGACGTTGCTAAGCGTCGCTCTTCTTGTTGGTTACGATCGATGCCCGCGCCCGAGCGTTAAGGCGGGGCAGGTTGCCATTTCCAGTCACGCAATGAACACCTGCGGAGAATCCTGAAAAACCACCGACCGAGGCATGATCGGAGTTCTGCCGGATTGTCAGGCGCAAGTCGAACTCCCGAATCCGACGTAATTAAGCCACTGTAATTTGATATCCGTCGAAGGTCCGCGTCCTGGACCGGCGACCCGGGGGAATGAAGGGACCGCTTTCCTTGTCTGGTCAGGAAGCGCATTTGAACGCGGCCCGGAAGACACGGGGTCAGGAACATCAGGTTGCGAATTCTCAAGTCAGTCCCTGCCCGATTATGGATCGGTGCGGTGTCTATGGCTGTCATCGGCGCTCGGGACTCGCATTCTGCCGAGATTCCGATCGCTTCGCTGATCGACTCTATCGTCAGACCGATCGAATCAATCGCTTCGTGAGGGCTGGCATTCGATCCAACGCGCATTGGACGCCGATCTTCTTCGGCAAAAGAAAGGGAGTTGCGAGCTGTGTCGACCTTCACTACTCAATTTCAAAGCATCGGATCCAAACGAATACCAGGGCCGGCAACGGAGGGCGGCACGACAAATTCCTGTTTCGTGCTGGCGTGCCTGCTGCTCTTTGTCTCGTTCGCGACCGGAGTGTCGGCGCAGAACGTGGTCCTGACCGGAGCGATTGCGGGACGCGTGACCGACGCGCGGGGTTCCATCCTGCCGCATACGCCTGTCGTGCTCCGGAACCTTGACACGGGCGTCGAGGAAACGGCTGCATCCGGCCGGTCCGGGCTCTATCAGTTTGTCGCCCTGATGCCGGGAACATATTCCATCTCCGCGAGTGTGCCAGGATTTCGCGAGACCACGGCGCTGGTGCGTGTTCTGGTGGGCAATGCCACGCAGCAGGATCTGCGCCTCCAGCCGGGATCGCGGCCGGAGACAATTGAGGTAAAGACGCCGCAGCTGCGTCCCGCCGAATCGTCGCAGAACACCGTGCTCCAGCGCTCCCTGATCGACGAACTGCCGCTCAACGGGCGCCGCTATACGGACTTCATGACGCTGTCTCCGAACACCAGCTACGACGGAGACACGGGGCTGGTGAGCGTGGCCGGACAGCAGGGCGGCGAGGATTCAGGCTACGCAAACGGCAATGGCTCCAACGCTTTCACAGTCGATGGCAGCAACGCGGCCAACAATTATTTTGCTGACATCATGGGCCGCTACCGAATTCCCTATCTCTACGGCGAAGAGGCCATCCAGGAATTCCAAATTTCCGTTAGCCCCTATTCGGCGGTATACGGCGGCGGTGCAGGATTTGTGAATGCGGTGACGCGCTCGGGAAGCAACGTGTTTCACGGAAGCGCGTTTTATTACAACCGCAACTCCGCGACAGGTGCCAACGACGCCCTGGACAAGGCGATCGGGAATCCCAAGCCGCAGGATGTGCTGCAGCAATTCGGCGCCGGGGTCGGTGGGCCGATCCGGCGCAATCGACTTTGGTTCTTTGTGGATTATGAGCAGCAGCTGCGCAACGATCCCATCCCGGTGATCAATCCGACCCTCACCTCGAACGCCGCGAACCTGGCTGCCTTTCTCGAACAGAACTTCGGGCTTCCGGGCAGCACTACCCTGCCCGCGCCGAATGGGCCGCTACCGATTCCCGGAAGCGACACCGCGCCGAACCCGGCGAACCCTGTGTATTTGCAGCAGGTGGCCAATGCGATCGGGGCGCTCAACGCAAACCTGGGCGTCGGGCCCAGGAAGCGCAATGACATCGTCGTGACGCCGCGCATCGATTGGCAGGCCGGCACGCGTGACAGCATTTTCCTGAGCATGAATCTGAACCGGTTTAACTCGCCGGGCGGCGTCATCACGGACCCGACCGTGGGCAACTACGGGCTGCAGTCCCTCGCCAACGCATACGTGCGCACTGAGGAGTTGACCGCGGGGTGGACGCACACCTTCTCACCGCGACTGCTGAACGAGTTTCATACCGGGACCTCCCAGGACAATGAGATTGCGACGCCGACCGGGCAGGCGCCAAATACTCCGACCATCGTGCTCGACAGTCCCGCCGCGTTCGTCCTGGGGAACAATGCGTTTTCGATTGGCAGAGTCTTCGAGCGCCAGGATTCGGTGGCGGACCGCATCGATCTCGCCGTCGGACGCCACATGCTGCAGCTGGGCTTTGACTGGAACCGGTCGTGGGACGCGGACACCGACGACGGCGGTGCGGATCCGAACGAGGCTGTTGATTTCGGCTCGCCTCTCGGGTTGTATGAATTTCCCAACCTGGAAGCCTTTGCGCTGGGAGAATACATCAATTTCAGCCAGGCATCGGGCGAGCCGCGGTTCGCCTTCGGAATGCCGTACTACGGGTTTTACGTGCAGGATACATTTCACGCGCTGCCGCAACTGACCATCGAGGCCGGCGTGCGCGAGGATTTCCAGGTCTATCCGCGACCGATGGAGAACCCGGCGTTTCCGCTCACCGGCCAATATCCGAATCAGTATCTGCGTCTGGCTCCGCGGCTGGGGTTCGCATGGCAGCCGATGGCGAAGACCGTCGTTCGCGGGGGATTCGGCGATTTCTATACGAATATGAACGGGCTGAACTACCGCAACGCCGTGATCTCGAACGGGCTGGCTTCGCAGGAGTCGTCGGTGAGCGCGAGCTACACAAGCGGCGCGCCCAACCAGCAGGCGCCCATCTTCCCACAGATTTTGCCGTCGAATTCGCCGCTGTTTGGAGCGTCTCCGGACATTTCTCTGATTGCTCCGCAATTTCGCGCGCCTTATATCCTGCAGGCGAGCCTGCAGATCGAACGCGAGATTGCCGCGAATACCACGGTGGCCATAGGAACAATGTGGAATCACGGCGTGCACATCCTCTCCGGCAGCGCCTATGACCTGAACCTGATGCCGCCGTCGGGGACGACGACGTACATCGTGTGTCCGCCGGGCACGCAGAGCGCGCCGTGCAGCGGGCCGTCGATTTCGCTGCCCACCATGGACAGCGGGCTGCTGGCAGAAGGCCGCATCGATCCGAATTTAGGACAGATCAACGAGCTGATTAGCCCCGCGCAGAATTACTACAATTCGCTTTTCTTTCAGGCGGAGCGCCGCGTGGCGGAAAACGTTTCGCTCGAGGCGTCGTACACGTTCGCGAAGAGCATCATGCTCGGCGGCATGGATTTCAACAACCAGTTCAGCTTTAAAAACACGCATGCGCCGTCGCTTCTGGACCAGCGGCATCGGCTGACGCTGGCAGGCTTCTACCGGCCGCACCTGGAGCGCCTGGCCCAGTCGAACGGCGCCCGCGCCGCGCTGAAACTGTGGACGATCAGTACCGTGATGGATTTTTCCTCGGGCCGGCCTTTCGCGGGACTGCTTAGCCCCGCGTGCACCAGTTCAACGATGTCCTTCAGCAATTGCGACGGCGCGGATGACAATCTGAACGACACGGCCTTTAACGAGGACACTGCGAACACCGCCGGAGGTATCAACGGCGCGGGTCCGACCCCGGGGATTGGGCTGAATTCCTTTCGCGGGCCGTGGCTGGAGCGAGTGGATGCCGGGCTGACGCGGCGGATCGAAGTAAAAGATAACCGGGAGGTCCAGCTTCAGGCGCAGGCCTTCAACCTCTTCAATCACGCTAATTACTACGTGCAAAATGGCGACGGCATCAACCAGTTGCAATACAACCCAATCGGCGCCACCTGCGGCGACGGCGCAACGCTGCAGCAAACCTGCTTTCTTGTGCCGAACTCGGGCCCCGGCAATTTTGGAGCTCTCGAGGAAATCAGCCCGGACGGCCTGCCGAGGGTCCTGCAGTTTTCCGCACGATTGAGTTTCTGAATGCCGCCGGCATTACGAAGTCGGCGAACACTCCAACCCAGGTCAGTGAACTGCAGCTCGCGCTGCGATTCGCTTCCTGAATTCAGAGCAGTAAACCGAGGTGAGCGATGAGGATCCTGGTAATCGAAGATGAAGTCAAGACATCCAGATTCCTGCGGAAGGGGCTCAGCGAAGCCGGTTACGTCGTCGACGAGGCTGCCGATGGACTGGAGGGCCTGCATCTGGCTCTCGAAGTGAGTTTTGACCTGATCATTCTCGACGTCATGCTCCCTGCGGCGGACGGATGGCGCGTGTTGGCGGGACTGCGCGGAGCAGGCAGCAGGGCGCTGGTACTGATGCTCACGGCGCGGGATGCCGTACACGAACGAGTGCGGGGGTTCGAACTCGGAGCCGACGATTATCTGGTGAAACCGTTCGCATTCTCCGAACTTCTCGCGCGGGTGCGTTCCTTACTGCGCCGCTCGACTCCGCGTGTGCAGGAGACCATTTGTACGGCCGACCTGGAGATTGATCTGCTGCGCCACCGCGCTACTCGCGCCGGCCAGAAGATCGATCTCACGGCAAAAGAATTCCTCCTCCTCACCCTGCTGGCTCGCCGCGCCGGCGAAGTCCTCTCCCGCACGCTCATCGCCGAGATGGTCTGGGATATGAACTTCGACAGCGACACCAACGTCGTTGACGTGAACGTGCGAAGGCTGAGGAGCAAAGTGGACGACCCTTTTACCCTCAAACTCATCCACACCGTCCGCGGAGCCGGCTATGTCCTTGAAGCCGAGCCATAATGCGCTGGCGGCGGCGCGCCTCAGCAGGACGCTGGCGTTTCGACTTACGGCCGCCTACTCTCTGGTCGGGCTGTTACTGGTGCTCCTCGCCACGGCCAGCCTCTACATCGTGCTGCGCCAGGAGCTGAACAAAAGCAACGAACAATTTCTTGCCGACAAACTGCACGTGCTTCGCACCATGCTGCGGGAGCGTCCTGATGACATGGATGGGTTGCGCGAGGAGATTGAACTGGAATCCGCAGCCCGCCGGTACCAGCAGTTTTACATTCGCCTTCTCGATGACCACGGGGTCCCGATTCTAACGACACCCGGGATGGCCGAACAGCTGGACGTCGCCGAACTCATTCGTCGCACGCGCAACCGTCCTGAACATTCCGTTCCCATGATGGGGTTCCATGGACGCCCGTTCCAGGTCGCCAGCGCTACTGCCTGGGCAACCAACTCCCCCGCACGCGGCGATACGATTCAGATCGCGATTGATATTTCTCAGGAAGAAGGGTTACTGCGGCGCTATCGGTCGTGGTTTTGGGCCATCCTGCTGGCCAGCTCGATTCTCTTTTCCTTGCTTGGTTACTCGATTGCGCGACGTGGCATTCGTCCCGTAGAAGAGATCGCCGCAACGGCGCGGAACATTACGTCGACGAATCTGCGCGAACGTATCCCGGCGGAAGGCTATTCGTCAGAGTTGGCAGCGCTGGCGGGGACCTTCAATGAGATGCTGGACCGTCTTGAAGAATCCTTCGAGCGGATTTCCAGATTCTCAACCGACATCGCGCATGACTTGCGCACGCCGGTTCATAACATCCGCGGTGAAGCCGAGGTGGCTCTTGCACGCGCACGAACGGTGGACGAGTATCGGGAAGTAATTGAGTCGACGCTGGAAGAATCGGTTCGGCTTTCTGACCTGATCGGCGATCTCCTGTTTCTTGCGCGCGCGGAGAGTCCTTTGACGGTGCTGCGCCGCGAGCGAGTCAACGTCGGCAAGTTGCTGAGCGCGGTTCGCGATTACTACGAAGCTTCCGCTTCCGACGGAGGGATATCGGTGGTTGCAGACGACGGCCTGGAGCCCGTGACTGCGGAACTGGATCGAGCGCTCATGTTGCGGGCGGTCAGCAACCTCGTATCAAACGCCATTGCGCACACCCCGACGGGAGGGAAGGTGACTCTGGCTGCCAGGGTCGAAGGCGCAGCCATTCGCATTGAGGTCTCCGACACAGGCGTCGGCATCCCAGCCGAAGCGCTGCCCCGGGTGTTCGATCGCTTCTTCCGCGTCGATCCCGCTCGCTCCAGGACTTCAGGGGGCACCGGCCTGGGCCTGGCAATCGTGCAGAGCATCATGATTCTTCATGGCGGCCGTGCAGAGATCACCAGTCGATTCGGCGATGGAACCTGTGTCAGTTTGCGCGTCCCGGCCCTCGCGGCAAGCGGACAATACTGAAGGTTGTGTCAAATCTGGGCAGCAGGCTTCAGGCGGTTGCCTTCTGATGCGGAGGCGAGTCTCCCACCTCTCCGACGGTCGAGATCGACGTCGGTGGTCTCGATTGTGCACACGGAGAAATTCTCCCCCAACTCCTGCCAACTTCATAAGAAGCCTTTTCCACATGCCCCTACAAAATCGATTGCAAATCAAGAGAGAATCTGAGGAATGCCCATGCCCAACCCCGCCGCCCACCGCATCGTCGGCCTTTACGAAGAAAACGCCGCCGAATGGGATCGTCTTCGCAATCCCGGCTGCCTCTTCGAGAAACCATGGCTCGACCGCTTCCTCGCCCTCCTGCCCCCCGGCGGCTCCATCCTTGACCTCGGCTGCGGATCCGGCATGCCCATCGCCAATTACCTCATCCGGAGCGGCTACGTCCTCACCGGCGTCGATTCCTCCCCGTCCATGATCGCGATGTGCCAATCCCGCTTTCCTCAAAGCCAGTGGCGGAATGCCGACATGCGCACCCTCGCCCTCAAGCAGCGCTACGACGGCATCCTCGCGTGGGACAGCTTCTTCCACCTCAGCCCCGACGATCAGACCATCATGTTTCCCATCTTCGCTCGCCACGCCGCGCCCGGCGGAGCGTTGATGTTCACCTGCGGCCCTGAACACGGCGAAGTCTGCAGCGAGTTTGCCGGCGAGCCTCTCTACCACGCGAGCCTCGACCCCGGCGAATACCAGGATCTGCTTGACCGCAACGGCTTCCGCACCGTCGCCAACATCTTCGGCGACCCCACCTGCGGCGACCACGCCGTGTGGCTCTCCCAGGCCCGCGTTGAAAGCGATTAGGCTTCGACGGGACGAAAAACCCCGTCCGCCAGCGAGACTCCCAGCCCCGTCTCCCGTCTAAGAGTCAGTCTCGGAGGCCATCCCCTGAGGCACTCTCGATTCGTTACGGCAGCGTTCCTCATGCCGCTCTCCGGACTCCTTCTTTCTTCCTGCGGCTCTCCCATGGCTCCCAGCGTCTCCGGCATTTGCAATGCGCCGGCCAAGTTCACCGTCCAGGGCTGCACCGGGCGATGTCTGGCCTCCGTAACCGTCTGCCCCGCAACCGCCGATGCTGCTGCCAGTTCGGAAGTGCAGTTCACCGCGACCGCCGATTACACGGCACCGCCCTATATCGTTCCGCTCCAGACGGCGGACTGGGGAGCGTGCTTGAATAACGCCCCAACCAACAACATAAGCATCACATCGAACGGAATGGGGAAGTGCCAGAGCGGAGCCACCGGCAACTTCACCGTTTATGCCTTCGTACCGACCAATTGCAACGTGATCGGACCATGCGGCACCGGATGCACCGTCCGAGGCACCGCCATGCTCGCCTGCTCGGAGCCGGTAGCGGCACTCTCCCAGGCAATACCCTCCGCCCCGGCATCCCAATAGTCATCTTTCCCCTTGCGCCCCGCCGATATATCATGGGGAATCGGATGGACTGATTACCGCATCCGGCCCACCCACGGTTTCTCACCTTCATTATCAGCAGTCTCTGCAGGGGATGAGCGAACGTGTGTGCTGTGCCCTCCGGCCATCAGAACCCGAGTAAAGGCAGGCATTTCCGGTGACCCAGGCAAAATCCGCAGTCGTGGTTGGCGCCCAGTGGGGCGATGAAGGCAAAGGCAAGATCGTTGACGTTCTCTCCGAGCGCTTCTCCGTCGTCGCTCGCTACGCCGGAGGCCACAACGCCGGTCATACCGTCATCATCAACGGGCAGAAGTTCATCCTCCAGCTCGTCCCCTGCGGCGTCCTGCGCCCCGGCTGCCGCGGCGTCATCGGCAACGGCGTCGTGCTCGACCCCATGGCCTTCCTCAAGGAGACCGGGCGCCTCCGCGAACTCGGCATCGATGTCGACAGCCGCCTCTACGTCTCCAATCGCGCCCAGGTCATCCTGCCCTACCACCGCATGATCGAGCTGGCCGCCGAGTCCGCACCCGGCCGCAAGAAAATCGGCACCACCAGCCGCGGCATCGGACCCGCCTACGAAGACAAAATGGCCCGCAACGGCCTCCGCGTCGTCGATCTCCTCAACGCCGACCTCCTGCGCACCCACATTGAAGCCGCCTGCGCCGAAAAGAATCAGATCGTCCACGCGCTCTTCGGCCAGCAGACGGGTCCGGGCCCCCTCGATCCCGCCCAGATGTACGACGAATACGCTGCGGCCGCCGAGCGCATCCGCCCCTTCGTCACCGATACCGCCCTCCTGCTGAACCAGGCCCTCGAGGAAGGCCACAGCGTCATGTTTGAAGGCGCTCAGGGCACTCTGCTCGACATCGACCACGGCACCTATCCCTACGTCACGTCCTCATCGGCCGCAGCCGGAGGAGCCTGCACCGGAACCGGCGTCGGGCCCACGCGCATCGGCACCGTTATCGGCGTCACCAAGGCCTATATCACTCGCGTCGGCGAAGGCCCGTTCCCCACAGAAATTTTCGATGCCTCTGGCGAGGCTCTCCGCGCCCGCGGCCAGGAATACGGCGCCGTCACTGGCCGCCCCCGCCGCTGCGGCTGGCTCGACCTGCCCCTGCTCCGTTATTCCAATCACATCAACGGCACCGACTGGCTCGTCGTCACCAAGCTCGACGTCCTCGACGACCTCGACGAAATTCCCGTCTGCACGGCATGGGAAATCGATGGCAAACCCTGCGATTCTCTCCCTGCCGATATCCGCGGCATTGAGTCCATTCGCCCCGTGTACACTCGCCTCAAGGGATGGAAGCAATCCACTGAGGGCGTCCGCACCTTCGACGACCTCCCGAAGCCGGCCCAGGATTACCTCCGCTTTATGGAACGGGAATCGGGCGCCAGCATCGGCATCGTCTCCACGGGCCCCGACCGCGATCAGACCTTCGAGCTGCCCGGTTTTCAACAAGCCATGCAGCAGATCGCCGGCGGTTAAGCATCAACTCTCAACATCCACCACTATTCGTCACCAGTCACGATCCGCTACCAGCTTCTGGCTCCAGGCTTACTTTATGATCAGCTTTACCGTTCGCATGAAGTTCCGCACCGACGACCGCCAGCGCGTGGCCGAACTCCTCACCGCCCTGGCCCTAGCGTCCCGCCAGGAGCCCGGCTGTGTCGCCTACATTCCGAACACCGTCGAAGGCGAAGCTGACACCGTCGTCATCTATGAGCAATACGCCGATCAGGCGGCGCTCGACGCCCACCGCGCCTCCCCGCACTTCAAAGATTCCGCCGTTGGCGGACTCTATCAGCTCATGCTCGAGCGCCACGTCGAAAACCTCACCCCCCTGGCCTAGCCGCCCTCTCGTCAAGAGGCTGTGAATACGCACACCTTCACAGACGGCGGCAGAATACTTTTTCGTGGAAAGGGCCCGACCTCATAGCTTACGGAAGAAAACCAGGTAGGCGCGGGATTCATCCCGCGCACCCCGCGAATGAGGAAAGACGCGGGCCCCAGCCCCCGAGAGGCGAGATTTCCGACCGAATTCTGCCCTCTCCGCAAGCCGTTCAGTCGTGCCGTTAGGGCGGCAAATCTTACCCGCAAGGTTGATGAGATGCCTTTCAGGCAGTCCTCAGCCCGTTTGCTGCGTCTGACACTGTAAGGGTCCCATCAACTTTGCGCTTTCGTCGCCGTTCCACCGCAGAAATGATGTTCCCGCTGCCCATGCCTGCACTCCACTCATTTCCTTTTGACGCGCCGCGCCATCACGGGCTAACATCCGGTACGAATATGCGCCGACGCTCTGCCTCAGCTCTGCACACGGTATCCCCCGCGCTCGCCGTGTTTTTGCTGCTGGCGCTCTGCCACGTCGCCTGGGCACTCCCCCGCCACGAAAATCACGAAATTCATAAAGAAATCGAAGCCCTCGAGCAGCAGTGGCGCCAGGCCATCATCAACAACAACGTTAGCCAGATGGATCACCTGCTCGCCGACGACTACGTCGGCATCACCTCAAATGGCACCGTCGAAACCAAAACTCAGGCTCTCGACCAGCGCCGCGCCGGCACCATCCGCATCACCAAACTCGACATCACGGATACCCACGTCCGCGTCTATGGCGACACCGCCGTCGTCACTTCCCTCGCCGAACTCGAAGGCTCCAACGGCACCAGCGACATCGGTGGCCAATATCGCTACACCCGCGTCTACAACCGCCGCCTCGGCCAGTGGAAGATCGTCAGCTTCGAGGCCAGCCGCATGCACGACATCGACGCCCGCGCCGGTAAAAAAAACAACTGATCTTCCGACCCGGTTCCGTCCCTTCTGCACCCTGTCTCACTCCGCCCTCAGCGCTCGCATCGGATCCACCGACGCTGCTCGCCGCGCCGGCAGCCACGCCGCAACCAAACCGGCCAGCGCCACCACGCCGCATACCCCCGTCAGCACTACAGGATTCCGCGACTCAGTCCCGTACAGCATCGTCCGCAGCACCGACGCCGAAGCCACCGTTGCCGTAACCCCAATCGCCATCCCCGCCAGCACGAGCACTCCCGCCTGTCGCAGGACCATCTGCAGCACTGCTCCACGCTCCGCTCCCAGCGCCAGCCGCACGCCAATCTCCCGCGTTCGCCGCGCAACGGAATACGCCAGCACCCCATACAGCCCCACCACCGTCAGCACCAGAGCCAATCCCGCAAACGCGCCGAGCAGCACCATCGCGAAGCGCGGCTGCGCCAACTGCATCCCGATCAGATCCGTCATCGTGTGCACGTCCGTCACCGGGATATCCCGGTCTATCGAAGTCACCAGGCTGCGCACTTGCGGCTCCAGCGCCATCGGGGCCATCCCCGTCCTCACCACCGAATACAAACAGCACCACGTCGGCAGTTGGCTCGCCGGCAAATATTGCATCGGGTCCATCTCTCGCTCCGTCGCCCCGTGCCGGATATCTCCCACCACGCCCACAATCTCCCGCCACTTCGGAGGCCCACCGCTCCCCGCCCCCGGCTTCAGCTTCTTCCCCAGCGGGTTCTCGCCGTGAAAATACTTTTCCGCGAACGCCCGGCTCACCATCATCACCTGCGGCGAATCAACCGTGTCCCCATCGCTGAAATCCCGCCCCGCCAAAAGCGGAATTCCCATTGTCCGGAAAAATTCCGTCGACACCACATCTAAACTCGCGCTCGGCTGTTGCCCCTTCGCTACCGGATGCTCCGGATCTTCAAAGCTCAGGTGCGCGCTGTTGTCCGTCATCGGCGGCAACATGGTCCCCGCCGCTGCCTCGACGCCCGGCAGCGCCCGCAGTTTCTCGAAATATTGCCGGTAAAATTCCGGCCGCGTATTTTTGTACCGCGAATCCGGCGTCTCGAAGTTCAACGTCAGCACGTGATCCGGATTGAACCCCTCATCGCTGTGCGCCAGCTTCTCAAAGCTCGTCATCAGCAGCCCCGCGCCCGCCGTCAGCACAATCCCCAGCGCCACCTGCACCACAATCACCGCCGACCCCAGCCGATGCTGCCCGCCAATATCGCCGCGCCCTCCCGACTGCAGTGGCGACAACAAATCCCGCCGCACCGCCATCACCGCCGGCACCATCCCGAACACCACGCCTGACGCCAGCGACACCAGCAACGCAAATCCAAGCACCGGCAGATTCACGCCCGCGCCCGCTGCCCGCGGCACGCTCGTTCCAATCAATCGCAGCACCGCCGGCGTCGCCAAAAATGCCAGCACGCATCCCGCAATACCGCCCGCCACGCCCAGCGCCACGCTCTCCACCAGCATCTGCCGCACGATGCGGCTTCGGCTCGCGCCCAGCGCCGACCGCATTGCGAGCTCCCGCTCCCGCTCACGTGCCCGCGCCAGCAGCAGATTCGCCACGTTTCCGCAGGCAATCGCCAGCACCAGCCCCACCGCGCCCAATATCACCAGCAGCAGCGTCCGCGTGTCGCCCAACAGCCACGTCAATTCACTCTCTACCTCGGCCGAACCCTCGTTCGTATTCGTGTCCGGATACTGCTTCGACAGCCGCGCCGCAATCCCTTTCATCTCCGCATCCGCCTGCGCTACCGTCACGCCCGGCTTCAGCAATCCCATCACGCCCATCATGTGATCGCTGCGATTCGCTGTCGTCGCCCGCGGCGTGCCATCGTCGTCGTACGCCAGCGTCGTCCAGAAATCGTTCTTCCGTACGTCCACCGGAAACCGGAACCCCGCCGGCATCACTCCTGCAATCGTGTACGCGTCGCCGCTCAGGTGCACCGTTCGCCCCACCACTCCCCGGTCCGATCCAAACTGTCCCACCCACAGCGCGTGACTGATCAGCACCACCCGCGCACCCGGCTTCTCGTCCTCCTGCCGGAAGCCGTGCCCGAGCTCCGGCGCCACACCCAGCATGGGCAAAAGTTCCCAACTCACTACCTCTCCGTCAAGGTGCCTGGCCCTCTCCATGCCCGTCAGCGTCAGCGACTCGTCGTGATACGACACCAGGTGCGCGAAGCTGTGATTCTGCGCGCGCCAGTCAAAAAAGTCCGGATAAGAAACCGCGCCGCTTCCAGCTACCTTCGCCGAGTCGTGCGACCGCACCTCCACCAGCCGCTGCGGGGCCGCATACGGCAGCGGCCGCAGCATCACCGCGTCCACAATGCTGAACACCGCGGTGTTCGCCCCAATCCCCAGCGCCAGCGTAAGAATCACCACCGCTGCAAATCCCGGCGCTCGCTGAATCTGACGCAGCGCATACAAAACATCCCGCCGCAAATTTTCAACCCACAACACGCCCTCGCGAACCCGCACCGTCTCCCGCACCTGCGTCACTCCACCAAAATCTCTCAATGCCTTCCTCCTCGCGTCCTCATCACTCATCCCCCGCAGTCGATACTCCTCCGCTGCCATATCCAGATGCACCCGCAACTCCTCATCGGTCTCCGCATCCAGCGTCCGCCTGCGAAACATCGCAACCAATCGACTAAGAATCAAGCGCACCCCCTGCACCCATTACCCTGCCCTACTCCGCCCTCAACGCCTCCACCGGATTCACCGTAGCCGCCACCAGCGCCGGACGCAGCGTTGCCATCACCACGGGAATCAGCAGCGCCGCAATCGACACCGCGTACACCAGCGGATCGTTCGGCCTCACCCCATACAGCTGGCTCCTCAACAACTGCGCCAGCCCCAGCGACACACCCGCGCCCACCGCCAGTCCCACCGCCGCCGGAACCAGCGCCCGTCTCACAAACAGCAGCGCAATCTGTCCACGCGTCGACCCCAGCGCCATCCGCACGCCAATCTCCTGCGTCCGCTGCGCCACAAAGAACGCCACCACGCCATATATTCCGGCGCACGCCAGCAGCAGCGCAATCCCTGCAAACGACGCCACCACCGCCATATTCAGCCGCGGCTGCGCCACTGCCTTGTCCAGCACCTCATCCATCGTTTCTACATTCGTAATCGCCAGTTGCGGATTCACTGCACGCACCTGCTCCCGCGCCGCCCGAACCAGTTGCTGCGGATCCACCTGCGCCCGCACCAGAAAGAATCGCTGCGTCACCCCGCCCGTTCCATCCGCGGGCCAGTAAACCTCCGGCCCCGGCGGACTCGCAACCGATCCCGCCGTCCCTCGCAAATTCGCAATCACTCCAACGATCTCGTGCGGCGTTCCCTCCACCAGCAAATGCCGCCCCAGCGGGTTCCCGCCCGGCAAATACTCACGCACCAGCTCCTGATTCACCAGCACCGGAATGTTCTTCACCACCGAATCCAGCGCCGTGAACGGACGTCCCGCCAGCAGCGGCGTTCCCATCGCCGCCAAAAAATTCCCGCCAATGCTGCGATCCTCCGCATTGATCGCCGGCCGGCTCGCGATCCGCGGCAGCCAGTCCGTATCGAAATTGCTGCGCAGATGAAAATCCATCGCCGGCGGCGAATCCATTTGTCCCACCGCCGTCACCCCGGGCAGGGCTTCCATCCGCTCCTGCACATCCGCATAGAAATTCCTGATCTCCGTGTCCTTCGTGCCCCACGGCAGCTTCACGGAAAACGTCAGCAAATGCTCCGGCTCAAATCCCAGCGGGTTCTTTACCAGATGCCACAACGACTCCGCCATCAGCGTCGCGCCCACCAGCAGAACCAGCGACAATCCCACCTGCGCCGACACCAGCGCGCTGCGCAACCCATGTCCGCCGCCGCCCAGCCGCGCCTCGCCCCGCTTCATCGCGGTGTTCAACTCCATCCGCCGATTCTCCAGCGCCGGCGCAATCCCAAACGCGATTCCCGTTCCCACCGCAACCAGCAGCGCCAATCCCACCACCGGCCACCTCATCGCAACCGTCCCCGCCGCGCCCAGTCGCCCCGGCAGCTTTGCGGATACCCCATGCACCAGCGCAAACGCGCCCGCCACGCCCACGCCGCCGCCCGCCAGGCCCAGCACCAGGCTCTCCGTCAAAAACTGCATCGTCATCCGTCCCGCCGACGCGCCCAGCGCCCGGCGCAGCGCTACTTCCCGCTGCCGCGCCGTCGCTCGCGACAACAAAAGATTCGCCACGTTAATGCACGCAATCGCCAGCAGCAGCGCCGACGCAATCATCAGCGCCAGCAGCGCCGGACGCAGCGCGCCGTAGCGATTCTCCCGCAGCGTCTCGCTCCTGAACTGCCATACCCCGTCCGTGTCCGGATGCTCCCGCCGCAGTTGTTCTCCAATGCGATCCAAATCCCCCTGCGCCATCGCAAGCGTCACCCCCGGCTTCAGCCGCCCCATCACGTTGATGAACCGCGAACCCTCGGCGCGATAATCCTGCGGGTCCGGCTCGAATTCCGCCGAATGCCAAAGCTCCACCCCGCTCGGCGCGTCGAAACCGCGCGGCATCACCCCAACAATCGTTACTGCATTTTGATCCAGCGAGATTTGCTGGTTGATCACGCCTGGATCGCCGCCAAACAGCTTCTGCCAAGCCGCATAACTCAGCACCACCGTCTCCGGCATATGCGGCTGATCATCGTGCGCATCGTAAGTCCGCCCCAACAGCGGCCGCACCCCCAGCACATCCCAAAAGCCCGCATTCGTCCGCGCCTTGCGCACCGACACCGGCGGCTTCGTCCCCGCAATCACCGTCCCCTCATCGAAATAGAAAAACGCCATGCTTGAGAACGACCGGTTCCGCGCCTGCAAATCCCAGAACCGCGGAATGCTCACCAGCCCGCCCGTCGACTGTCCATGCACACGCGTGTCGTGGATCGCCACAATCTTCTCGGCGTCCGGATAAGGCAGCGCCCGCACCAGCGTCGAATACACCAGGGTGAAGATCGCCGTCGCCGCTCCAATCCCCAACGCCAGCGTTATGATCACCACCGCCGAAAATCCAGGCGACCGCCGCATCTGCCGCAGCGCATATCCCACATCCCGCCGCAAATTCTCCACGAAGGGCAGTCCCTCCCGTAGCCGCACCGCCTCCCGCACCTGCGTCACGCCCCCAAAATCTCTCAACGCCTTCAGCCGCGCCTCTTCCTCACTCATCCCCCGCCGCCGATTCTCCTCCGCCGCCATCTCCAGATGCGCGCGCAGCTCCTCATCCGTCTCCGCATCGAGCTTGTCTCGGCGAAACATCGCAACGAATCGACTAAGAATCACGCTCACTCCCCCTGCGCCCTGAACCCTGCGCCCTGAACGCCGCACCCTCTTCACTCCGCCCTCAATGCCCGCACCGGATCAATCGTCGCCGCCCGCCGCGCCGGCACCATGCACGCCACCAGTGCCATCGCCACCAGCAACAGCGACGCTGTCACCAGCGTGGACAAATCCATCGCCGAGACGTTGTACAACAGGCTGGCCATGCTGCGCCCGCCCAGCAGGACTCCCACCACCCCGATGCCGACTCCTGCCAGCGCCATGCCTAACCCCTGCCGCGCCACCAGCCAAAGCACCGCTCCCCGCGGCGATCCCAATGCCAGTCGTATGCCAACCTCCTGCGTTC
>DATHQV010000118.1:0-61335 GCA_035482355.1 Acidobacteriaceae bacterium | reverse complement strand
ATGGCCGCCAGCTATCAGGCGCCCCCGCGCGTCGAGCGCCCCCACCCCACCGTCGGCGGACCTCCCGAGAAGCCAACGCCCGTAGCAGCGCCCGTCACTATCTCCGCGGAAGGGGCAGCAGTCGAGCAAGTCACGGAGGGAACCCGTCCTCTCGCGGCCATGCCCATCAGCTTCGACGGCCTCGGCGTCGGATTCACCGGCCCTCAGGGCCAAACCGAAGCGCGCAACCCTTCTGACAACAGCCTCGGCATCGGTCCCGATGAAATCGTGCAGATCGTCAATTCACGCATGGCGATCTTCGCGAAGAAGGGCACGCATTTCCCCGCAACCGGCAAAGTACTCCTCGGTCCCGTCATCACCAACGCCCTCTTCACCGGGTTTGGCGGACCCTGCGAAAAGCAAATCAGCGGCGACGCTGTGGTTCGCTACGACCAGCTCGCCGGACGCTGGCTCTTCGTCCTTCCCATCTTTCGCCGCCCGCCCGATCAGCCCAACGGCCCCTACGCCATGTGCTACGCCGTCAGCACCGGACCTGACCCGCTCGGCACGTACTACCGCTACGAATTCAGCCGTCCCCTCTTTCCCGACTATCCACGCCCCGCCATCTGGCCTGACGGATACTATCTCCCGACCAGCACCGGCGACACCGTCATCCAGAAACACGTCTGCGCCGCCGACAGAACGAAAATGCTGCGGGGATTGCCGGCCCGCGAACAATGCATGATCGTCGACGGCGTCAACTTCCTCAACTGCGCCGACCTCGACGGCCGCCGCCTCCCACCCCCCGGAGCGCCCAATATCGTTATGGCTGCCGGCGGCACGCAACTCCATCAGAAATTCGAAGACGACGGCATTTATGCCTGGAAATTTCACGTTGACTGGAGCGATCCCGCCAAAACCACCCTCACCGGCCCTGAGAAAATCACCGTCGCTCCCTACCACTATCTATGCGACGGCCAGCTGAGCAAATGCGTTCCGCAACCGAACACCGATGTCCGTCTCGACGCGCAGGGAGACAAGCTCATGCAGCGTCTCACGTATAGAAATCTCGGCCGCTACCAGGCCATCGTCGCCACGCATTCTGTCGACACCAAAGGCGGAGGAGGCGTGCGCTGGTACGAATTCCGTCTCGACGCCAACGGCTCGCCCCAGCTTTATCAGCAGGGCACCTACGCGCCCGACGGCAACTACCGCTGGATGCCCAGCATCGCCATGGACCGCAAAGGCGACATCGGCGTCGGCTATTCCTTCGGAGGCACGCCTAACTTCCCCGGCCAGCGTTTCGCCGCGCAGCTCGCCTCAGATCCAAAAGGCCAGATGACCCTACACGAATCCACTCTCGCCGAAGGCCAGGCCTCGCAAACCACCACTCTGCGCTGGGAGGACTACACCACCCTCGACATTGATCCCAGCGACGACTGCACCTTCTGGTATGTCGGGGATTACTTCAAGACCGGCGAAGAGCGTTACTCCACGCGCATCGGCGCCTTCCAGCTTCCTGGCTGCACCGCCGAGCGGCACAAATTCCTCGGCCTCTTCTAACAATGGCCGCTTTAGTCGTTGCCGCCGTCGTCGTCGCCTTCATCATCGCCGTCCTGCGCCGCCGCCTTCGGCGAAGCCGACACCAGCGGCGTTACATTGTGCTCCGCGAGCGCGTGGTTGAACGCCGGAACTTCCGTCTTCATCAGATTCCCGTAGTCCCCTTCTGCCTTCGCCAGCTCGCTCTCCATTTCCTTCACCAGCCCATACTCCGTATCGGTCGGCCGATACTCCGCACCCCCCGCCACGTCGCCCGCTCCCGACCCAATTTCTCCATTCATCCACAGCAGGTTGTAATACACCTTCCACGCTGAGATGTACGTTTTGTCGTCGCTCGCGGCCAGCGGCTTCGACAGCATCTCGTACTCCACGTCCTGCAGTTTTTTATCCATCGCATTCGCGGACTCCAGCATCTTCTTGTCGCCGCCATCGCTGCCCAGCATCTTCTCCACAACCGCAAGCTGTTCGCGCATCCACTCGATGCGGTTCACCATGTCTGAAATCTTGCCTACGTCCCCGCTAATCTGCAGTTGCAGCTTTACCGACGCGTCAATGTCGCTCTCCGATCCGGGGCTTCGCGGGTTCATCACAATCTCCACCGGCTGCGTGAACGACTGCCCATCCACCTTCAGCCGCGCTTCGTACTTTCCCGGAGCCGCCAGCGGAGTCGGCACCCGCTCCATTCCCCAGTGCGTCACCGGACGCGCATCCATTCCCTCAAAACGTCCCTCCTGCCAAATGCGCGGATCCTCCTCCGGCACTGTGCGCAGCGTGATCATCCGCGGCGGATCGTAGTGCAGATTCCATGCAATCCGATTCATCCCTGCACGTCCCGCGGTCGTCAGCTTGCGCACCAGCTTGCCCTGGGCATCCACAATCTCCACCTCCACCGGCTTCGCAGGCGCGGCTTTCAGCGCAAACGTCAAAAACACATTCTCGCCCCGCGGGAGCCGATACGTCGGACGCGGCGCAAAGAACCGCACATTCTCCTTCGTAGCCTGCGCAGCCATCTCCTCCAGCGGCGAAATGTCGTCCAGAATGTAAAATCCCCGCCCGTACGTCGAAACCACCAGGTCGTGGAATCGCTTCTGCACCACCGTCCACGTCACCGGCGAAGGCGGCAGCCCCTTTTTCAGTTGGGTCCACGCTCCCCCGTCGTCGAGCGAGTAGTAGAGCGCATTCCCCGTCCCCGCAAACAGCAGCCCACGGCAATTCGGATCCTCAGAAACGTTCCGCGCGTAAGCCAGCGGCCCCTTCGGCAGATTGCTGCTGATGTTCGTCCACGTCTTCCCAAAATCCGTCGTCTTGAAAATGAATGGATCGCGGTTATCGATCAGGTGCAAATCGAGTGTGACGTAAGCCGTTCCCGCATCGAAGAACGACGGCTCAATGCTGGTCACCGTTCCCAGCGGCGGCACTCCATGGAGGTTGGCCGTCACGTCGTTCCAGTGCTGCCCGCCGTCCTGCGTGTTCCAAACCTTTCCATCGTTGGTCCCGGCCCACAGCAGGCCTTTCTTCACCGTGGAAGGAGCCAGCGCAAACACCACCTCGCCGTAAAACTGTCCGAGGTTATCCCCGATCAGGCCGCCGGAAGAAACAATGTGCGCGGGATCCTGCGTCGAAAGATCGGGACTGATTACCGACCAGCTGTTTCCGCCATCGCTGGTTTTGAAAACCACCTGGCATCCGTAATAAATCGTGTTGTGATCGAAAGGATCGATAGCCAGCGGCGGCGTCCAGTGGCACCGGTACTTCACCTGATTCGGCGCGGCATCCAGCGTGTGCAGCCACGGGCTCACCGACCGCGCCTCTTTCGTCTTCGCATCCCAGCGCGTTACTTCATCCGCATAGCATGATGCCCATACAATATTGGGATCGGTTGGGTCCGGCAGCGTGAACCCGGACTCGCATCCCCCCATGCCGTGATCCCATCCGCCATCAGGCCCGCGCTGGAAGGTCGGGATACTCGGCCCCCGCATCGTCGAATTGTCCTGCATATTTCCGTAAACCTCATAGGGAACCTGATCGTCCACGGCTACGTGGTACATCTGCCCAATCGGCAGCGTCACATTGTGAAATCCGCGCCCGCCCACTGTTGTAATTCCTAACCCGCCGTCAAACGAAATCGCGAAGTGATTCGGATCTTTCCCGTCCATCCAGATGTCGTGGTTATCGCCGCCCCACTCCGCCGCATGAAATGTATGCCCGCCGTCCAGCGAAACAAGGAATGCGCTGTTCGCCACCAGCACTTTGTTCTCATCGCCGGGTGAAACCGCAATGCGAATGTAATATCCCGCGCGCCCAATCAGCGTGCGATCCCAACTCATCACCTGCCAGTCGGCCCCGCCATCGTCGGAGCGCCAAAGCGAGCCTTGCCCACCGGTTTCGATTAGCGCGTAAACACGATTCGAATTCGTCGGCGCAACCGCTACGTCAATTTTGCCTACCGGCGAATGCGGCAGCCCGTGCCCTTCGATGTGCTTCCACGTCGTCCCGCGATCGTGCGAGACATACAGCCCGCTCCCCGGGCCCCCGCTGAACAGGCCCCACGTGTGCATCGACGCTTCCCACATGCCGGCGAAAAGCGTGCGCGGATTGTTCGGATCGATCCCGATCCCCGAGCAGCCCGTATTCTCATCCACAAACAGCACCCGGTCCCACGTCTTCCCGCCATCGGTTGTGCGATAGATTCCGCGTTCCTGTTGCGGGCCCGACATCCGCCCCAGCGCGCACACATACACGCGCTCCGGGTCCTCAGGATCGATCACCACCCGCCCAATGCGGCCGGTTTGGTCCAGCCCCATGTGCTCCCATGTCTTCCCCGCATCGGTGGATTTGTAGACCCCATCGCCCGTCACGTCGATGTCCCGGATCGCCCACGCCTCGCCCGTCCCGGCCCACACCACGTTCGGATCCGACGGCGCCACCGCCAGCGCTCCAATAGCTGCCACCGGCTCTTCATCGAAAATCGGCTCCCAGTCATTGCCGCCGTCTGCCGATTTCCAAATTCCCCCTGAAGCCGCCCCGGCATAGTACGTGCTCGTGTCTCCAGGAATCCCGGCAATCGCGGAAACACGATTTCCCGCAGCCGGCCCCAGAAAACGAAATCCGAATTCGTTGTTGGAGCCGCCTCGCCCTCCGCGCTGCGCGAAGCTCAGCCCGCAACCGGCAGTAACGCACAACGCACAGACCAATAACCTGGCAGCAACGGACTTGTTCATCTGCATCTGGAGAAGGCTCCGCAAGGAGGATTTGGAAGAGGAAAAATTGTACACCAAATAAAATCCAATCTGGAGACGGCAGCTCGCCGAGGTTCATGACCTCTCCAAAGGGATCAGCACCGGGCGATTGCATGAGGCTCGAACGCTTTCGGAGACGGAACTTTCTCTTTTTAGTGACAATTTCCCGCACCTAATCCGATACGATTCTTTTTCCGGAGGGTTCTATGCGCAAACTCGCTGTCCTGCTTATGCTGACTTTCGCCACCAGCCTCATGGCCGCGACGCCCCACAGCGTCTACGACTTCAAACTCGACACCATCGACGGCAAACCGGTCAGCCTGGGGGAATATCACGGCAAGGTTCTGCTCATCGTCAACGTCGCCAGCAAGTGTGGATTCACGCCCCAATACACCGCGCTCGAAGCCCTCTACATGAAGTACAAAGACCGCGGCCTCGTCATCGTTGGCATTCCGGCGAATAACTTCGCCTCTCAGGAACCAGGCACCAATGCCGAAATCAAAACCTTCTGCAGCAGCAAGTACAACGTGACGTTTCCCATGATGTCCAAGGTCTCGGTCCTGGGGGCCGACAAGACTCCGCTCTACCAGTTCCTCACCGACAAATCGGTGAATCCGGAAATCGGCGGCGACATCAAGTGGAACTTCACCAAGTTCCTGTTTGATCGCTCCGGCCGCCCCGTTGCGCGATTCGAACCCGCCGTCACCCCCGACTCGCCGCAGGTCGTCGCGGCCATCGAGAGCGCTCTGCAGCAGTAGCCCCGTTCCGCATCACGCCCCCGCTCGCTACCCGGCGCGCCTCCGAACCGGGTACGCGGGCGGGTTTGCTACTCTTCCCCCATGCCTCAGGCTCCCGCTCGGTCGTTGCGCGCACATGTGCTGCTGTTGGCCGTCGTGTGCATCTGGGGATCGACCTTCGTCGTGGTAAAGAACGCCCTCATCGACGTCTCTCCTCTGCTGTTCAACTTCATCCGCATGATGCTGGCGACGATCTGCCTGGCGCTGCTCTATCGCAGGCATTTCGGACGCATGACCCGCCAGGCGGTCGTGAGCGGCGCCGTCATCGGTTTCTGCCTGGCCATGGGGTATCAGTTTCAGACCGCCGGGCTGCGCCTCACCACGCCATCAAAATCCGCCTTCATTACCGGGATGGTGGTGGTGCTGGTCCCAGTGTTGATGGTTATTCCCCGGCTGCGGCCCCGCGGCGCGCGGATTCCACGCTGGAATGCCTGGTGTGGCGCGCTGATCGCCTTCGCCGGCATTGTCCTGCTCACCACCCCGGCGGGCGCGCTGGCGGATTTTCGCTCCATCAATCCCGGAGACCTGCTCACCTTTGGCTGCGCGCTGGGATTTTCGCTTCATGTCCTGGCCCTGGCGCATCTCGCCCCGCGCTTCCCTTTTGAGCAACTGGCGCTGCTCCAGGTCGGCTTCAGCGCGGTGTTTATGGCGCTCAGCATGCCCCTGCTGGAACATCCCTGGATTCACTGGTCGAGCCGGGCGGTCATAGCGCTGTTCATCACCGCGGTGTTGGCCACGGCGGTGGCGTTTGCGGTGCAGTCGTGGGCGCAGCGATTTCTGCCGGCCACCCACACAGCGCTCATTCTGGCCATGGAGCCGGTTTTTGCGTGGATCACCTCGTTCCTGGTGCTCGGCGAGCGCCTGGGCCGTCGCGGAGCCACGGGCGCGGTTCTCATTTTGGCTGGCATCGCTCTGACGGAATTAATACCGGCAGCCGTGCAACCTACCGCGCATGAAGGCGTCCCACTGTCATAAGGGATTGAGCAAACCGAAGTTCCTGTAACCCGGGTGCGGCCCGGTGCGTCTAAAACAAATAGGCGTAACCGGGGCTGGACGCTCAATTGACTCATTCCACAAGCTCTATACTGGAGCGCGGGGACTCCGTTCACGGAAGAACACTCAAGATTACGAGGTACGCTTCGAAATGAAATCCTTTTTTGGGCGGTTTCGCTATAACCGTCTCGCTTCGACCTTCACGATCCTGGCAACTCTTTCCGCCGCCATTGTGGCTGGCTCCCTCGTGGCGCACTCCGTGCGCGGCCAGGAATCTCAGGTCAACAGTTCGGACGCCGCCCCGCTCAAGGTACCGGCGCCGAAGGAGCTTTCCACCCCCTTCACCAAAATCGCAACAGAGGTTGGACCCGCGGTGGTGAACATCAACACCCAGATTCTGCCCAAACAGCAGCAACAGCAGCGCCGGCGCAATCCGCATGGCGGCCTGCAGCCGTTCAACCCGCAGCAGCAGCCCCCGGACGGCGGCGACGGCGACGACGATCAGCAGGGTCCGCCGCAGGGTGGACAAGGAGGTCAGGGCGGACAAAACGGCCTGCAGGACTTCTTCAACCGCTTCTTCGGCCAGGGCCCGGATATGGGTGGACCCGATGAGAGCGGCCAGGAGCGCGAGTCGCTGGGTTCCGGCTTCATCGTCGATCCGCGGGGGTACATCGTGACCAACAACCACGTGGTCGATAAGGCCGACCGCATCTTTGTCACACTGGCCAGCGATCCGGTGGGTAGCCAGGGACGTCCGGCCAAGCTGATCGGCGTCGACAAGGCGACCGACATCGCCGTCATCAAAATTCAGACCGACACGCCGCTGCCCACAGTAAAGATGGGCAATTCCGAGGGCGTCCAGGTAGGCGACTGGGCCATCGCCATCGGCGAGCCCTTCGGCCTGGCCAAGACGGTGACCGCCGGCATTATCTCCAGCAAAAACCGCACCGTCGAAGCGGGAACAGAAGGCGAGTTCCAGCACTTCCTCCAGACCGACGCCGCCATTAATCCTGGCAATTCCGGCGGTCCGCTGCTCAACATGGCCGGCGAAGTCATCGGCGTGAATACCGCAATCTTCACGCAGTCTGCCGGCAATGAGGGCATCGGCTTCGCCATGCCGTCCAACAGCGTCATCAACGTCTATAACCAGCTGATTGGGCCGGAGCATAAAGTGGTGCGCGGCAGCATCGGCATCAGCTTCCAGCCGAACCCCTCAAGCGCAGTCGCCCGCGTCTACGGATTTAAGTCCGGCGTGATTGTCAGCGCGGTGGGCGCAGGATTGCCGGCCGCCAAAGCGGGCCTGAAAGCTGGAGACATCATTACCACGATCAACGGCCAGCCGGTGAAGGATGGCGACGATCTGGTGGCGCAGATTTCCGAATACAAGCCCGGCACGAATGTGGACCTCGGCTATCTGCGGAGCGGCCAGTCGATGCATGCCACTGTCACCATCGACGATCGCGAAAAGGTGTTGGCAGCGATGAATAACGCCGCCAACTCCGAAAACGAACAGGGTTCGGGACAGGCTCCAGGGAACATTTCACCCGCCAAGCTCGGCATTACGGTCACGGATCTGCCGCAGGGCGCACCCGCGGGTCTGCACGGTGTGCTGATCCAGTCCGTCAAGCCGGGTTCGTTCGCCGACGAGATTGGCGTCGGGGACTTCCAGGGCGGCGTCATCGTCTCCATCAACAAGCATCCCATTAACAATATTCAGGACTTCCAGACCGCGGTCACCGCTTTGCACAGCGGCGACGATGTGGTTTTGGAGATTGTGAACCCGCAAAATCCGACGCAGGGGAACGAGTACCTGGGCGGCACACTGCCCTAGAACCCGCATCCAAAATCGTACAAAGGGGCTTCCGGAGGTTCGGAAGCCCTCGCGGTTTTAGTTGCATTTTGGGGCGGTCCCTTATAGGCTGCACCTTAAGATCGCCGCAATAGTTCCATATTCTGAGGTTTTTTTACATGGCATCTATCAGGACATGCCAGGTCTTTATTCTTGGCGCATTCCTGCTGGCCGCACCGGCGTTTGCTACGCGGACGCACCGGGCGGCGACGTCGGGCCACGCGCATCACAAGATGCTGCATCGGCATGCGCACGCAGTCGTGGGCCAGCGGCAAATCGATCCGGACCGGGCCCGGGAAATCCAGACCGCTTTGATCCGCGAACATTATCTGAGCGGACCTGCTTCGGGTCAGTGGGATGCAACCACCGAATCCGCTATGCAGAAGTACCAGTCAGACCACGGGTGGCAAACCAAGCTCACACCGGATTCACGTGCTCTGATCAAACTGGGACTGGGGCCGCACACTGACACCGCGCAGGCCGCAACCAGCGCGCCGGTCTCCTCGGTTGCGCCGCACGCGGACGCAACGCCTGCCGTCGCCGGAACGCTGGCCGACTCCCACACCGTTCAGAACTAATCGCCGCTGACTCATCCCAACCGGGGTAGCACGCCTCCAGCCGAAGTGCGCCCCTACAATGGGCGTATGCCTTCCTTTACGACCACCATTCGGGTTCGCTACGCCGAAACCGATCAGATGGGCGTCGCTTACTACGCCAACTATTTCGTCTGGTGCGAAGTGGGCCGGGTGGAACTGCTCCGCCAGCTCGGATTCGAATACAAGCAGATGGAGATTGAGCACGCCTGCCATTTGCCGGTCGTCGACGCCTCCTGCCGCTACAAATCCCCCGCCCGTTACGACGAGCTGATCGTGATTGAGACGCGCGTTGCCGCGCTGCGCAGTTCCGTCATCAAGTTCGCTTACCGCCTGCTCTGCACCCGCGAAAGCGCCTCCGAGCCGGTGCTGCTGGCCGAAGCCGAAACCGTGCACGTCGTTGTAGACCGCGAAATGATTAAATGCGCGCTGCCTGAACCATATTTTTCGGTCATCCGCGCGACCATGGATTGAGCAGCCCGCCCCGCGATAGAATTCTCTCCGGGATGGTGGCACATCGGCCCTTGCCTGCATCGAAAAGATGCAATGCAATTTTTCGGAGGACTATGCGATCAGCGAAGGTGTTTCTGACAGCGTGCACCCTGTGCGCCCTTGCCTCACTGGCTCTGAGCGGATGCGAGACCACGCGCGTGAACAAGGGGCACTCCGCCTTCGATCACGAGTCCGACGTCACCACCACGCCGCATCGCGATCCGCAGTTCGCCTCGCTCGCAACCGGCAATCCGCCGGTGCCGGGTTCGCCCACCGCGGCTGGACCCGACGGCATGCAGCCCGTCAACGACGATGAAGCGCGCAAGAGTTCAGGTGCGGAAGAAGGCCGCGCAACACAACCACGGGAGCAGCCTGTGGATCGCTTCATCCGCCAATAATTGCTCAACCTTCCTGAGCGCGGCGCAGCAGACCTATTGCGCCGCAGCGGGAGCATTCAGGTACTGCGCGAACCACGCCGTCCAGCGGCGAAATATATCCCGACTCCGAATCGGATCTGCCGGACTGTGTCCAGGCACCGGATAAGCTACGAATTTGACCGGAACATGGTTATCGCTCAGAGCGTGATACAGCTTGTAGGCCTGCGTGGTGGTCACGCGCCAGTCGCCCACATCGGACATGATCAGCGTGGGCGCCTTCGCCTGCCACGCGTACGTAATCGGCGACTGCACCTGATACGAGTGCAAATTGTCTCCGACGAAGGGCGACGGCCCGTAGTGCGAGCTGCGCTGCACGTTGTTATCCGACAGCGTGTACTGGTCGACCAAATCGGTAACCGGCGCGCCCGCCACCGCGCAGCGCCAGACGCCTGGATAATTGCCGATCAGCCACGACGTCATGTAACCGCCGTACGACCAGCCGCCCACCGCGATGCGCGACTCATCCACGATGCCGCGTGCTTCGAGAGCCTTGATCCCGGCCATCACGTCGCGCCCCGGTCCAGCGCCGGCATCGCGCACGATCGCCGTCTGGAAGGCATTGCCTTCGCTGTTGCTGCCGCGATAGTTCGGCTCCAGGACCAGCCAGCCCTGCGCCGCAAAAATCTGCGACGGCAAGGTGAAAGTGTCCAGCGAGGCCGACGTCGGACCTCCGTGAAGGTAAATTACGAGCGGATACTTTTTCCCCGCGGTGTAATCCGGCGGATATGTCAGCACGCCGTCCACGTCGAAGCTGTCGCTCTTCCAGCGCAGCGTTTCCTGCCGGCCCAGCGCGGCTCCGTCGGTGATTGTCTGCAGACTCGTCAGTTGTACGGGAGCGTCGCCCGCGTGCGCTACGTAATACAGTTCCGCCGGGCGTCCGGGGCTGGTCGCGGCGAAGGCAATGCCGCCTTCCTTCCCGACGTTGAAACCGCCCGCAACCGAGAGGTCGCCCAGTTCAACGCGGTGAGAACCGCCGCCGATCGTCTGCCGCCACAGCGATGCACGCGTGCCATCGTTGCCGGAAACCAGCAGCGCGTGCCCGTCGGGCATCCACTGCGCAAAGCTGATGTCGTGATCCAGATCCGCCGTGGCATCGGCCGCAGCGCCGCCGGCGACAGGTGCCGTGAACACCGCCCTATCATTGGCCCGATTACCGTCGATCGGATAGGCAAAGGCCACGGTGCTTCCGTCGGGCGACAGCATCGGATCGGACTCCTCCGTCGTGTCCTGCGTCAGCAGGCGGATGGCGCCGCTGGCAACGTCGAGCACGGCAACCCGCTTCGAAGCCGAATCGCCGGTGATGGGAGTATCCATTTTGACGAAGACCAGCGACTTGCCATCCGGCGTGAACGTGACCTGCGAAGGCGGCCCGCCCGGAGCCAGTTCCACCGGCAGCGACCATTCACCCGAGGTGAGGCGCTTCGCATCACCACCCGCAGCCGCAACCAGCCACAGATGGACAGGCATGGAACGCGAACGCTCGGTGTAATTGTTGTTGCCCACCTCGAAGCCGTCTTCGTATTTCGCTTCGTCCTTCTTCTCCGGCTCCTCGTCGGACGCGGCATACGCCAGGGCTGCCCCGTCTGGCTTCCACGCGATCCCCTCGATGGACGTCTTCGCGTGCGTAATCTGCATCGAGTCGCCGCCGTCCACCGGAAGAATAAAGATCTGCGTTTTCTTGTCCGCATCCTTCGCGAGATACGCGATGCGGTCGCCGGAGGGCGACCAGCGCACCGAGCTGGCGCCTATGCGTTCGTGCGTCATCACCCGGAGATGATGCGTTGCGATGTCCACGAAATCGATCTCCGCGTCCCACGCATCGTCCTTCAAATTGGCGCGGCTCACCACGATGGCCACCGTTTTGCCGTCAGGAGAAATACGCGGATCGCTGATGCGCACCACCTTCGTCATGTCGTCGGCGGAGATGTGCCGTGTTTGCGAAGCGGCAGACAGCGTGAGCAGCGAGACACCAAGAGCGCAGACGAGCGTTCGCAACAGAGTCCTCCCGTGGGGCGTAGATCGGTGGAGAACATGCTAGCAAAGAAGGCGTGATCCTTCGCGGAAAATCCCGGAAAGGGTTCCGCCGCGCCTCTACATCACTTCCGGCGCGGTGATGCCGAGCCACGCCAGCGAACGAACCAGTTCGCGCTGCGTCACCGCGGCCGTAGCCAGCAGCAGCTGCTTCCGTGCCGGGTTCTCTTCGCTCAGAATGTGGTGCAGCCGGTAAAAATTGCTGAAGTCCTGCGCCAGTTGGAAGGCATGCTTCGCCAGGTACGCAGGCTCCGCGGTGGAAATGCACTGGTCCAGCAGCAGCGTGGTTTTCGAGGCGCGCAGCCACACTTCCCAAATGCCCTCGCTGCCTTCGCCGCTAAGATACGCATCGAGATCGAGGGCCGCCAGCGAACACAGCGCGTCTTCGGCCGTGGACCCGGCCTTGCGGAAGATGCTGCGCGTGCGCACCACGGCATATTGCAGGTAGGGGCCGGTCTCGCCCTCAAAGCTGAGCGCGTCTTTAAAGTCGAAGGCGATCACAGAATTTCGCGTGAACCGCAGCATGAAGTAGCGCAGCGCCCCTACAGCAATTTCGCGCGCCGTCTGGTCGCGTTCCGCGTCGGACAGTTCCGGATGGCGGCTGTCGACTTCAGCCCGCGTCGCCAGAATGAGCTTGTCGATCAGATCGTCGGCCTTCACGCCGAAACCCTTGCGTCCCGATACCTCGATGTAAGGCCGCGCACGATCCTCTTCCGAAACCTCGTACCCCAGTTCGAGCGCGCAGCGCGGCGTCAGCGCGACCATCTCGTAAGAAAAGTGCGTGTAGCGCGCCGCCTGCTCCGTGTAACCGAGTCCGCGCAGCGCTTCAATCACGTTGGCCTGCGGATCGGACTGGCGCGCATCGATCACGTTGTAAATGGAGTCGGCGCCTCCAAATTCCGGATGGTCCGCCTCGCCTGTCTCCGCGGAAATCCAGCAATCGCGATCCGCATACGCAAAAAAGCGCTGGTAGGCAAAATCGCGTCCCAGCAGCCCAAATTTCCAGAGGTGATACGCAATGTCTTTCCCGACGTACGTCACTGTCCCGTTGGAGCGGACAATCACCTTCGCGTCTTCGTCCGGGCCGTCGCTGGTTTCCGCCTCATCGTCGGTCGCCGCATTCACCGCACCCGGGCGCTTCATTACCCAGCAGCCTTTGTTCTTCCCTTCTGTCTGGAAGTAAAGAACACCCTTCGCCTTGAGTTGCTCAAAGGCCAAATCCCAGAAATGCAGGTGAAGAATCTCGCTCTCGCGCGGCAGCAAATCGTATTCAATGCCCAGCCGCAGCATGGTTTCAAGATGCCGCCGCAGAACCGCCGTCGAAACTAATTCAGCAATCTTCGCGGTATCGTTGCCGCCCTCTTCCAGAGCGTGCAGCGTATCCAGACGCAGCTTTTTGCGCGCCACCGTCTCTCCCGGTTCCGCCTCGTACCACTGCGAAACCCGCGCATACAGATCCCAGCAGTAGTAATCGATGCGCTCGCCCATGGCAGCCAAATCCACCATCAGCGTCTGCACATCGGCGTAGGACATATCCTCCAGATGCACCAGGCCCACCACAACATCCGCCACCTGCACACCGGTGTTGTCGATGTAATTCTGCACATCGACCTTTTGCCCCGCGGCCCGAAGCAGGCGCACAAAGGTATCGCCGAGGATGGCATTCCGCAAGTGGCCGACATGCGCCGCCTTGTTGGGATTGATGCTGGTATGCTCCACCAGTGCATGCACCGGGTGCAGCGGCGCGGGCACACTGGAACTGATGGCGAAAGATTTCACTGCGGCTGCGCGATCGAGGCGGGCATTGATGTAGCCTGCCCCCGCGACTTCAAAAGCCAGAAATCCAGGAACCGCGCCCAGTCCCCCAACAATCTCTTCGGCAATCTTCTTTGGAGCCTTGCGCAGCTTGCGCGCCAGTTCGAACGCAATCGGCGTCGCGAATTCGCCGAAACGCAGGTCAGGCGGCTGCTCGAGAACCACAGTCTCGACTTCCATTTGATACAAACTGCACAGCGTGGCGCGAATCCGCTCCACAAGCTGTCTTTGCTGAGTTAAATACACGCGGGAACCACCGGTCAGAGTGCGGGAAAAGCTTGATTTTATCAGGCCGGGACCGGGCAATGGCTCACTGCTAAGATTGAAGCAGCACCATTCGCCTGCATCCCATGCCCGATAGGTTTTATCTCACCACGCCGATTTACTACGTTAACGCGCGCCCGCACATCGGGACCACGTACACCACCGTGGTTGCGGATGCCATTGCGCGCCGCAAGCGCACGCTCGGCATCGATACCTTCTTCCTCACCGGCACCGACGAGCACGGGCAGAAAATCGAGCGCTCCGCGGCGAAGGCCGGTTGCAGCCCCCAGGAGTTCACCGACCAGGTTTCCGCACAATTCCGCGGCCTTTGGGACAGGATGGGGCTGACTTACGACGACTTCATTCGCACCACCGAACCTCGTCATCAGCAGGCAGTACAGAAGCTGTTTACGCTCCTCAAAGATCGGGGCTACATCTACAAAGGCTCGTACAGCGGCCAATATTGCGTCTCCGACGAGGCCTATGTCGACGTGCCGCCGGGCGCGCCCTGCCCGGATTGCGGCCGCATTACCGAAACGGTGAACGAGGAGAATTACTACTTCAAGCTCTCCGCGTTTGAGCGCAAGCTGCTGGAGTTTTACGACGAGCATCCCGAGTTTATTCGGCCGGAGACGCGCCGCAATGAAGTCATCTCATTCGTCCGCAGCGGGCTGCGCGATCTCTCAGTGAGCCGCACCAGCTTCAGCTGGGGCATCCCGGTGCCGGGCGACGAAAAACACGTGATTTACGTGTGGATGGATGCCCTGGCAAATTACATTACCGCGCTGGGCTGGGGCAGCGACGATCCCTCGAAATTCGAAAAGTTCTGGCCCGCCGACCTGCACATCGTCGGCAAGGAAATCACGCGCTTCCACTGCGTCTACTGGCCCGCGTTCCTGATGGCGGCCGGCCTGCCGCTGCCGAAGAGCGTCGTCGGCCACGGCTGGCTGCTGTTCGAAGACAACAAAATGTCGAAATCGCGCGGCAATATTGTGCGCGCGGAAACGATCCTCGACGTGCTCGGCGCCGATGCCCTGCGCTATTTCCTGCTGCGTGAAGTGGTCTTCGGGCAGGATGGCAGCTTCTCGTTTGACGCACTGGTCCATCGCTACAACGCGGACCTCGCGAACGGTTACGGAAACCTGGTCAGCCGCACGTTGTCCATGATCGGCCGGTATTTCAATGGCGTTGTGCCCGAGCCGCCCACTGGCACGGCGCAGGCCAGCTCCATTCCCGTCGAAATTCCAAAGACCATTGCGACCTTCGCGCAGCATTTCGATGCGATGGATTTCTCGCGCGCGCTCGAAACGGCGTGGGCCCTGGTGGGCGCTGTCGATGGCTACCTCACCGCGACTGCCCCGTGGAAGCAGCCGGAAGGCGTGAGCGACGAGCAGCAGCAAGCCTTGCGCGCGACCGTGCTGTACACCGCGGCCGAGTCGATTCGCATCATCACCGCGCTGGTCTATCCCGTCATTCCCGAAGCGGCCGCAAAGGTTTGGGCGCAGCTTGGCCTGGGCGATCTGCGCAACGCCGATCTAAAAGATTTGCAGTGGGGCGGACTCAAGCCGGGCACGAAGCTTGGCGAGCTCTCTTCCCTCTTTCCCCGCGCCGACAAGGAGGCGATCACTCGCATGAACGAACTGGAGCAGAAGAACAATGCCGGCAGCGCAACACCTGACTCAACGGAACCCGCACCGAAGCCTGACGTCGCAGCCAAGCCCGAGCCCCACATCTCGAAGCTGCACTCCGTGATCGACGGGCTCGCAGTGGCGATGGCGGAATCCACCACCGAGACCTCGACCGTGCTGGCCTTTGAAAACACGTTGCGTGAGAGCCTCGGCGGAAAAATCAACGCATCCGAGCCGGCCACGCCTCCAGCCGCACCCCCCGCTGCTGCTGCTGCGACCCCGCCCACCGGCGACAAAATCACCATCGACGACTTCTCCAAAGTTGAATTGCGCGTCGCGCTGGTGAAAGTAGCCGAGCGCGTGCCCAAAGCCGACAAGCTGCTCCGCCTCGAAGTGGATCTGGGCTACGAAACCCGGCAAATCCTGGCAGGCATCGCCGAGTCCTACACGCCGGAGTCGCTGATCGGACGCAAAGTGGTCATCGTCGCCAACCTCGCTCCCCGCAAACTGCGCGGCCTGGAATCCAATGGGATGATCGTCGCGGCCTCCACCGAGGGCGGGAAAGCGGTCCTGGCCAGCTTCCTCGAAGACGTGGAGATCGGCTCCCGCCTGAAATAACCTGCATGATCGATTCCCACGCCCATCTGGATAGTCCTCGCTACGACGAGGATCGCGAAGCGCTGTTGGAGCGCGCCTGGACGGCCGGAGTGCGCCAGATCCTGTCGATCGGCATTGGCGAAGGGCCGGACACCATGCAGCGCGCCCTCGAAATCAGCCGGGAATACGCAGACCGGCCCGGCATCCCCAGGATTTGGGCCAGCGCCGGGGTTCATCCGCATGAGGCTCGCCTGGCCGACGAGGCCGCCTATGCCAAACTCGACCGCCTGCTGCAGGAGCCGGAAGTGCTGGCCTGTGGCGAGATTGGGCTCGACTACTTCTACGATCATTCGCCGCGCGAGGAACAGAAGGCGGTGTTCACGCGGCAAATGGAAATCGCCGCCCACCGTCGCAAGCCCATCATCATCCACTGCCGGCCTTCCGAAAACAGCAGCAACGCATGGGACGACACCCTGGAAATGCTCCAAACCCAGTGGTCGCGGACCGGGCTCGGCGGCATTCTGCACTGTTTTACCGGTGAAACCCGGCACGCAGCCGCCGCCATGGACCTCGGTTTCCTGATTTCCTTCGCCGGAAACATCACCTTTCCCAAGGCGCAGCCCATCCGCGACACGGCAGCGACGGTCCCGCTGGACCGGATGCTGATTGAGACCGATGCGCCGTTTCTGGCGCCCATCCCCAACCGGGGCAAGCGCAACGAACCGGCCTGGGTCAAGGAAGTGGCGGCGAAAATTGGCGAGATTCTGGGACTGGATGCGACCAACATCGCCGACCAGACATCTCGTAACTTCGGGGTGCTGTTTCAGACCTAAAATGAATCGCCCGTTCCGTTTCCGGGCAGGTAGTGGATAATCTAAGGAGAGCAGGGGCGGCCCATGGCAGAGAATTCCTTCGACATCGTCAGCAAAGTGGATCTTCAGGAAGTCCGGAACGCCATCGACCAGGCGACCAAAGAAGTGCGCCAGCGTTTCGACCTGAAGGATTCGAAGTCGGAGATCAAGCTCGAGGGCGAGGAATCGATTCAACTGGCGTCCGAAAACGAGTACAAGCTGGAAGCGGTCACTGAGATCCTGCGCCAGAAGCTGGTGAAGCGCGGCGTATCGCTCAAAGCACTGACTTTCGGTACAGTAGAACCGGCAACCGGTTCCAGCGTCCGGCAAAAAGTCTCGCTGCAGCAGGGCATCGCCAGCGAAAAGGCTAAAGATATCGTCAGGATCATCAAAGATTCAAAGAAGAAGGTGCAGGCTTCAATCCAGGGAGACACGGTCAGAGTCTCCGCCAAGGATCGCGACGCCCTGCAGGAAGTGATTGCGCTGCTGCGCGGGCGCGATCTCGGGATCGATATGCAGTTTACGAATTACCGCTCCAACTGAGCGGCAGGCCCCGCAGCAGAGGAAATCCTGGGTGAGCACTGTGGCGACAGCGACGGCGAAAGAAGTCTTCGATCTCCTGCACGACGACCTCGCGGCGATCGAGCGGGAATTCGGCGCGGATGCAGTTTCCTCAGTGCCGGCCATCACGGAGATTTCCGAATATCTGCGCGAAGGCGGCGGCAAGCGCGTGCGCCCCTCGCTGCTGTTGCTGGCGGCGCGCAGCCTCGGCTACACCGGTCGCGGCATGATCCGGCTCGGCGCCGTGGTGGAGATGGTGCACACCGCCACCCTGGTGCACGACGACATTATCGACGCAGCCGACACCCGCCGCGGACGGCCCTCCACCAACCACACGTGGGGCAGCGGCAAATGCGTGCTGGTGGGCGACTGGCTCTACATGCAGGCCTTTCGCATCGCCCTTTCCGAGCGGAAATTCCGGGTTCTCGAACTGCTCATCGGCCTCACCCAGCAAATGGTCGAGGGCGAGCTGATGCAGATGGAAAAGCTCGGCAAAGCGATCTCCGAAGGCGAATACAACGATCTGATTTATCGCAAGACCGCGTGTTTGTTTGAGGTTTCCATGCGCCTGGGCGCGACTCTGGCTGGGGCCGATCGTCCCCTTGAAGACGCGATGGGCGAGTTTGGACGCAGGCTGGGGCTGGCTTTCCAGGTGGTCGACGATGTGCTGGACCTGACAGCTTCAGAAAAGGCGCTGGGCAAGCCGGTCGCGAGCGATTTGCGCGAAGGCAAGGCGACGCTGGCAGTGATCCACGCGATGGAGAATGGCATTCTGCCCGCCGACCGGAGAAAAATCGACATCGTGCTGCGGGATCAGGACTTTGGGCGCGTCTCCCACGAGGAAATCCTCCGCATTCTCAACCAGAACGAGTCCGTGACCTACGCCATGAACACCGCCTATGCCCACGCGGCAGCGGCGCAGGAGGCCCTCGCCGTCCTGCCTGACTCCGACTACAAGCGAGCCCTGCAGTGGATGCCGGAATTTGTCGTTGCGCGCGACAAGTAAACCCGCCAGGCAGGTCCATCGCGCACGAAGGCCCGTCCGCTGTACCCTGAAAAGCAATGAAACTGTCAGCATTAGCGCTAGCGCTGGGGGCGGAATTGCGCCCTGCCGGCGCCGACGCCGCCATCACCGGAGTGGCCGGCGCTCAGGCCGCTAGCCCCGAGCACATCGTCTTCGCGGAAGACCCCGGCGCTCTGCCGGCCGCGCTGGCCTCCCACGCCGCCGCCGTCATTGTGTCCGCCAAACTCGCGCCCGCCTCCTCCGATAAGCCTCTGCTCGTCGTCCCGCAACCCCGGTTCTCATTTGCGCAGGCCGCGCATCTCCTCAAGCCTGCCGATCCCTTCACCGGTGTTCATCCCACCGCAGTCATCGATCCGTCAGCCACCTTGGGAGAAGCCATTTCCGTCGCCGCCTACGCGGTGATTGAAGCGGGCGCGCAAATTGGCTCCGGCACGCGGATTGGCCCCGGCGCTGTGATTGGCGAAGGCGTCAAAATCGGCTCCGCTTGCCGCATTCATGCCCGCGTCGTCATCTATCCCGGCAGCGAACTGGGCAATCATGTCGTCGTCAAAGCTGGCGCTGTTCTCGGGTCCGACGGCTTTGGCTACGTCCGCGACGCTGTCACCGGCGAATATCTGCAATTCCCGCAGCAGGGCCGGCTCGTCATCGAAGACCACGTCGAGATCGGCGCGAACGCCACCATCGATCGCGGAGCACTTGAGGAAACGCGCATCGAGAGCGGCGTCAAGATCGACAATCTGGTGCACCTCGGCCACAACGTCCGCGTGGGACGCGATGTTGTCATCGCAGCGCAAACCGGCGTGTCCGGCTCCAGCACCATCGGCCGCGGCGCGATCGTCGGCGGACAGGTCGGCATTGGCGACCACGCGGATATCGGGGAGCAGGTGATCCTCGGCTCTGGCTCCGGCGTGCTCACCAACAAAAAGGTGCGCGCCCCCGGCGTGGTCTTCTGGGGGCGTCCCGCGCGCCCGCTGCGGCAATATCTGAAGGAATTGGCTGCACTCTCGAGGCTCGCTCGCGCATCGGATAACGAGGAGGAATAGCCTTGGCGGTCGTTGTCGTCGGCGGACATTCGCGCAACATCGGCAAGACTTCCGTGGTCGCCGGCCTCATCGCGCGCCTGCCGGAATTTCACTGGACAGCCTTCAAAGTGACGCAGTACGGCCACGGCTTTTGCACCGCGGACGGTAAGCCCTGCCAGTGTCAGACCGCCGACTCGTGTGTGTCGGTGAGCGCCGAACGCGAAACCGCCAGCGGAACAGACAGTTCCCGCTATCTTGCAGCCGGAGCGGCGCGCTCTATCTGGGTTCGTACACGGATCGGCATGCTGGGCGACGCGATGCCGCGCATCCGCGAAGAGATCGCGCAATCCGAAAATGCGATTCTCGAATCGAACAGCATCCTCGCCTGGCTTGAGCCTGACTTGTATCTAACGGTGCTCGATCCTTCGGTCGGAGACTTCAAGGAATCCGCGCACCGCTTTTTGGAGAAGGCCGATGCCGTGCTCTGGTCGTCTCGCGACGGCTCCGACCACAAGGTTTCCGAGCTTGCCACGTGGACCGCGGATCAGGCCCTCACCGCAGGCAAGCCGCACTTCGCCCTTGCGCCCCCGGATTACATCACCGACGAAGTGGTTGAATTTGTGCGCACCAGGCTGACAGCGAAGATTCCCGCAATCCGTTAGAAAAAACTACTCGCCGAACGGTTCCCGCTTCGCCGACCCGTCGCGCTGCTTCACCAGCATCTCCACTTTGCCCTCGGCCTGTTCCAGCTGCTTGCGGCACTCCGCGGAAAGGCGTGAGCCTTCCTCAAACATCAGCACGGAATCCTCAAGGGGAAGATCGCCGCGTTCAAGCTGCGCGACAATCTCCTCGAGCTTCGTCAGCGACTCCTCAAAGCTGGCCAACGCGCGTCTCCTCTTTCAATGCTTTGGCGGCCGGCGCCGCCTTCTCTTCAAAAGGGGACGGAGGCAGTACTTCGGTCAGAATTTCGGCAGCGGAACTATACCGTCCGAACGGCGCGCTCACCTGCACACCCTGCACCAGAGTCCGAGCAGCTGCCAGCATCTCCTGCGCGATACGAATGCCTTCAGCGCGTGCCAAATCGGGAGTAGAAGCCCGCGCCATCCGCGTCAGTATCTCGTCGGGCACGCTCACGCGCAGATCGTTTTTCATGAACTCGGCATTACGCACGCTGGTCAGCGGCCAGATCCCGGCCACCACAGGGATCCGGAATCCCTCGATCCGCTTCAGGAACGCCTCGAGAATCCGCATATCGAAGACCGGCTGCGTAATCGCGTACTCGGCGCCGGCTTCCACCTTGTAAGCGAATCGCCGAACTTCATTGTCGAGGTCGGGAACGCCAGGGTTGGCCGCGACGGAAATCGTGAACCCGGTTGAAGCCCCAATGGAATTCCCGCCCAGATCGAGCCCATGGTTCAGCCCGCGCACCAGATTCACCAGACCGATGGCGTCCACGTCATACACCGCGGTGGCATCGGGATAATTGCCGAGCTTGGGTGGATCGCCGGTCAGGCAAAGAATATTTTTCAGTCCGATCGAAGACGCGCCCAGCAGGTCGCTCTGAATGCTGAGAACGTTGCGGTCGCGGCAGGTGTAGTGCAGCACTGTTTCGATGCCGGTCTTCTGCTGAATTTGAATGCAGAGGCTCTGTGCGCTCATACGCGCCGAGGCGCGCGGCGAATCCGGCACATTGATGGCGTGGATCCCGAGATTGGCCAGCATCTGCGCGCCAGCCAGTTCTTTGCTACAGTCGATGCCGCGCGGCGGCACAATCTCCACCATGGTGACGAACTGGCCCTCCTGCACCAGCCGCCCCAGGTTTGAGCGCTCTGCCAGCGCGGCCGGCGGCGTCTCCGTCACAATCTCGGTTCGCGCCGCGGCACGAGGGCTGGTAGTCTGCGCGTCCACCGCGCGCAGCGCCGACTTCATGGCGCGAATGTGCTGCGGCGTCGTCCCGCAGCATCCGCCAACAATCTGCGCGCCCGCCTTCACAAACTTGCGCGCAAAACTGGCCATGTACTCCGGCGAGCACAGATAAATATTGCGCCCGTCCACCGAACGTGGCATGCCGGCATTCGGCATCGCCACCAGCGGCACCGTAGTAGCGGAAGCCATGCGCTCAATCGCCGTCAAAACGGTGGCCGGCCCAACGCTGCAGTTGCAGCCCAGCCCATCCACGCCCCATGCAGCAATGCGGGTGGCAGCCGCCTCAACCGAGCTGCCATCCAGGCAGTTCGCGTCTTCGTCGACCGTCACCATCACGATAACCGGCAGGTCAGGAGCGGCGGCCCGCGCCGCGAGCACCGCCTGCTCCGCCTCATTCAGGGCGGTCATCGTCTCAATAATCAGCAGATCAGCGCCCACTCCAGGACCGCCTGCAGCCAGGGCCGAAATCTGCTCGAAAAATGCGGCCTGCGCCTCGTCCAGCCCGGTTTTGCCCAACGGCTCCAGAAGCACGCCCAAGGGCCCAATGGATCCGGCAACATACGCCGTGCCTGCCTGCTTATCGGCCAGTTGCTGAACAGCCTGGCGCGCCAGGCGCACGCCGGCCTTGTTGATGTCGGCCACGCGGTCGCGAAGCCCTGGCCGCTCCAGCCGGAAGGCATTGGCCCCGAACGTGTTGGTCTCGACAATCTCCGCTCCGGCCTGGAGGTACTCCTCGTGCACGGCTCGGACCAGGTCTGGCTGCGAAAGATTCAGCTCGTCGTAACAGCGATTGATGAAGACACCACGGGAGTACAGGGACGTGCCCATGGCTCCGTCGCCGAGGACGGTACGGTGTCCGAACATCTGCTCTAAGCGGCTTGTCATCAGGGGAAATCCTATCCTTCTATGCTATCAGGGCGTCCAACACCCAGGCGCTCGGCAGGTGCGCTCCAGAACCCCACCGCGCGCTCGGCTCCGTTCCGCTCCCCGCGCAGGTTCGAAAGATGCCCTGCTGCCCTGATATACTTGGCTTTCCCACGAGCTCGTTGAGCCATGCAAATGGTGAGGTTCTAAGATTTTGAAGAAGAGAAGTTCCCTGTATTTTTGTGGCGTTCTCAGCGCGGTATTCCTCGTCTGCACCGTCATCGGCTCTTGCGGCAAGAATTTTTACTTTGCCGGGCGCACTTTGCCCCCCAGCGGCGTGATCAATCGCGTTTTGGTGGCTGAGCAGTACCCCAGCGGCACCGCTGAGGGCGCGCTCCCCTTCATGGACGCCTTTTACGACATCCGCCACCCCTACAACGCCTCTGGCGGTCAGCTCCTCATCTCCGGTTACTCGGGCAAGCTTCCGCTCGATATCCAGAACATGCCGGAAGAGCAGGGCGGCGCTGTCTACAACTCCGGCGACGGCAGCCTCAGCCTGATCAGCTATGCGTCCGAGAAGGTCAGCGCATCTGTCACCAATCCCGGCAGCCTTTCCGCCAACACCGAGGGCAGCCCCTACAACGACATCTTCATCAGCCGGGACTTCGGTTACGTCTACGCCGGCAATCCAGCGTCCCACGTCATCAGCGTCACGAATCGGGACAAGGGCGCTGCACTCACACTCAACTTGGCGAATGCCTACGGCGTCTCGGTCAACGCGGGCGGAACGGTTGCGCTGGTGTTTATCGAGGACGCCACCCAGGCGCCCAACCAAACCGTCAATGTGGCTACACCCAACAGCTTTGCGGTGTACAGCATCGTGCAGCTCAATGCCACCCAGCAGGCTGCTGCCATCAACAACCCCAACTTCATGGGCGCGCAGGATTGCGAACCCCAGAAGCTGCCCACCTGGTGCGTCTTCCCGGTCAGCACTGGTCCTTCCGCCAGCTTCGACCACCCCATCAAGGCGATCTTCTCGCCCGATGGCTCGACCGCGTATGTGGTCAACTGCGGTCCGGAATGCGGCGGCACGACCGCTGGGCTGACGACCATTCCGATCACCGCGGCGTCGCTCAATACCGGCAGCTACGGCGCGAGCGGCATCGCGCTCGTCGCGCAAAGCAACATCGCCATTCCCAACGGGTCGACGAACGCCCTCTTTAGTGGCAATACGCTCTACGTCACTGGCCAACAAATGCAGTCCAGCGGATTGTACGAAGGGTTCCTCACCGTCCTGAACACTCCAGCCAACACCATTACCGGCACCTATTCCATCAGTGACGGCACGCATAACCGCATGGTGCTCGCGGATGACGACACCCTGTGGATCGGTTCCTCGCACTGCAACAACGGCGTGCGCTATGCGCAGTCACAGGCCGGAGCGGACATTCAATTCGGTTGTATGACCATGTTCAATACCTCCACCAACACGGTCACCGTCGGCCCCTATCAGGGGGACGGCACCGGCATTGCCGCGGTCACCGGATTGCACAAGGTCTACACCACCGAAGGCGGCCAGATTTATATCTACAAAACCACCGACATGTCCGCGCTCGACAACTCCAACGTGACCATCGCCGGCACCGCGATCGATTGCGCCTACATGGACGCTGCAACCGACGGCGATAACACCGACTACTAGCCGGGTATCCGCGTGACCGAACCGCCGAACGCCCCCAATCCCCTGGCTGAAGTGCTGGCCATCGCCGCGCATCGCGACGACGTGGAGCAAACCTGCGGCGGAACTCTGCTCCGCATGCGCTCCATCGGCGTTCCCACCGCCATTCTTGACCTGACTCAGGGAGAGGCGGGCACCCGCGGCTCAGCAGCGGAACGCGCAGCCGAAGCCGCTGCAGCCGCGCGCATCCTCGGAGCAGGCTGGCGCGAAGCTCTCGGCATTCCCGACGGACGCGTGGAAAACACCTGGGAAAACCGGCTGAAGATCGTCGAGGTTCTGCGCCGCGTTCGCCCGCGCGTGGTCATTCTTCCCTACTGGACCGGCCGCCACCCCGACCACTACACCACCTCCACCGTTGGCTACGAAGCATGCTTTCTCTCCGGACTCGCCAAGGTCGAAACCGGAACCGCGCCTCACCGCCCCTACAAGATCCTCTACGCCAGCCTGTATGCCGATGTTCGCCCCAGCTTCGTGGTCGACATCACGCCGTTCATCGAAGATCGTCATCGCGCATTGATGGCCTACCAATCGCAGTACGCGAATCAGACCGCGGGCGCCGGCCTCTTCGTCCCCGAAGAAGAAATTCGCGAGCGAACCTTCGCTGAAGCCCGCCACTACGGCCTGCTCGCCGGCGTTCGCTACGCCGAGCCCTTCGTTCAGAAGGAAATTGGGTTGGTCGACGACCTCACGCTGATTCCCGTCCAGTCGCTCTAAGAGGGCTGTCATCGTGACGCGAAGAGGAAGGACCTGCGGTTGTCATTTGCCGGAAGGACAAGCTCCGCCGGCATGAAGCACAAGCCGCCAGCGCGAAATGTCCGTATCGCCGGTAATCCACGCATAACGAAGGCTACTGGACCATGTCCGACCCACCATGAGGAGCCGGTTCCGAGTGTCGTCGAAATTCGGGAGCGCCCCGCTCACAAGCGGCGACGTACACATACAGATTTCCTGTGCCGCTCTCTTGGTACCAGGTTTTCTCACGGGAGTTAGGGGGTATTTCGCGCATATTGGTCACGCGCTCGATAAGACCTTCGCTGATGAGGCGCTCCAAATCGCGCTGCAACAGCAGAAGATTCCATTCGTCACGGATGGACCCCATCCGATCACGGTCCGTGCGTGTTTGGTACAGGTCATCGAGCGGACCGATCACGGAGCGCTCTCTCTCACGCTTCGGCAATGGCCGCGATCGACACTCTCATGCCGGGTATACGAACAGGGAGCTTCGCGCCTTGACGCGCAGGCGGGTTCGCCGGGAACCACTTGACCCACTCTTCATTCATTCCCGCGAAGTCCGCCTCCTCCAGAAGGATGACCGTGGCACTCACGACTCGGTCGAGGGAACTGCCTGCGGCCTGGAGAATGGCAGACACATTCTTCAGGCACTGCCTGGTCTGCTCCTGGATCGTGTCCCCGACAATCTTCCCGGTGCCTGGATCGTGCGGACTCGTACCTGAGACGAAAACAAGACCCGCTGCCCGTACCGCCTGGCTGTACGTCGGCGGTGGAGATGGAGCATTCGGCGTTCGGATGATGTCTCTTGCCATAAGCGTTCTCCCGTTTCACGTCACTCCGAATCATACACAGGAGCTTGTGGCCGCAATGCCGCCGACACGGACATTTCAAGTGCCGACGCCCCAGGCCACGAACATCCGCTCGCCACCTGGACTTGCCCGATGCAAGCGTGTACATTGGCCCTCGACGCTCACCGCCTTTCCCGGGAAGGACGAACCGCGCTTTGAACCTGACCTACGTCGACTGGCTCATCATGCTTCTGTATTTCGTTTTTGTGCTGGGCATCGGCTTTGCACTCAAGCGATTCATGAAAACCAGCAAAGATTACCTGCAGGCCGGCCGTTCCCTTCCTGCGTGGATCTGCGGCCTGGCCTTCATCTCCGCCAACCTCGGCGCCCAGGAAGTCATCGGCATGGGCGCATCCGGCGCCAAGTACGGCATCGTCACCAGCCACTTCTACTGGATCGGCGCCATCCCCGCGATGTGCTTCGTCGGCGTCTTCATGATGCCGTTCTATTACGGCTCCCGCGCCCGCTCCGTGCCGGAATTTCTGCGCCTGCGCTTCGACGAAAAGACGCGCGCCTGGAACGCCTGTTCCTTCGCCGTGATGACCGTCTTTTCCTCCGGCATTTCCATGTATGCCATGGCGCGACTCATCCAGACGCTCCATGTCTTCGACGGCCTCTTTCGCTCGCTCGGCCTTCCCGTTGACTGGATCTTCCACTTCGCCATACTCCTCTCCGCACTCATCGTGCTCTGCTACATCTTCCTCGGCGGATTGACCAGCGCCATCTATAACGAAGTTCTCCAGTTCTTCCTCATCGTTGCGGGCTTCCTGCCGCTGGTGTGGGTGGGCCTCAAAAATATTGGCGGATGGAATGGACTGAAGCAGGCGGTTCCCGCAGCGTATTTACATTCGTGGCAGGGCATGGGCCACGCCACTACCAATCCGCTGGGCGTGGACTGGTTCGGTCTGGTCGCAGGCCTCGGCTTCGTGCTCTCCTTCGGCTACTGGTGCACGGACTTCCTCGTGATCCAGACCGCCATGGCCGCCAACTCCGAAGAATCCGCGCGCCGCGTCCCGCTTATCGCCGCGCTTCCCAAAATGTTTTTCCCCGCGCTGGTCATTCTTCCGGGTCTCATCGCCATCGCTACGCCGGCCGTCCAGCAGCACGTGATGACGCACACCGCGACTCCTGGCACGGTTGCCTCCGCTTCCACCGATCCTGTCGGCCGCGGCCTTATCCCCGCCAAGGTCGATCCCGTCACGGGCAAGGTCATGATCGATACAGATGGTCACGCAATACTCGACTACGACCTCGCCATTCCCAACATGCTGCTGCACTACTTCCCCACCGGCATCCTCGGTCTGGGCCTCACCGCGCTGCTGGCCAGCTTCATGTCCGGCATGGCCGGCAACGTCACCGCCTTCAACACCGTCTGGACCTTCGACATCTACCAGTCCTACATCAACAAAGGCGCTTCTGACGCCCACTACTTAAAGATGGGCCGATGGACCACCGTCGTCGGCATCCTCATCTCTATGATGACCGCCTACGTCGTGATGGGCTTCAACAACATCATGGACACGCTGCAGCTGGTCTTCTCCATCGTGAACGCCCCGCTCTTCGCGACGTTCCTGCTGGGCATGTTCTGGAAGCGAACCACCGGGCATGCCGCCTTCATTGGCCTGGCGACCGGCACGTGTGCCGCGCTGCTGCACCACGGACTCACCATCTCCGCCGGAGCCAGCCCCGGCGTGCACGGCGGCTGGATCAACGTCGTCCACACCTATCCCAGCCAGATGGCTCTGGATTACTGGCAGGCCATCTTCGCCTTCGGCATTAACTTCGTTCTCGCCGCTGCCATCAGCCTGGTCACCAAGCCGCGTCCGGAGAAGGAGCTCGTCGGATTGGTTTACTCGCTCACGCCCAAACCGGTCGAGCACCACATGGCGTGGTATGCCAAACCCAGCGTCATCGCCGTCATTTTGATCGCGATGGGCGTCACCCTGAACATCATCTTCCGCTAGAGGAGAACCCCAATGAGTCTCGATCTCCGCGTCCCGATGGGCCTGATGTTCACCATTGTCGGCTTCATCCTCACCCTGTACGGGGCGGTCACGCACGGCAGCGCAATCTACGAACGCTCCGCGGGCATGGACATTAACCTCGTCTGGGGCCTGGTCATGCTCGCCTTCGGAGTCTGCATGCTCATGATGGGCCGCCACGCCGACAAACAGCCCAAAGTCCCGCCCGTCGAAGGCAGCGACCGCCCGCTCGGCCACGGCCACTGAAGCTACGGCAGCTTCGCCAGAAAGTCATTCATCGCCCGCGTCACCGTCTCCGGATTCGACACGAACACATGATGGTTCCCATTCGCAATGCGCACCACGGGCGCCCACGGCATTGCTGCACCAAACGCGGTTGACTGCGCCATGCAATGCTCGAAATCGTCAGCCTCCATGGCCTTCTGCGCAGCCACATCGTGCTCCAGCGGACCGCGAAACATCGGCGACATGTCGTGCGGACACGCCACAATATCCATCGCCGCCGTTTGAACGCCCGTGAACTTCTCTTCTCCGAACAGCACCGCAAGCGGAATCGGCGCAGGAGCGGGCGGAGCGGGCTGATTCGGCAGAGCCGCAAAACGTGCCGCATCGGTGTGCAGATCGCTGCTCAGCCGATCGGTGGCTGCGATCAGACCCTCGCGGTAGGCCGTGTCATACATCGCTCCCGCGCGCAGCGCCTCAATGCGATGCCGGACGTCGAGCATGTCGATCCAGTTGTCGCCGCGCGCTGTGTCGTAGAAGCCAGGAGCCCAGTCCGCGTCGAGATAGATCAATCCCGCGACCCTCTTCGGATCGTGGTTGCCGATCCAGCTCAATTCTTCACCGGCGATCGAGTGCCCGGCGAGCACAGGGCGATCCAGTTTGAGCGCATCGATTGCCGCAACCACGTCCTCACCCAGCCGGTCCGCCGAATAATTCGCATCCGTCGGCTCCGGCTTGCTCGAATTACCAAATCCCCGCCGCGTAATCCCGTAGACGTGATACTTCGCCGTAAACTGCGGCGCGAAGTTGTCGTACACGTGCGCCGTATCGCCCAACCCTGCTAGGAATACCAGCGCCCGCGCATGTGCTGGACCGCCCCAGTCCAGCACTTCCAGCTGCACTCCTGGCTCGACCGTCACCATCTGCGCGGCCGGTGCCGTCGACGCGGCAGCCGCATGCGCCATGTGCGCGTGGTCCACCGTTCCCATCACCGCACTAAAATCCAGCGCCGCGATCAAAAAATACCCAAGAATTTTGCCCTGCATGGCTACCCTCCTCGTTACTGCTGCTTCGCAATTGAAGCAGTCGCCAGCGTTCCACCCAGCCCCATCGTCTCGACCGCGCTCGAAGGCACAATCACCATCGCGCCCTTTTCGCGGATCGCCTCGTACAGCATGTTCATGCCGCGCAAATGCAGCGCTCCCGGATTCTCCTCGTAGACGCTGGCCGCCTGCGCGAATTGCTGCGACACCTGCACTTCCGCCTCGCCCAGAATCACGCGCGCCTGCCGCTCCCGCTCCGCCTGCGCCTGCTGCGACATCGCATTTTCGAGCGCCTGCGGAATACGCACGTCGCGTATCTCCACCGACTGCACGGTGATGCCCCACGGCGTCGTCTTCTCATCCAGAATTTTCTGCAGCTCGTGCCCCAGCGTCTCGCGCTCGGTGATCATTTCCGCGAGCTGGTGGCGGCCAATCGATTCGCGCAGCGCCGTCTGCGATCCCATGCTGATGGCCTGCATAAAGTCCTCAACCTCGAGAATCGATTTCTCCGCGTTCCACACCAGCCAGAAAATAATCGCGTCCACATTCACCGGCACCGTGTCCCGCGTCAGCGCCGACTCCGCGCTCACCGTGGTCACCCGCACCCGCTGATCCACATACTTGCTCAGCGAATCCATCACCGGCACGATCAGAAAGACACCCGGCCCGCGCAATCCGCGATAGCGCCCGAAACGCAGCAGCGCCACCTTCTCCCACTGATCGACGACCTTGATGGCGAACAGAAAATACAGTCCCGCCAGCGCGCCCACAACCGCAAACGCCGGGCTATTCGTAAGTTTGGTCGCGAACATGCCGCAAAAAATGCAGACCATCGCGACAGCGATCCCAACCGTGCTGAATTGCTTTCTCACCTTCATAATTTCCTCCTGGTTCCTGCGTCCTCTTCCATCGCCCGCAACCTCTGCTGCAAATCCGCCAGCGTAAAGCCCAGCAGCCCGCCTCGCGCCACAAACTCATCCGTCAGCTGCACCAGTTGCCGCTCCCGCTCTTCCTTCGGCGCCGGAGCCGGCTGCTCCGCAATAAATGTGCCCGCGCCCTGCTGCGTGTCGAGAATGCCGCGAATCTCCATCTCCCGGTACGCCCGCATCACCGTGTTGGGGTTGATCGCCAAATCCACCGCGACCTGGCGAACGGTCGGCAGTTGGTCCCCGGTTCGCAGCGCGCTGGTAGCCACCGCGCCCAGAACCTGATCGATCAGCTGCCGGTAGACCGGGACGCCGCTGTGCGCGTCGAGCCGGAAGGCAAAACCCTGTGTCGAAATCATGGAAGATTGCCTCATGGAGATGATAATGCACTATCTCACTAGTACATTGCAACACTTTTCTTTGAATTTTTAGTAGGTAATCTTGCGCTCCTTCCCGAGTCGGTGTACTTATTTAACTAACCGGTTAATCAAATGCAATCCATTCGACACCAGCTTCGCGCTGACCAAACCCGCAAAAAGATCCTCCAGGCCGCCATTCGCGAGTTCAGCGAACACGGCCTCGCCGGAGCACGCACTGGCGCCATCGCCAGCGCTGCTGCCGTCAACAAGGCCCTGCTCTACTACTATTTCCGCGACAAAGAGGCGCTCTACACCGCGGCGCTCGAAGAAGTCGCCGGCAAAGTCGCTGGAGACGCGCTGGCCGTCCTCGATCTCGATTGCAGCCCCGGCGAGCGCATGGTTCGGTTTGCGCTCCAGCACTTTGATCGCATCCTCTGCCAGCAGGGCTTTCAGGCGCTCATGCAGCAGGAGATGATGCGCTTCCGCCAGGGGCAGGGCCACGCCATGGGCATCATCGCGAAGAAGGCCTTCGAGCCCATGTTCGCCCGCGTTCAGGCGACCGCCGAAGCGGGCATGCTGGCCGGAGAGCTGTGCGCCGTGGACTGGATGCAGATGATGTATTCGGCCCTCGGCGCAAATGTTTTTTACTTTCTGAGCGCGCCCGTCGTGCACCTCACCACCAACCTCAATCCGCTTGACCCGATCGCCATTGTCGAACGCCGCTCCGCCGCGATCGAGTTTCTCGGCCAGGCCATCTTCACCGATCGCCGACGCGGAGCGCGCATCGCCAAAGCCGTGCTCGCCGCCGTGCCGATGCCGGAAATTGCCCTGCCGGAGAGAAAGACCGCATGAAACCACGCAACCGAATCTTCATCATCATGGGCGTGCTCTTCGTCATCGCCCTCTGCTTCTATTTTTTCTCCACCAAACGCTCGTCCGATCTGCAGCTAATCGGCACCGTCGACGCGAATGAAGTGGTCATCAGCTCGCGCATCCAGGGCCGCATCGCATTGCTGGCTGTGCAGGAAGGCGACCACGTGACCGCTGGCCAGTTGGTAGCCACTATTGAGGCGCAGGATCTCGCCGACGCCCGCAACGCCGCACAGGCCGAAGCGAACAGCAACCAGTTCAAGCTGGCGGAGTCGCGCTATACCGAACAGCAGACGATGGGTGAAACGGCCAGCCAGCTCACCGGTGCCGAAGCCCAGTTGCGCGTCGCCCAGGCCTCGCTGGCTCAGGCCCAGGCGCAGTACGAGCACCAGGAAGCGGACACCAAGCGCGCCGTAGCGCTGGCACAGGCCGGAGTTTCGAGCGAGCAGACTCGCGACGATATGGTGACCAGCCTGAACGCAGCGAAGGCCGCTGTCGACTCCGCGCGCGAGAACGTGGACGCGCAGCAGGCGGCCGTCCGCACCGCGCAGGCCAATCTCTTCCAGGCGAAGGCCGCTGCTTCCACCGTGGACGCCACGCGTTCCGACGTTCGTAATGCGCAGGAGGTTCTCAATCAGGCGCAGGTGCAACTCGGCTACGCGCAGGTGCTCTCGCCGGTCACCGGCATCGTGAACGTGCGCGCCGCGTTGCAGGGCGAGGTGGTCTCGCCGGCCACGCCCATCGTAACCGTCGTCGATCTCTCGCAAACCTGGGTTTACGCCCCGCTGCCCGAGACTGAATCCGACCGGGTCCAACTCGGCGACCAACTCCGGGTGGTCATGCCAAGCGGTGCGGCCCTGTCAGGCAAAGTGATCGCCAAAGCAGCCTTGGCCGGCTTTGCCACACAGCGCGACGTGAGCCGCCGCAAGCGCGACATTGAAACGGTCCAGCTCAAGCTGCTCATTGACAACCCAGGCATGCGCTACGTCCCCGGCATGGTCGCGGAAGTGTACGTCCCGCAAAGCAAGATGGTGAACAAATGACTGCCCCCAAACCGGCGAGTCCGCCGGGACCGGCCATCGCGGTCGAAGACATCGTCAAGCGTTACGGCACGTTTGAAGCCGTGAAAGGCATTACGTTCGACGTGGCCGACGGCGAAATCTTCGGCCTGCTGGGGCCGAACGGAGCCGGCAAATCCACGCTCATTCGCATGATGACCACGCTGATCCCGGTCACCGGGGGCAAAGCGGTCATCGCCGGCCACGACGTTTCGCGCGAGCCGGACGCGGTGCGGCGCATCATCGGCGTCATTCCCCAGGCGCTCACCAGCGATATCGATCTCACTGTCGAAGAAAACCTCTCCATCTACGCGAAGCTCTACGGCGTTCCCCGCGTCCAGCGCGAGCACAACATTGCCGAGCTGCTGGAAGCCGTCGACCTCACGAAGTGGCGCCAGGCGCAAACCAAGACGCTCTCGGGTGGCATGCGGCGGCGTCTCGAAATCGCGCGCGGCCTCGTGCACAGCCCCCGTATCTTCTTCCTCGATGAGCCAACCACCGGCCTCGATCCCGTCTCCCGCGTCGCGGTTTGGGAGATGCTGGACCGCCTGCGCGCGAGCCTGAAGCTGACCATCCTCATCACGACCCATTACATGGATGAGGCCGACAATCTCTGCGACCGCATCGCCATCATCGACCACGGCAAACTGGTGGCGCTCGATACGCCTATGGGCCTGAAGAACAGTGTTCCCGGCAGCAGCGTGGTGGAAGTCCACTTCAAAGGCGAAGTTCCCGAGCGCCAGGCTCGCCTCGAAAAGCTGATCGGCGTCACCGGTGTGGAAACGCACGGCACCGGCGCCTATCGCGTGATGACGTCGAACGGCCCACAGACCACCACGCAGCTGGTGGAATTGGCGCTAACCACCCAGGACCCAATCGACGCGCTCAGCGTGCAGAACACGACACTCGACGACGTTTTTGTCTACTACACAGGTCGACAGCTCCGCGATGAGCAGGTGAAAGCGCTCGGCTTCATGATGCCGCAGCGTCCGGGGTTACAACCATGAACCGAATGATGGCCATTGTCGAACGCGAAATGCGGAAATTCTTCCGCTCGCCCGCGCTCATGCTCATGGCGATGACGCTGCCTCTGGTGCAGCTGGTGATTTTGGGCAACGCCTTCGGCGGCAAAGTCACCAACGCCCGCATGGGCGTGGTGGACTACGATCACGGCGAGGAAGCAGTCAAAATCCGCGAGGCCTTCGCCGCCGTCGCTGTCAACATTCGCACCTTCGACACCGTCGCCTATGACAACGAGGAGCAGGCGCGCGACGACGTACGCACCGGCAAGATCGACGCCGCTGTCGTGATCCCCGCGCAATATTCCCGGAGAGTGCTCGCCGGCGAATCGCCGCGTATTGGTCTGGTGGTCGATAACTCCGATCAGTTCGTCAGCGGCAGCATTGAAACGGAAATGCAGTCGCTGGTTGATGCGCTCAACGCGCCCGTGGTCCAGCCCAAAGTAGTCAGTGCCATCTCCCTCGATATCGTCGAGCTGTATCCCTACATCGAATACATGAAATTCCTGCTCTCCGGCTCCATCGCGCTCGCCATGTATATCTCCGTCATGATCGGCGGCGGCATGTTATACATCGACGACAAAGCGCGCGGCGTGCACGAGGGGTATCTGGTAACTCCTATTACGCGTCTGGAACTGGTGATGGGCCTCAACGTGGCCGGTGCGCTCAAGGCCGTGCTGTCCGGCGTGAGTCTCACGGTGATTGGATCGCTGCTGGCCGGCCTCGGAGTTATCTTTCACCCCGCCGCTATTCTGCAACTCGCCCTGCTCATCGTGGCGACATCGATCGCGTTCAACGGGATGATGTTCCTGCTCATGGTGCGCGTCGAAGATCCGCTGGTTCCGCGCGCCATGTTCGGCGTGCTGAACACGCTGCTGTTTTTCCCCAGCGGCGCCATTTATCCCATTTCGGCGTTCCCGCCCTGGCTGCGTGCCATCGCGATTGTCGATCCCTTCACTTACGCGGTACACGGGCTAAAAGCCATCCTCATCAAGGACGGCGGCTGGGCAGCAATTCAATCGGATATCTTGTTTCTGTTTGCCTTCGGGATCGTTTCTTTGGCGATTGCTACTCCGCTCTTCAAGCGGACGCTTTAGTGAGCAGTGCGGACGTCGTGGCGTCCGCCTGCGCAATTTGTAATTACGCTGCTTTCGCCTGCTTCTGGGCTTTCGTCTTGCGCCGGGCCGCCCAGCGGCGCGTCATTGCTTCTGAAATACGCTTTCGACCTTCCGGGCTCAGGCGGCGTTTGCGAGCCGCAACATGCGGCGCCTTGGCCTTTCCCGCGGGTCTGCCCCGTTTCCGGGTGGTCGAAACTTCACCTGACAGGAGTGCACGGGCCTCTTTCAGCCTGGCAATCTCCTGCTCTAGCTCTGAAACAATCTGCTTAACTTCCACGTATCCTCCATGCTCGTTGGACATGCTCGATGGATTGGAAAGCCGTCCCGTTCCCGCAAGGGAAGGATGCCTTCCTGTCCGCCGTACATCTTTTAAACTAATCTCGCGGGGAGTAACTTGACAAATGGGCTGCAGCTAAGTGGCGGATCAGTTACCGCTGATCGTCTTCAGCTGAGGGCCTCGGCGCAGGAATGGAGCGCCCTTCGCGATCCGGCGCCCGCGAAGTAATGCCCAGCGGAGCGTCGCGCCCGCTGTCCTGAGTAAACCGGCGCAGATCGCGCAGGGTTTCCTGCTTATCTCGCGCGTAGTCCATGGCCATGCGGGTCAGCGCATAAGTCACGATGTCAGTATGATGCAGCCCCTGCATCTCCGGATCGCGGCGCAGATTCAGCCACAACCGGTGGACCAACTGCACGTCTTCCGCTCGCAGCGAAGGCGCGTGCGGCCCAATGTGGAAGGCCTCCGACTCGCCGCTGGGCATGATTACATAGAAGGTGAATTGCCGTTTTGGCTCGGGCAATGATTCCCACGCCTGGCCCACGTGGAATGCCTGATCCTGCGCCGACATACGCGTGGAAAGGCCCGAAACCAGCGCCGCAACTTCCAGCGAGTTAGCCGCCTGCACCAGTGCAGAGAAGATGTCGCCTGCCGGCACTACCAACAGCGAGATATGTTTGCCAAAGCTCTCGGCGACCGACACAGCTTTAGTAAACAGCATCTGTTCGTGCTCGCTGAAGACCTGGTTCTCGAGGAACTCAGGACCGCCCGCGCCCACCATCCTGGCCGTCAGCACCACAATGTCCTGCTGATCCGCATTCGTGCGCGCCAGCGCCCATTTCAGCGCGAAGGGATTGATCGGGTCGCGCATCGTCACCAGCACGCCGCCTGACCTGACCTGCAGCGCTTCACGCCCAATGGTGTCCTGCTGCTCCAGTTGGAAATGTTCCTTCATCTGCTGCTGCGTCAGCTGATGGTGCCTGGCGTTCCTGCGCTCAGAGATGGCGAAAATGGCGAAGAACACCGCCGTGAACACAATGCCGCTCTCCGTCGCAACGCTCTTGGTGGCCAGATTCACGAGAGCCACCATCAAAAGCGTGAGAAAAACGCAGAACAATCCGACCGGAATCTCGGTCTTGCCGATGCGCAGGTTGACTGGAACCTTCCAGCCCCGCTCACCCTTGTATTTCCAGCGCAGCACCAGCATGGCCAGCGAGTTGAAGGTGAAACTCCAGATCACGCCGAAGGCATATGCCTCGCCCAGCATAATGACATTGCCGCGGCTCACCACAATCGTGAATAACTGCAGCCCCGCCACTAAATTAATGATGCGGTAACTGGTCCCGAACCGCCGATGCGGCTTGCGGAACCAGTCTGTCAAAACTCCATCTTCCGCCACCCGCATCATCACGCCCGACGAGCCGATGATGGAGGTGTTGATGGCTCCGGAAAGAATCAAAAATCCGACCACCACGACGAAGATGCGGAAGATGATCCGCAGCGCCATCGGTCCAACCATGTACATCGCCATGCCGGCGATCAAATTGTCGGAGTAGACCTTGACCCGGACGCTGTCAGGAATAATCATCGTCGCCAGCATGGTCCCGATGCCGGTGAAGATGAAGCTGTAGATCGCAATAACAATGGCCGCGCGTTTCAGGTTCTTCAGCTTCGGGTGCTCGATCTCCCGATTGACCTGGGCCAGCGTTTCCTCGCCGCTCATGGCCAGAACGGAATGTCCGAAAGCCATCAGAATTCCGAAGATCCCCAGCATGTTGGCCAGCTTCGTGCCGCTCAGGAATCCCAGTGCGTCGTTGGAGAAATGCAGATTCGAAGGAATCGGCAGCGGCGGCAGCTTGGCATGGATGTGGAAGGCGGTGAAGAAGCCCCAGCCCAGCAGCAGAACCACCATCACGGTAGTCACCTGCATCACGGCCAGCGCCTTGTCCGTCGACTCCTCAATGCCCTTCAGGTTTTGCCACCAGTAGTAGATGGTGACCATCGCGGCCAAAATCGCCGACACTTCGTTCACCGGCAGCCCGTTGTGGGCCAGCCCAGTCATCCCCGCCGGTACCCATCCACGAGCCGCGCCCACGCCCAGCATCTCGTTCAGTAGGCCGACGATATACTGCCCCGCCGACACGCCGGAGATGGGGCCGGTCAGGATGTAATCGAACATCAGCGCGGAGACGCTCAGCTTGGCGAAGTTCCCGCCTAGCGCCTCCTTGACCACGCGATACACCCCGCCGCGCGTGAACATCGAGCAACTCTCGACGTATACCGATCGCACCGCGAAGGAGAAAAGCATCACCCCGAGAATGAACCACGGAGCCGCCTTGCCCACCGCCTGTTCGGCGATGCCGCCGGCGTAGAAGGCCGATGATCCCAGGTCGTTGAGCACCACGGCCGCCGCTCGCCAAAAAGAAATAAAGGTGAGCATGACCGAGGAAGCGACAACCAGCTTCACACGATCCGGGTGCGGCGCGTACCGGGTAGTTCCTGATGCCATGAAGGGTGAGAGGACTCGCAGGCGGCCAGCGGATACGGCTTACCGCTCGCCGACGCGCCCAGCGCTGAGTGTATGTCGCATCGGCCATCGAGTCAATGGACTTGGCTTCCCCAATGGGATCCTGTGTAACGCGTACTTGCTGCCCGGACGGGGAAACCGGACTGATACACTCATGCCGAGACCGTTTCCACAAGCGCAGCGTCCCTCCGAAACGACTCTGTTGCGGCTGATCCTTCCAAACAAGCCGCCAGAGGAGGCTCCGGGCCGCAGCCCATGTGCCACGGCAACGAATCGCCGCCATGAATGATGGGCCCGTTTCCCAAACACTTACGTCCATCCTCGGCACCCCGATTACCAGCACCCGCGGGCGCCTGCGCGGCCGCCTGAAAGATGTGGCCGTCGGCACCGGCGCCGATGCCGGCCGCGTCGCCGGCCTCGTGCTCAAAACCCGCAAAGGACTGGAGATCGTCGCCGCAAAGGATGTGCGCTGGACCCCCAGCGGCGCGCTCGAATTGCGCAACGACGCCGTGCTGAACCCGCTCCGCGGCGACGAAAACTTCATCTTCCTCCGCCAGGACCTGCTCGACCGCCAAATTATCGATGTCCACGGCCGTAAAGTGGTCCGCGTCAACGATGTGAATCTGCGCTGGCTGCCCGAAACCAATGCTCCGGAACAGCTTTGCGTCGCCGAAGTCGAAGTGGGCATGCGCGGCGCCGTACGCCGTCTGCTCAGCGGCACCATGCCCAGGCGCACCCTGGATAGCCTGGTCCATCGGCTGAAGCCCCGCGTGATTCCATGGAATTTCGTCGACATGATCGAGGTGGACCCGGCCCGCCGCGTCAAGCTCAAAATCGAACACGAGCGCCTGGCCCAGCTCCACCCCTCCGACATCGCCGACATCCTCGAAGACCTGGCTCCCGCCGAGCGCGAAGCCGTGCTGCGCACTCTGGACGAAGAAGTCGCCGCCGAAACCCTGGAAGAAGTCGAGCCGCGTCTGCAGAAATCCCTCGTGCAGGCCCTCGACTCGGAAACCGCAGCCGGCATTGTGGAGGAGATGGACCCCTCCGCCGCCGCCGACCTCCTCGGTGAACTGCCCGATGAGCGGTCCGAGGCCATCCTCGAGGAGATGAATCCCGAGGAGCGAGAGGAAGTGAAGGAGCTCCTCGAGTTCCGCGAAAACTCCGCTGCCGGCCGCATGACCACCGAGTACGTCTCGCTGCCCCGCACCGCCGTGGTCGCCGATGGCATTCGCGCGCTGCGCGGCTTCGAGGGCGACCCCGAAACGATTACGGAGATTTATCTGGTCGACGAGGCTGAAGTGCTGCACGGCGTCGTTCCGCTGGCGCGCCTCGTGCTCGCCCGCCCCGAAACGCGCCTTGAAGTGCTCGCCGACCCGCGCTTCATCTGTATCCGCGCCGATCAGCATCAGAACGACGTTGCTGAACTATTCGACAAATACAATTTGCGCGCGCTGCCCGTTATCGACAGATCCGACCGTCTCGTCGGGGTGGTCGAAGCCGACCACGTCATCGCCTTCCTGCGCGCCCGCGATTAGCGGCCAGCAGGCGCCCATTTCCGGACGCCTGCTGACCGTTTTTCCTGATTTATCGTTGCTGCCTAAACGCCAATCACGGCGCACAACTCTTCCACCGCGGCCGCGCTCTTCTTCAGCGCCGCGTCTTCCTCGGGCGTCAGCTTGATCTCGATAATCTGCTCGATGCCCCGCGTACCCAGCTTGCACGGCACGCCAATGTAGTACCCGCGGATGCCGTACTCGCCTTCGAGATACGCCGCGCAGGGCAAAATCTTCTTCTTGTCCTTCAGAATGGCTTCAACCATCTCCACCGTCGCCGCCGAAGGCGCGTAGTATGCGCTGCCCGTCTTGAGATACTTCACGATCTCTGCGCCGCCATCGCGCGTCCGCTGCACAATCGCATCGAGCCGGTCCTTCGCAATCAGCTCGGTGATCGGAATGCCCGCAACCGTCGAATACCGCGGCAAGGGAACCATCGTGTCGCCATGACCGCCCAGCACAAACGCCGTCACGTTCTCCACGGAAACCTTCAACTCGTCGGCAATAAACGTCCGGAAACGCGCTGAATCCAGCACGCCCGCCATGCCAATCACCCGCTCGCGATTGAACTTCGCCTGCCGGAACGCCGCCTGCGCCATCGCATCCAGCGGATTCGAAACAATAATCAAAATGCAGTTCGGCGAGTGCGCTGTAACCTTGCCCACCACGTCCGACATAATCTTGTAATTCGTCTGCAGCAGATCGTCGCGGCTCATGCCCGGCTTGCGCGGAATGCCCGCCGTGATCACCACAATGTCGGAATCCGCCGTGTCCGCATAATCGTTCGTGCCGATAATGTGACAGTCCCGCTTCTCAATCGGCATCGCTTCCAGCAGATCGAGCCCTTTGCCCTGCGGCACGCCTTCGACCACGTCGATCAGCACCACGTCGGCCAATTCCTTCGACGCAATCCAGTGAGCCGCCGTCGCGCCCACATTCCCCGCCCCTACAATCGTTACCTTCTTCCGCATTCCATCTCCTTATTCAATCAACTTGTCATCCCGACCGGAGCGCGTAGCGCGTAGCGGAGGGATCTGCTTTTCCGCATTTCGTTTACATGTTCTCGATCATCCTGGTCGCGAACTCGCTGGTCTTCGCCTTGGTCGCGCCCTGCATCTGCCGCTCGAAATCGTAGGTCACATATTTCTGCTGGATCGTCTTCTCCAGCGACGTCTCGATCAACTTCGCCGCTTCGTGCCAGCCCAGGAACTCGAACATCATCACGCCCGACAGCATCACCGATCCCGGATTGATCACGTCCTTGTCCGCATACTTCGGAGCGGTGCCGTGCGTCGCCTCAAACACCGCGTAGCCATCGCCGATGTTCGCGCCGGGCGCAATGCCCAGCCCGCCCACCTGCGCCGCGCAGGCGTCCGAAATATAGTCGCCATTCAGATTCGGGCAAGCCAGAATTCTGTACTCCTCCGGCCGGATGATCACCTGCTGAAAAATCGAATCCGCGATGCGGTCGTTGATCAGCACCTTCTTCTTCCACTGCCCGTTGCCATGCGTCTTGCCGATGGCGTCAATCACGCCCTGAATCTCCGCGTACAAACCCTTGCGGAATTCCTCGTTGCCAAACTCCAGGCCCGGCTCGATCATCGCCGCATTCTGTTCCACCGTCAGCCCCGGATGCGCTTCAATGTTGCCCAGAATCCAGCTCTCGCGCTCCGTCACCACATCGCCGCGGAATTCCTCTACCGCGACCTCGTAGCCCCACTCGCGAAACGCGCCTTCGGTGAACTTCTGAATATTTCCCTTGTGCACCAGCGTCACCGATTTGCGCCCCGTATCGATGGCGTGGCGAATCGCATACCGCACCAGCCGCTTCGTGCCCGTAATCGAAATCGGCTTAATGCCCACGCCGGAATCTTCGCGAACCTTCTTCTTGCCGCCCTTCAGCATCTCGTCGTTCAGAAAGCTGATCAGCTTTTTCACTTCGGGCGTGCCTTCTTTGAACTCGATGCCCGCGTACACGTCTTCCGTGTTCTCGCGGAAGATCACCACGTCGAGCTTCTCCGGCCGCTTCACCGGGCTGGGCACGCCGGCGTAGTACTTTACCGGACGCACGCACGCGTAGAGGTCCATGATCTGCCGCAGCGCCACATTCAGCGAGCGAATGCCTCCACCCACCGGCGTCGTCAGCGGCCCCTTGATCGAAACGCGGAAATCCGTTGCCGCTTTCACCGAATCATCAGGCAGCCAGTTCTTAAACTCGCGAAACGCCTTCTCGCCCGCATAAATCTCAAACCATTTCACCGCGCGCTTGCCGCCGTACGCCTTCTCCACAGCAGCATCGAAAACGCGCTGCGAGGCGCGCCAAATATCGCGGCCCGTGCCGTCGCCTTCAATGAATGGAATGATCGGATGATCGGGAATCGTGTATTTTCCGTTGGCGTACTGGATCGCCTCGCCACCCTCGGGCAGGGCAACGCCGTTATAGCTGGTCTGCATGTAAGTTGGGTTTCCTTCTTATAAGAGTCGAATTCTCACGGTAACACCCAGCCTGGAAGGGGTGCAACGCCCGGCAGCGAAGCCGCTCACGGCGGTAACATGGCGGGTATGGATATTCGGTTGACACGCTCCCTCTGTTGCTCCATCGCCGCCATCCTTGGATTTCTCTCAACCCCCATGTTTGCCCAGCAGCCTCCCGTTCGCGTGGCCATCGTTGGCCTCGAGCACGGGCACGTCACCGGCTTTCTCCACGCCTTCCCGCTGCAGCACGATGCTGAATTGGTCGGCATCGTCGATCCCAACGCCGATCTCCGCGCGAAATACGAACAGCACTATCACCTCGATCACGCGCTCTTCTATCCCACCCTCGACGCAATGCTGGCCGAGCGCCATCCGCAGGCGCTGCTGGTCTACACCTCCATCGGCGAGCATCGCCACATCATCGAGCAAGCCGCGGCCCATGGCCTCGACGTCATGGTCGAGAAGCCGCTCACCCTCTCCGTCGACGACGCCCTCGCCATTCGCCGCGCCGCTCGCGAGCACCACATCCAGGTGCTCGTCAACTACGAAACCACGTGGTACTCCGGCAACCGCGCGGTTTACGATCTGCTGCAGCAGGGCCGCCTCGGCGATCTGCGCAAAGTCGTCATCCACGACGGCCACCAGGGCCCGAAGGAAATCGGCGTACAGCCTGAATTTCTGCAATGGCTCACCGACCCCGCGCAGAACGGCGCCGGCGCGCTCTACGACTTTGGCTGCTATGGCGCGGATCTCATGACCTGGTTCATGCACGGCCAGGCGCCCATCAGCGTCACGGCCGTCGCCCAAACTGACAAGCCGCAGATCTATCCCCACGTCGACGACGACGCCACCATCGTCCTGCGCTATCCCAGCGCCCAGGCCGTGCTCATGCCCTCGTGGAACTGGACCTTTGGCCGCAAGGACACCGAAGTCTACGGCACCAAAGGCTACGTGATCGCCACCAATCCAACCCAGTTGCGCGAGCGCTTCAGCGAATCATCGCCGGATGACACTCTGACCGCGCCGCCCCTCGCCGCGCCCGAGGACACTTCCCTGCACTACCTGGCCGCCGTGGTCCGCGGCGATCTGCATCCCGACGGCGACCTGACCTCGCTCGACACCAACGTGATCGTCATGCAAATCCTCGATGCTGCGCGCGAATCCGCCCACACCGGAAAAACCGTAACCCTGCATCCCCTGCCCTAAACCCCGGCCGCGGCGGCGTATCCTGAATAAACCCCGGCCGCGGCGGCGTATCCTGAAGAGTGATGCGCCTCCGCATTTCCGGCTTAGTTCTTGTTCTCAGCTTCGTTCCTGGGGTGTTCGCGCCCTCCGCGCGCGCGCAGTATTCCGCCGATCGGCCCGTCGGAGCCACCGCTCAGCAGGTTCCAGACTGGCAGACGCACGCCGGCATCAATCAAAATCTGAACCATCCGCTGCCCCTCGACGCGCCCTTCAAAGACGAAACCGGCCGCGATGTGAAGCTCGGCGACTACTTCCATGACAGTCGGCCCGTCATGATGGAGCTGATGTACTACAACTGCCAACTGCTGTGCCCACAGGTCCTCCACGGCATGGCCACAGCCCTGCGCGAGAGCGGTTTCCAGGCTGGCAATCAGTACGACGTCGTCGTCACCAGCATCGATCCGGCCGACACTCCAGCCAACGCCGCCATGGAGAAACAGCACTTCCTCTCTATGCTGAACGCTTCCAGCACGGCCTCCGGCTCCGTGCATTTCCTTACCGGCCCGCAGTCGTCCATCACCGCGCTCGCCGATGCCACCGGCTTCCACTACGTTCGCGTGCCCGGCCCCGACGGCAAAATGGACCAGTTCGCTCACTCCAGCGTGGTCATGATCGCCACGCCCGACGGCCGCATGTCGAAATACCTCTTCGGCGTCGATTACCAGTCCCGCGACGTGCGCCTCGCCCTCATCCAGGCCAGCACCCACCACATCGGATCGCTCAGCGACCTGATCCTGCTTTACTGTTGCAATTATTCGCCGTCGCAGGGCCGCTACACCGTGGCCGTGCTCCGCATCCTCGGCCTCGCCGGCATGGCTTCGCTCTTCATCGTGATCTGGATGCTCTGGCTACTCTCGAAAAAGCCCAAGCGCACAGTAGTCGGCGTCTGATTTTCAGCTTCGCCCCTCGAATACTACGAGCCGCCGAATTGGTTCATCCTATCTAAGCAAATGGAGAATCCGCTATGAAAGCTGTTGTCCTGTATGAATACGGCGACATCAATCAGTTGAAATTTGTGAACGACCAGCCGGAACCGCCGTTCGGCCCCGGCGAAGTGCGCGTCCGCATCCGCGCCACCAGCATCAACCCCATCGACTGGAAGCTGCGCAGCGGGGCCGCGCGCAGCCGCTTTCCCCTTACCTTCCCAGCAATCCTCGGACGCGATCTTGCCGGTGAAGTCGTCAATGTTGGCGGCGATGTGACCGGCTTCCAAAAAGGCATGCGCGTGATGGCCCTGGCTTTCGGCACCTACGCAGAATTCACCACAGTCCGCGCCGATATTCTCGCGCCTATCCCCGACCAGCTCAGCTTTGAACAGGCCGCGGCCCTGCCCCTGGTGCTCACCACCGGTTCGCAACTCATCGAACGCGCCGTGAAAGTCCAGCCCGGCTGGACGATCCTTGTCACCGGAGCCTTAGGCGGCGTGGGGCGCACCGCAGTTCATGTAGCGCGCAAGCATGGAGCCCACGTCATCGCCGGTGTCCGCGCCAGCCAGCGCGATGAAGCGCAGAAGCTCGGCGCAGAGCGCGTCGTGGCGATCGACGACGATCAGGAAATCGCATCCCTCCGCGACCTCGACGCCATCGCCGACACCGTCAACGGCGCGACCATCGCCAAATTGCTGGGCGCTCTCAAGCCCGGCGGCGTGCTCGGCTCCGTGCTCGGCGAGCCGGAAGCGGCCAAAGGCAAAAACATCAACGTCTCCGCCATTTCGACCCAGCCCGATGCTCCGCGTCTCCATGAATTAGCCGAAGACGTCGCGCGCGGCGAGTTCACCATTCCCATCGCGAAAAAATTCCCACTCGAAGAAGCGCCGCAGGCGCAGGACTTCGCGGAGAATCAGCATCCAGCCGGCAAGGTGTTGTTGATCGTCTGAGGATTATCGATGCGCGGCGGCCGGCTTGTGCGCAACGGGCTCCGCCGCCCGCGTCTGGCTGCGCACCATCATCGCCGCCACATAGGCCGCGCCAAATCCGTTGTCAATATTCACCACGCACACATTCGGCGAACAGGAATTCAGCATCCCCAGCAGCGCCGCCACCCCGCCAAACGCAGCGCCGTAGCCCACGCTGGTGGGAACCGCAATCACCGGAGCGGCAACGAGCCCACCGACTACGCTAGGCAGCGCGCCTTCCATGCCCGCGCACACAATCGCAGCCCGCACTGCGCCCAGCGTCTCGCGTTCCGCCAGAATGCGATGCAGCCCGGCCACGCCCACGTCCGCGATGCGCAATACGCTGATCCCCAAATACTCCGCCGTCACCGCAGCTTCTTCCGCAACCGGCAGATCGCTGGTCCCTGCGCAGATGACAGCAACCGGCCCTGCATGCTCGCCCGGCTCAGGCTTGTTCAGTCCAATGATCCGCGCCTGCTCGTGAAACACGGCTTCCGGCACGCGCGCCTGCACAGCGGCATACGCTTCGGCGCTGGCGCGCGTGGCAAGCACGCTGCTGCCCGCGGCAGCCATGCGCGCAAAAATCTCCGCCACCTGCGCGGGCGTCTTTCCCCCCGCGTAAATCACTTCGGGCAATCCCAGCCGCAGAGCGCGATGATGATCGATCCTCGCAAACCCTGCATCCTCATACGGCAGCTTCGCCAGTTCGCGCAGCGCGTATGCCGGCGTCGTGTCGCCTGCCTGCACGCTCTCCAGCAATTGCAGAATCGTCTCGCGCGTCATGCTTTCGCCTGCGCTTCCGCATAGGCCGTCAGCGCCGCTTCCATCGCCGTCCGCAGCGGAACATCATGCTCCCGCGCGGCCCGTCGGCAATCTTCATACTCCGGCATCGCATTCATCGTTTCGCCCGCCGCTGAAGCAATCTTCACGCAAATCTTTCCGAATTGTGTCTCGACCGTGACAAACGCGCGATCCAGAATCACGCGCTCTTCCTCGCGTCGACGAATGCCGAGCGTCGTCGTCTCGCGAAACAGCAGCTTCTCCAGCGCTTCTTCATCTTCCGGCCTGGCAAGAACCGTCAGCAGCGTCCCCAGCCTGCCCTTTTTCATGGTCACCGGAGCCGCCATCGCATCCAGCGCGCCATGCTCCAGCGCCAGTTCGATCGCATGCGCCAGCACCTGCGGCGTTGCATCGTCCAGCGCACATTCCAAAACCACCACGCGATCCCCGGAAAACATCTGCTTCCCCGCCGCGCTCTTCGCCCCAGTCCCCACCGAAACCCGCAGCACGTTCGCAAATCCCTCAGGATTGCGATTCCCCGCGCCGTACCCATTGCGGGTCACAACAATTGGCCCATCCGCGTCGAATCGGCATTCGAGCGCCCGCAGCATCGCCGCGCCCGTCGGCGTGGTCAGCTCCATCTGCGGTCCCGACGCATACACTGGCACGCCCTGCAGCAATTCAGCCGTCGCAGGAGCAGGCACCGGCATCCGCCCATGCGCGCAATTCACAAATCCGCTTCCCACATTCACCGCCGAGCAGCGCCACTCCGTCACACCCAGCGAAGCCGCGCCCACCGCGCCGCAAACAATGTCGACGATGGTGTCCACCGCGCCCACTTCGTGAAAATGCACTTCCTCCGGCCCGATGCCATGCACCTTCGCCTCAGCCAGCGCCAGCAGCTCAAACGCCCGCAGCGCAATCCGCTTCGCCTCCGGCGCAATCGCCGCAGCAGAAATCAGCGCACGAATCTCCGGCCAGTTCCGGCTATGCGTGTGCGTATGCGCATGCTCGTTCCCATGTTCATGCTCGTGCGAGTGCGTATGCCCGTGCTCATCGTGATGCGAGTGTTCATGGTGGTCGTGATCGCTGTGCGTGTGGCCGCCAGCCGCATACTCCGCGATCTGCCCATGCTCCAGCACGTCCACCTTGGTCGCGGAAATCCCGCTCCGCTCCGCCGTCCGCACCCGCAGCTCTGCGCCGATGTTCAGCGCTCGCGCCGCCTCCTGCAGCAGCGCCTCCGGCACGCCCGCGGAAACCAGCGCGCCCAGCAGCATGTCTCCGGATATCCCGGCAAAACACTCAATCGTCGCAATCGTCATATCAATATCTAGGAATTCCGCGTGTGCACCGCCAGCATCTCCGCCGGCAACAACTCGTTCATTGACCCGGAGCGGTAGCCGTCGCAGTCGACGGCTACATACGGAAACCCGGCGCGCCGCACCGCCGCCGCCATCTTGCGGAGGAAGGCCGCATCCAGCGCCGCCGCCATCTCCTCCTCGGCAATCTCCACCCGCGCCACGCTGCCATGGTGCCGCACGCGAAACCGCCGCAGCCCCAACGCCCGTAATTCTTCCTCAGCGTCTTCCACCTGGCGCAGCGCTTCCGTCGTCACGCGGCGTCCATATTCAATCCGCGACGACAAACAAGCCGACGCCGGCTTATCCCAAACCCGCAGCCCGGCGGCCAGCGCCAGCGCCCGAATATCCGCCTTGGTCATTCCGGCATCCGCCAGCGGAGCCGCCACATGATGCTCGGCCGCAGCGCGCTGCCCAGGGCGAAAATCCTTCCCGTCATCGAGATTCAGCCCATAGGCCACAGCCGCCATGCCCCGCCGCGCACGCTCCGTTTCCAGCACCGTAAAAAGCTCGTCTTTGCAGTGGAAGCACCGGTCCGACTCATTTTTCGCGTAATCCTCGTGCTCCAGCTCGTGGGTCGGCAGCACCAGCAGCGAAATCTCATGTTCCTCCGCAAAATCAATCGCATCGCGATAATGACTGCGCGCCAGCGAAGCCGAATCCGCCAGTGCGGCCAGCATCCCGTCGCCCAGGGCGCGGTGCGCTGCCCAGGCCAGATAGGCCGAGTCCACCCCGCCGGAATAGGCCACAATCACGCTGCCCAGCGCCCGCAGCCGCTCTTCCAGCGCACCTTGCTTTTCTTCGAGAGTCATTCTCCGCCCCAGGCTTGCCATTTGATGCTAACTCCCCGCCTGGTCAATGGGAAATTTCAGGCATCCCACTAGAAGTGGGTATAGATGCCTAAATCCAGCAATAATAGAGATTACGCAACGATGACGACCCTCCACGCGGGCTCCGTGCTCACACCGGAAGAAAGAGTAGCCAGGCGCAATCTCATTCTGCGAGATGCGCTTTCGCTGCTCACTCTTTTCCTCTTCACCGTCGTCATTTTCGCGCTCACCCTGCTGCTTTACCGCTCGTTTGAGAATCACCGCGTCGAACTGGGTCAAAGATGGAAAGTCCGCGGCGAGCAGGCTCTCCGCGCGGGCCGTCCCAAAGAAGCCATTGACGCCCTTCGCTCCGCGCTGGCCTACGTCCCGAACACCGAAACCGAAATTGAGCTGGCCACCGCGCTCGCCGACGCGGGCCGAACCACCGAAGCAACGGCCTACTTCAATACCCTCCGGGAATCCACTCCTGGCGACGGCATGATTAACCTGCAGCTCGCCCAGTTGGCCGCGCGCCAGGGCAATGAGACCCAGGCCGTGCTGGATTATCAGGCCGCCCTCGACGGCACATGGCAAGGTAACGGCTACGACCGCCGGCGCGAAATTCGCCTGGAACTGGCCAACTACCTGCTCTCGCGCCACAAGGATTCCGATGCCCGGCTCCAGTTGCTCATCGCCGCCGGTAATGCACCCGACGATGCCACCATCAAGATTGAAATTGCCGGCCAGATGGAGCGGGCCAACGACCAGCAAAATGCCCTCGGAATCTATCGATCCCTCGCCGCTCGCCGTTCCGCGCCCCTCGCTGCCGTCGAGGGCGCCGGGCGTACCGCTTTTGCGCTCGGTGAGTATCGGATCGCCGCCGATTATCTCGCCCACACTGTTGCCAACATTGCCTTCGCTACGTTGCCGGAAAACGAAAAGGGTGCCGATCGCGAAATGCTCGACACCGCCAATCACATTCTCCAGCTCTTTCCGTCGATCAATGAGCGGCCAGCCCTGCGTGCTCAGCGCATTCTTTCAGCGAAGAACACAGCGCACCGCCGCATCACCACCTGCACCGGCTCCGGCCACGCGATGCCGCCTCCTCTCCCCGCGCTGGTCGCCCGCTGGGAGCAACTGCCATCGCGCCTGACCGTCTCGCAACTGGAGCAGGATCCCGACCTGGAGCAAACCCTCCTGCAACTGGTCTACGACACCGAAACCGCCACCGCCCAGGCCTGCGGCGCGCCCACCGCCGACGATGCTTCGCTGTTGCGCATCGCGCATAATCCCATCGCGGTGGAGCAGCCATGACTCCCGAAACCCCCATCACTGCCGCGGGCCCGGTCATGCCCGCTGCTGAGCCTCCGCGCACCCGCCTCGCCGCTACCATCGACCGCATCGCACCCACCCGCGATGAGCGCCTCTTCCTCGTTCTCTCCATCTTCATCGGAGTCATTTCCGGATTGCTGGTGGTCGCCTTCCGCATCGCCATCGAGTGGATCCAAATTCTCTCGCTCGGATCCGCGCCCCATGCGGGCCAGCTCCGCCTGCTCTTCGTTCCCGCCATTGCCGGCCTCGTCGTCGCCCCGCTCGTCATCTGGTTCTTCCCCGCCGCGCGCGGCAGCGGCGTCAATCAGACCAAAGCCGCGCTCTATGTTTACGACGGTTACATTTCCATCCGCACCGTCATCGGCAAATTCCTCACCGCTGCCCTGGCCATTGGCGGAGGTCACTCGCTCGGACCCGAAGATCCGTCCCTCCAAATTGGAGCGGGCGTCGCCTCCATCATTGCCCGCAACCTGCACCTGTCCCGCCGCCGCCTGCGCATGTTTGCGCCCATCGGCGCGGCTGCCGGACTCGCGGCTGCGTTCAATGCCCCTATCTCCGCAATCCTCTTCGTCATTGAAGAAGTCATCGGCAGCTGGAGCGCCGCAGTCCTCGGCTCACTGGTGTTGTCCGCCATTTCCAGCGTCGTCGTCATGCGCTGGTTCATGGGCACCGAGCCCATGTTCCGCATCCCCTCCATCACTCTGCGCGACCCCCGCGAGTTCATGGCGTATGCCGTTCTCGGCGTCATCGGAGGCTTGCTGGCTCCGCTCTTCTCGCTCATCCTCGGGTTTCTCCGGCCTCGGCTGCGCGCCATGCCCCGCTGGTCCCAGTACCTGCAGCCCGCCGTTGCCGGACTCATGGTCGGCGCCATCGGCTACTTCGGCTTTCCCCAGGTCATGGGCGCCGGATACGACGTCATCGATCAGGCCCTGCACGGACAGTTTGTCTGGCAACTGCTGCTGGCCCTGGTCTTCCTCAAAATGCTGGCCACCACCGTCTCTTTTTCCAGCGGAACTCCCGGCGGCATGTTTGCTCCCACGCTCTTCATCGGAGCCATGCTGGGCGGTGCAGTCGGCGCCTTTGAGAAGCACTTCTTCCCTCACCTCACCGGAACCGTCGGAGCCTACTCGCTCGTCGGCATGGGCGTGCTCTTTGCAGGATTCCTCCGCGCCCCGCTTACTTCCGTCTTCATGGTGCTCGAGGTCAGCGGCAACTACTCCATCATCCTGCCCGTCATTCTCGCCAATACCCTCGCCTTCCTGCTCTCACGCAGCCTGCAGCCTGTCGGCATCTTCGAAACCTTTACCCATCAGGACGGTCTCGATCTGCCCTCCATGGAGGAGCAGCGCGAAGAATCCGTCCTCCATATCGAGGACGCGTGCCAGCCAGTCTCGGTCCCGGTGATGCGCGGCGCAGACATGCTCCAAACCGTCTCCGAGATCGTCGCCGAGGCCCATGTCACGGCATTTCTTGTCCGTCTTCCCGACGGCTCGCTCTACGCCATGACGGCGGCCGAGCTCACCAGCGCGGCCGCTACGCTGGCTCCGGAAACGCCGATCCAACGCGCGCTCAAGCCCGATCGCCTGCCCCAGCTTTTCCCGGACATGCCGCTCGACAGCACCCTCCACTATTTCCCGCGCTGGCCGCTGCTGCCCATTTCCAACCGCGCCAGCCGCGGCACGCTCGAAGGCATCCTGACACTCGACGATGTGCTCGCCCGCTACCGCAACGCCGACTAATCCTGGGTTGGGAACAACGGGTCCAACGCACGAAACTTCACGATTCCAGACATAAGCGTGCGGCAGGCCACTGGAATTCTCCTATGGACATTGCAAAGGAACAATGCTACCTTTGCAATGTCCATAGGAAGGAACGGACCATTTGACCGCTGAAAAGTCGGAAGTCCTGCAGGGGACACTTGACCTGATGATCCTTAAGACACTCTTTGCGCTGGGTCCACAGCACGGATTTGGAATCGCGCGACGCATTGAACAGGTGAGTGAAGATGTACTGACCCTGAACGAAGGCACGGTCTATACCTCGCTTTTGCGGCTGCAACAGCGGGGCTGGATCCTGGCGAAGTGGGGCGTTTCCGAGAACAACCGAAAGGCAAGATATTACTCGATCACCAAAAACGGCCTCAGGCAACTCGCGGTCGAGACAGAGAATTGGGAGCGTATCTCCGGAGTCATCGCTCGTGTACTCAGCCTTCAGGGAGAGAAATAGGCGTGACCATCCGGATTCGCGTCTTCGTCGCAAGACTTCGGGGACTCTTTGGCCAGCGACGGACCGGGCACGAACTCGAAGACGAAATCCAACTGCACATCCAGATGCTGATGGATCGCTTCATCCTCCAGGGGATGGCACCCAACGACGCCAGGGCTGCAGCGCAACGCCAGTTTGGGAACGCAACTCTGCTCAGAGAGCACCACAACGAAAAAAGGTCCTTCCCCTTCGTCGTCACGTTATGGCGGGATTTGCGCTTCGGTCTGCGCCAACTGCAACGGAATCCGCTGCTCGCATTCGTAGCCATCACCTCGCTTGCCCTTGGCATTGGTGCAAATACGGCGATATTCACAGCGGCAAAACGAGTGTTATTCGATACTCTGCCCGTGGCGAACCCTGAGCAATTGAGGCTGCTGACCTGGGTCAGCGGTCAGGACCAACCCGTTCCTGCGGTCTGGGGCGATGTGGCGCAGAATTCAAGCGGCGGCCTTACCAGCAATGGGTTCTCCTATCCCGTACTGGAGGCAATGCGCCAGAGGACCGACGCTGTTCAGGCGCTGATTGCTTTCAAGGATGCTCCCGTGGCAGTGACGATCGATGGGCATTCCGAGATGATCAATGGAGAACTGATCAGCGGCAATGGGTTTCAGGCTCTCGGCGTGCAGGCAGAGCTGGGTCGAACACTGATCGCGACCGATGACCTCCCTCCGGGGAACGGCCCTGTGGCGGTCATCAGCGATGGGTATTGGACGCAGCGGTTTGCACGCTCTCCACTGGTTCTGGGACAAGTAATTTCGTTGAATGGCGTTCCGGTTACGATTGCCGGCGTCATCCGGGGGCGTTTTGCGGGCCTGCAGATGGCAGGCTCAGATCAAATCTTCGTTCCGCTCACCATGCAGCCTCTCATCTTGCCCAGGGCGCAGAACGGAAGCGTCTCTCTTCTCAATAATCCGCAATCATGGTGGGTTCAGATTTTGGTCCGACAGCGGCCGGAGGTTTCAGACGGACGGGCGCAGGCTGAGCTTGATACGACGCTGCGACAGGCCGCGCAGCCAGCGCTGAAACGGACCGGGAACCTCAATCGATTCCACCTGCAGCTGGAGCCTGGAGAACGCGGGCTGGATGATTTGCGAGGAGCCTATGCCCAGCAGTCCTATGTCCTGCTCGGGCTGGCTGGGTTGGTTCTGCTGCTGGCTTGTCTCAATCTGGCCAACTTGCTCCTTGCGCGCTCGGCGACGAGGCAGCGGGAGTTGAGTACGCGGATGGCCCTTGGAGCCAGCCGCGGAAGCATCATGCGACAAATGCTGACCGAAAGCCTATTGCTTTCCAGCTTTGGTGGAGCAGCGGGCTTGCTGCTCGGCTATCTTGGCCGCAATGTAATCCCACGTCTGTTGGAGAATTCATCCGGGCCGGAACCGGTGCAGGTGGCGTTCGACTGGCGTGTCCTGCTGTTCACCATGGGAATCTCTTTTGCGACCGGCATCCTCTTTGGGCTGGCGCCCGCGTGGCAGGCGACGCGAGCTGCCGGCCATGCCGGACTGCGGGAATCGGGAGGTACGACTGCCAATCGGCACAGGCTGTGGTTTGACAAGAGCCTTGTAGTCGGCCAAATTGCACTCTCAACGATCCTGCTGATGGGCGCAGGGCTTTTCGTGCATACGATGCTCAATCTGAATCGAATTTCGCTGGGGTTTGAGACGGATCACATCCTCCTCTTCCATCTCAGACTTCCGCGCGCACGCTACACCGACGCACAAATGACCAGCTTCTTCAAACAGTTAGAAGAAAAGCTCGCGGCTCTTCCCGGAGTCCGCTCAGTCAGCGTCAGCAACATCGGCATTATCGGCGATGGAGGGTCGGGAGCAAGCCTCCGCGTTCTGGGCCGCCCGCAGGAAAAGGATCCCACCTACGTTCAGACCAACGCTGTCGGAGCAGAGTTCTTTGAGACGCTTGGCATTCCGGTTCTGCAGGGACGCGCGCTCAACAGGCATGACACTTCGACCTCCCCGAAGGTCGCAGTCGTGAATCGGGCGCTCGCACAGCAGTTCTTTCCGAACGAGAATCCGATCGGGAAAATGTTCGAAACAGATCCGGAAGATGTAGAGGGTCCGATTCAGATCGTGGGTATCGCTGCGAACACGCGTTACGCGGAATTGCGCGAGGCAACCCCTCCGACTTTCTTTGTTCCGTACGTTCAGGAGGTCAACGGACCGAGCCGCATGATGGTCGAAATCCGCACGGTCGGAAACCCCGGCACCGTGCTTCTGGAAGTTCGCGGGGCCCTCGAATCTCTGGACCGGGATCTGCCCATGGTTGACGTGCGCACGATGAAGGAACAGGTCAGGTCAACCATGACGGACGAGCGAGCTCTCGCACAGCTTGCCGGAGGTTTCAGTGTGCTGGCTCTTGTGCTTGCGGGCATCGGTATCTACGGCATCATGGCGTATGCGGTAAACACGCGGACCGCGGAAATCGGCTTGCGAATCGCTCTGGGGGCCCGGACCAACCAGGTTCTCTCTCGCATAGTGCGCGAGGCGTTCTGGCTGACAAGCGCGGGAATTGTCTTTGGATCGATCGCAGCCTTTTGGCTGACACGATTCATTCAAGTCATGCTGTACGGACTTGGAAATGCGGACGCGCTCGCTGTCGGCGGTACAGCATTTCTATTGTTATCCGTATCGCTCGTGGCGGCCTTCGCGCCTGCCCGTCGTGCCTCCAGGATCGATCCAATCCGCGCTTTACGACACGATTGAAATGCGACCCGCGAAGGTTCGACCCTCGAATGAGGGCCGGCGGATGCGGCCGATTCTCGAATCATCGCTCAGCTGCACAGGAAGCGGGAAGAGTGCTAAATCGCCGAGTCGCTCGTCGAAGGCCGCAGGACCGTCATTCTGCGGTTTCGGGTGTATCACGTTCAATCCGGAGATTTCACCCTCCCCTCCCGGGGAGAGTCCAGGAGCCTCCTCGAATCGCCTCCTGCGACCTTGGCGGGCCATCTGCCCCCGTGGACGTCCCTGGAAATTGACTGCGACGCTGTGTTTCGAACCGGCTGCACCCAGAGGTTCGAATCAAAAACAAGAAGCCAGGATTTGATGCCAGCCTGGGTCCAGCAACTGCCGCAATCGGAGTCATTGCTTGGTACTAGACGCACGACCGATCTAAAGCAATCAACAGCACAGAACATCGGTTTCGGTCTCGCCCTTGCATCGCATGCCCAGCCAAACTACGCTCAAGGTTCGGGATTTCTCGGTCTCTTTCCGCCCATGCTGAGCCTTTATCAACGGCTGATTATCGGCTGCTTCCTGCTCATCGCGCTGGTCACCACGGTCAGCCTGCTGGTCCGGACCTCCTTCGTCCGCCTCGGCGCGCTCGACTCTCAGGTGCACGTCGCGGAAACCGCCGTCTCCTCGCTGGCATCGGCCCGCGCCGCCATGGCCCACGAAGAGCTGATCGCCGCCCGCATCGCCGCGGGATCCTCCACCAATGCGGATTTTCGCCAGCAGGCCCAGCTCACCCAAACCCTTCTCCAGACCGCCGTCGAGGATGTGCGCGCCTTCGACCCATCCATCCACATCGACCTGTTGGCCCAGCGCCACGCGCGTCTCGCCCAGCACCCGCCCGAAGATCCCGCCGACCTCACCCTCCAGGTCGAATCGATCCTCGTGGAGCTCCGGCGTGATCTCGACAACGTCTCGACCCACCGGGCAACCACGGTGTCCGCCCTGCTCGGCCAGCAGGACTCCCTGCGCAAGCGCCTCATCGCCGCCTGCGGCCTCTCCATCGCCGCCGCCACCATCATTTCCGGAATCATGCTGGTGCTGGTCATCGTGCCGCTGCGCCACACCGCGCGCGTAGCCCGTCGCATCGGCCAGGGCGACCTGCACCAGCGCGTCGAATGGCGCTCCAAAGACGACCTCGGCACCATCGCCACCGAGCTCAACCGCCTTGCCATCCGCCTGCGCGACCTGCGCGAAACCGAGTCCGGCCGTCGCCAGATGGAATTCCAGCTCATCGACGCCGTGGTGCGCTCCATCTTCGAGCCCGTCATTGTCACCGACGGGCGCGGCCAGGTCCTCAAACTGAATCAGGCCGCCGCTGAGGTGCTCGGCGCCTCATCCGACGATCGCGCCATCCTTTCCAGCACTCCCGGCGGCGACAAGATTCTCAGCGCCATTCGCAATGCGGTCTCCATGCAACGCGCTACCACCACCGAAGAGGGCGAAGCGGCGCTGCTGCCCATGCGCATCGGCCAGGCGGAGCGCAGCTACCGCCTCCGCACCACTCCCATGCGCGATGCCGAAGGCAAATTGCTGGGCGCGGTCACCCTGCTGGAAGACGTCACGCAAATCGCCGAGGTCGACCGCTTCAAATCGCGATTCCTTTCGGTCGCCTCCCAGCGTCTGCGCGATCCATTGCAGCGCCTGCGGCTCTCGCTCTACTCCCTCACGCAAGGCCATGCCGGAGAGTTGCAGCCTCTTCAGGCTGAACTGGCCAACAGCGCCGCGGAAGAGGCCGAACACCTCGACGACCTGATGCTCGACCTGATTGAGGTTGCCGAGCTCGAAACCGGCCGCCGCCAGCTCAAAGTCGAGAAAATTCGTCCCTTCGACGCGCTCCGCGATGCGCTTAACCACTTCCGCGATGCTGCGCGCGATCGCAACATCGACCTCGAACTCGTCGCCTTTGAGGACATCGCCTTCGTGCAAAGCGACCGCCGCGCCCTGCGCAGTATTCTCGGCAACCTCATCACCAACGCTCTGCGCTACACCCCGCAGGGTGGCCACATTCGCATTGGCGCCTCGGAGCTTCAGGATCGCGTCCAGTTCTTTGTCCACGACAATGGCCGCGGCATCGAGACCGAACGCCTGCGCACGATCTTCGGCCGCTTCACCGGCGACGCCACCGGGGGCGGGTCGGGCCTGGGTCTCGCTCTCGTGCGCCGCCTCGTCGAATCGCAGGGCGGGCAGGTTTCTGTTGAGAGTCGCCTCGGCGCCGGTACTACCTTCCGCTTCACGCTGCCCATCGCCGCGCCCGAGCCCGACCGCCATCCTGTGGAGGTCGGATGACCGATCTAACTCCCACCCCGCCCCCGATGGACACGGTTGAGCCCGGACGCCTCCGCATCTACCTCGGTGCCGCGCCCGGCGTCGGCAAAACCTACCGCATGCTCGAGGACGCGCACACCATGCGCCGCCAGGGCATCGATATCATCATCGGGCTCGTCGAGGCGCACAACCGTGCCGACACCATGGCCCTCGTCGAAGGCCTCGAGATCGTTCCTCTCCAGGAAATCCAGTACCGCTCCGTCACCCTGCGCGAAATGAACATCGACGCGGTTCTGGCGCGCAAGCCTGCATGGTGCATCGTCGACGAGCTGGCCCACAGCAACGTCCCCGGATCGCGCAACCGCAAACGCTACGAGGACGTCCTCGAGCTGCTCGATGCCGGCATCAACGTCATGACCGCCGTCAACATTCAGCACATCGAGACGCTGAACGACGCGGTCGCCCGTTCCGCCAGCACGCAGATTCGCGAAACCGTGCCCGACAGTTTTCTTCGCCGCGCTAACGAAGTCATCAACGTCGACATCACCGTGGACGAGCTGCGCAACCGGCTCCGCCTCGGCAAAATCTACGCTCCCGAAAAAGTGGAACAGGCGCTCGCCAACTTCTTCCGCAAAGGGAATCTGAATATGCTGCGCGAACTCGCTCTGCGCACCACCGCCGAGCAGGTTGGCACCGCCGCTGCCGAATATCGCCGCATCCAGGGCCTCGAACAGGCGCCCATCCCCGAGAAAGTGATGGTCTGCCTCTCGCCGCGCGCCGGCATGGATCGCCTCGTGCGCATCGGTGCGCGCATTGCCGGCCGCCTCGCCACCAACTGGTATGTGGTCTACGTCGAAACCCCCGACAGCGACGATCGCCACGGCAATCCCGAAGCCTATGCCCGCCTCGAGGAAAATCAGCGCATGGCTCGCGATCTGGGAGCGCGCGTCATCGTCCTGAAAGACAAAAAAGTCGCCGACGCCCTCATCGAGTTCGCCCGCAAAGAGAACATCTCCCACGTCGTCTTCGGGCAGTCAGCCCGCAGCCGCTGGGACATCTTCCTGCACGGCTCCATCGTCAACCGCTTCCTCACTGAAATGCGCGACGCCACCGTCCAGGTCGTGCCGGTTCAGAGAGAACGAAGTGAGCGGGGCCAGGCGAAACGTCTGTAAACATTGAGTTCTTTAACGGAGGCCCTGTCCATGACAGGAATTGAGCTGAATAAGCAGGCTCGCGCCGACGCGATCGCGTCGATCCAACAATACTTCGAACAGAACCTGCCCGAGCCGATTGGTGACCTGCCCGCAGGATTGCTACTCGACTTCTTCCTCGAGGAGATTGGGCCAGCCATTTACAACAAGGCCATTGCTGAAGCCCAGACGCGCCTGCAACTGCGCATAGCCGATCTCGAAGGCGAGCTCTACGTCGACGAGTTCCAGTACTGGCCCAGGCTCGCCGCGAAACGAAAACACCGACCGTAGCGCGCCGAGCCTGAATCTGCAACCCGCCGTCTAATTCACCGTCACAGAAAAGGTAGTCGAAGCCGTAATTGTCGAAGTCGTCGTATCGGTCCCGGTGAGCGTTACCGTATACGTGCCCGCCGCCACATCCTTCGACGTCCCTCCACCTGAAGAACCAGAGCTGCTGCCGCATCCCAGCGTCAGACCCACCATCGCGAACAGCATCAGGCAGCTCATCAGCGTCCACATTCTCGCCCGCGACTTCCGAAGCCCGAAGCACAGCATCCCAGCCAGCGCCGCCGCGCCCAGCGGAATCGATTTCCCGATCGGTGCATGATTCGGAATCGACGCAACCGTCCCATTCCGCGCAAAACTATGGACGCCGGAAACCGAACACGCGCTCTGCGATGTGTAAACGGTCAGCGTCGCCGTCGCCACAGTTCCCGCGGTCACCGCCGTATTGCTGATCGCATAGCACCCGTACGTATTCAGCGAAGTGCTGCTGGAGGAAGCCGTAAATCCCACCGTCCCCGCGTACGAATCCTTCGGCGTAATGCTCACCGTCGACGCCGCGGAGCTTCCCTGCGACACCGTCACCGCCGTCGCAGCCAGCGTAAAGCTGCCCGTTCCACCGCCGCCGCCCGTCGTCGTCCCGCCCCATGCGGTCAGCAAATTCATGAAGTCCACCGACCCCAGTCCGCTGGCCTCGTCGTACCCCGCCGTCGCCGAATACTCCGACGCACCCGCCGTCGAGCAGTACTTCGTCCCCGCCGTGCACTTGTTCGATCCGCTGGTGATGTCATGAAACGCCAGCGCATACGTTGCCGCATTCCCCGCCAGCTTGTACAACTCCGATGCCGCCACGCCCTCGCCGCTGGAAGACGTCTTTTGATTGATGATCGACAGCATCCCCGCGAAAATCGGCGCTGCGAAACTCGTTCCTCCGGCAACGGTCAGGTCCTGCGTGCTCGCATCGCGAAACCCGCTGTTGCAACTGGTCTTCTGCCCGGTGCTCCACGCCGATGTATCGCTGGTGCAATATAAATAACCCGCATCGTCAGCAGACGAGTCGAGCGAAATATCCGGCACCAGCCGGAAGCTGCCCGACGCAAGGCCCGAAACCCCCGTCTGCCAGCTCGGCCGCTTTATCGTTGTGCTCACGCCTCCGCCGCCCGCGGAAATCGCATACTGCGCTCCGTATTGCGCGGCGATGGCCGCACTATCGTCATTCCAAACCTGCTCCGGTATATAGGACAACGCCGAGCTGATCACATCGTTCCCGCTCGATTGTTTCCAGTAAGTCGAGTTCGATGCCGCCACATCCGCCGCCGGAAACTCCGTTCCTCCCAGCCCCGTGGCAAAGGCACTGCTCGCCGGATAATTCACCGCCAGTTCCTGCTGCTCCGCAGAGCTCAGGCTGGTTTCCCCGTAGCACGACGTCGACCCATCGTCGCCCGCCGCCGCAATCACGCTCTGCCCCTGGCTCACTCCCTGCTCAAGAATCCCTTCGAGCGTCGTGAAGTTGCCCGCGCTCAGCGTCGGCTCACACGCTCCATAGCTCATGCTGATGACGGGTGCAGTATCGTTGTCGATTGCGTATTGCAGCGAGTCGAACACGCTGTAGTTCGCCGCGTTCCCGACGTAGACAAAATCGATCGAGGCTCCCCGGCCAACTCCACCCGAATACTCGAGATCCAAATCGGACTCCGATTCATCCCCCGGAGAAACCGCTGACGTTCCTGAAGCGGGCACCAGAATGACGGTGGGATCCTTCACCGTGAATCCCATGGCCTTCTGAAAATTCTCAATATCCGCGACGTTGATCGCCGATTGCCCGACCACCGCAATCGTCACTCCCGATCCCGTGTCGCCCAGGTTGTATGCCGGAGTAATGTCGTAGATCGTCGCCACATCGTCCGGCGTCAGAAAATGCTGATCGGTCTGCGCCGCAGTGAACCCCGGTCTCGCGCTATCCGCGCCGGCCGTGTGAAAGCGAACCTGCGGCCGCGGACGAAAGTCGTCCAGGTTCCTCACCGACAGCACTACCCCACCCAGCGCCGCCGGGACCGACAAATCCGTCGCATTGGAGAAATGCTTCTCGCCATCGACCACGTACTCCTGCATTTCCGTGTGAAACGCGTTCTCTACCTGCGCCGCCGTACCGGAAAACGTGATGCTGGTGCGGCTGTTGCCCACGCGCTCCACGTTGAATCCCTGCGACGTCAGCCAGGCCGCAACCTTCGCCACATCGCTGCTGCTCAGCCCAAACAGCCCGGCATATTCCGCCGGCGTCAGCCACTGATGGTACTCCGGCGAGCCCGGCGTCTGCTGCGCCTGCACCAGCGCATCCAGTTCAGCCTTCTGCTCCGCCGTGGGCCTGAAATACATCGTGATGCCCACGATTGGCGTTCCCGGATTCATCCGCCCCGCGGGGCTCTGCGCGGCCACCCGCGGATTCGCCGTGCCCGGCAGCCCGACGGCCGTATTGGCGTCGATCGGTTCAACCAGCCGGTTTTGTGGAGTCTGAGCGAAGGCCGTGATCGTTCCCGCAATCATTAAAATGCCGAATACTCCAGTGACCCTGATGCCCGTCCAGGAGCGAACATTCCAAAAACGCATGCGCCATACCTCTGAACTGGCTTGGATGACGAAAAATGGCTTTCTGGTGAGGCTTCCCAAAGAATCTCTGGCGCTCCTCGCTCTTCGTCGGGACGCAAGAGTCCGAACGGGCGCAAACCATGCTCCCGCAGCGATCTACGCCGACTTCCGGGTCCGCCGGAGGCCCCCTGTTTAGGGTATAGACGTGGGATCAGGGGTTCAGGTTACGTGCCAGGGCGCACGCACCCGCAAACCTTTAATCGGATGAGGCCGCGGCTTACTGCTTCTTCAGCACCGCGTTGCTGTTCTCGTCCGACGTAATTTGCCCCTCCAGCTTGTGCAGAGCCGCGTACTCGCCTGCATCGATCTGCACCTTCTTCAGCGTGTACTGCCGCGTGTAGTGCAGTGTGTCGCCCTGTGCCTTCACTTCGCTGTGATACGTCGCAAAGCCCACGTCCACATTCACCGGATCGGGCAGGTCGTCGACCGTATAGCCGGCCGGAATCTTCACGTCAAAGTTGTCCTGCCATGTGCCCACACCCGTCGGAAAACTAATCGGCACATGGCGCGGCTTGTCATCCAGCGCCTCCGCCACCGATCCCACCACCCGCGGCCGCACCAGCAGCAATGTCCCCGCTCCCTTGGCATACAGCGGGGCCGTCACGTTATATTGCATCTCCAGCGGCTGATCCAGTTGCTTCACGTTCTGCGCCGACTCCGTGTTCAGTGTGAAGGTCGAGAAATCCTGCTGCAGCCCTCTTTCCATCAGTTGCCGTTGCTCCTTGTCGCTGGTCATCGACAGTCTGCCGCGCCACGCCATCGCGGCCACGCCGGAGCGTGAAACGCTGACATCGCCTTTCAGCGTGCCATCCGCTGCCAGTTCAAATTTCGCCGTGCGCTGGGTCTTCGCCAAATCCGGATCGAGCACCGGGAACCCAATTACCTGACTGTCCTTCCCGTCCATCAGCAATCCATACCCGCCCTGCTCATACTCCGGCAGTTGCCCCACCGGCACATAGGCGTTCGTCGGATCGAAGATCAGATACCTTTTGCCCGTCTTCGCCGCCACCACCGCCTGCAGACGCGGATTGTCATACCCCTTCGGAATTTCGATAGCCGCGATCATGTGGTTGCCGTAGGCCGATGGCGTCCCTGGATCGATAACCCCGCGACTGGCATCGACGGCAACCCATGTGGCGCGAATGCCCACCGCGTCCAGCATGGAAATCATCAGCGTCGCCTTATCTTTGCAGTCGCCGTAGCGCTTCTGGAAGATCTGCTCCGCCGGGTGCGCCTGTTGTCCACCGATGCCGATCTCG
>DATHQV010000117.1:0-29689 GCA_035482355.1 Acidobacteriaceae bacterium | reverse complement strand
GCTGCCGGTCACTGTGGACGAGATGCTGCATCACACGCGCGCCGTTCGCAGGGCCGTTCGCCGCGCCATCGTTGCCGCTGACATGCCGTACGGTTCGTACCAGTTGAGCGTCGCTGAAGGGGTTGCTAACGCCATCCGGTTTGTCAAAGAAGCGGGGGCACAGGCCGTCAAAGTCGAGGGCGGGGCGAACCGCGGTGAGTTGGTGGAGCGTCTCACTGCTGCCGAAATCAACGTCATCGGCCATCTCGGTCTTACACCGCAGTCCGTCCACCGCATGGGCGGCTACAAGGTCCAGGGCAAATCCGCCGCAGCCATCGGCGAGCTGCTGCATGACGCGCACACGCTCGAATCCGCGGGAGCGGCCATGATCGTTCTCGAAGGCATGCCGCGGGAAGTAGCTGCGCGGATCACCGCGGAAATCGGCATTCCTACGATCGGTATCGGCGCGGGCCCGGAATGCGACGGACAGATTCTCGTCCTCCACGATCTGGTGAATCTGAGCTTTTCGCCGCCGGCAAAATTTGCGCGCCAGTACGGCGACGCAGCCGGGCTCTTCCGCGATGCAATTGAAAGCTACCGGCACGACGTGGAAGACCGCGCCTTTCCCAGCGACAGCGAAAGCTATCACCTGCCCAAAGAAGCCGCCGCCGCGCTGGAGATTCCTGCACCGCGCCACGCCTGATGCAAATTGTTTCCACCATTGCCGAGACGCGCGCGGCGCTTGCAGCACTGCGTAAAGAGCGAGCCTGCATTGGCCTGGCGCCGACCATGGGCGCGCTGCACGCGGGCCATCTGTCGCTGGTGAACGCGGCGCGGAGCAGCTGCGATGCGGTCGTCGCCACGATTTTCGTCAACCCCACGCAATTTGGGCCGAACGAGGATTTTAGCCAGTATCCACGGACCTTTGAAGCGGATTGCGAGGCGCTGCGCGCAGCCGGCGTCGACCTGCTCTTCGCGCCGTCGGTCGACGAAATGTATCCCGCGGACGCGACCACGATCGTCGAGGTGGAGAAGATTGCCGATCGCCTCGATGGCGTTTCGCGGCCAGGTCATTTTCGCGGCGTAGCGACCGTGGTGGCAAAGTTGTTCCACATCACCGCGCCTGACAAGGCCTTCTTTGGGCAAAAGGATGCAGCGCAGGTTGCCAACCTGCGGCGCATGGTGCGCGATCTCAATTTCCCCGTGGAGATTGTGGTGTGCCCCATCGTTCGCGAACCGGATGGGCTGGCGATGAGCTCGCGCAATCGCTATCTTTTGCCGGATGAGCGCCAGCACGCGATCGTGCTTTACCGGACGCTGCGCCGGATCGAGGAGCGGATCACGTCGGGGCTCATCGATTCCGCGGAGTTGATCGACGTCGGCTTCGCAGTTCTCGCGGAGGAGCCTGAGGCGCGTCTGGATTACCTGAAAATAGTTGATCCCGACACGCTCGAGGATGTAGCTGACGTGAGCGCGGGTGCGCTGATCGCCGTAGCCGCATGGATCGGCACCACGCGGCTCATCGACAATGTGCTGATCGCTCGGCGCTGAAATTACTGCGCGGGCGCAGCGCCCTGCTGGGGCGGAGCGTGATGCTCTTCCGGCGGCGGAGCAAAATGCTCCGGCATCTCATGACCGCGATGGCAAGTTCCGCACTGTACGTGCTTGTCTTCCGGCATCGCGTCCGGGTCCTTCACCTGGCTCATGTACGTCTCGTTGATGGTCTGGGTCATCTGGATCATCGTCCGCGCAATCGCCTTGTCGGGCTTGGCGTCGGAAGCGAAATCCAGGTGGCGTCCACCCTGCGGGCTCGGCGCATGGCAGAATTTGCACTCCACGCCGAGTGCACCGGCGTAGCCGCGCATGATCTTGACCAGTTCTTCAGGCGCAATGTCTTTCGGGAGAACTTTCAGGTTCGTCGGCTTGGGCAGCGGCCGGCGCTGACGAGCAGCCGGCTGACTCTGGCCGGTCGACGGCGCAGCGTCCTGACTCAACAGGGGATGTGTAGAGAGGGCGAGGGCGAAGACTGCTGCAGCGAACAACCGGCTCTGCATCGTTTATTATTCCTGGGGGCTGAAAGTCGACAGCGGCGAATCCTGGGTTCATCTTACACAAGCGCGGAAAAGCTTTGCATCGTGCTGTAGGTGGATGAAGAAACGTTCATCGGGAGACAAAGCGATTGCCAGAAAGCGCGAAGCGCAGCGGCCAATCTGCCGCTTTCCGGATGCCTATGCGCGGGGACGCGTCGATTGCGTCCGCTATAAAACCGTCGTCTTCGATGCGCAACTCGGAGCGGGGGCGCGTCAGATCCATTCCGTTGTGCAGGGGGCGCGTGATGCCGAGAGCTTCGCATAAACGTCCGGGCCCGGAAGTCAGGAGGCGCGGATTGGCGTTCGCAGGGAGGCCGCGGAGAGCAGCCATGGTGGCGAGGCCCTCCAGCGGTTCCAGCGCGCGCAGCAGTATCCCGCCGGGCTGGCCCTCCGGCTCGCAGGAAATGTTCATGCAAAAATGCATGCCGTAGATGAAGTAAACATAGGCGAAGCCGGGCGGCCCAAACAGCACTGCATTGCGCGCGGTTTTGCCGATGAACGAGTGCGAGGCGGGATCGTCGAGTCCGCAATAGGCTTCTGCCTCAACGATGCGCCCAGCCAGACGCCGGCCTTCATGGCGCCGCACCAGCACCTTGCCCAGCAGGCGGCGCGTGACTACTTCAGGGGGATCGAGATAAAACTCGCGGGGCAGAGGAGCTTTCATACGATGGGCTTTGCGAGGCGGTAAACGCAGTGGTCGTATCCACGCCAGAAGACGGTGCGGTCCAGCGTCAGCCCGTTCTTTTCGGCGACGCGGCGCGAGGGCAGGTTTTCCGGGCGGATGAGGGAAATGACATGGTCCACGGCCAGCGTCGCGAACGCGTAATCGCGCACTGCGCGTGCGGCTTCCGTTGCCAGCCCGCGATTCCGGTAGTTGGCGTGGACGTGGTAGCCGATTTCCAGTTCTGCCGGTCCGTCCACATCCTGCCACACCGGTCCGCAGTCGCCGATCAGCTCGCCGGATTGCCTGAGCACCAGGCCCAGCAGACCGGTCCCTGACGGATAGCGGGCGATCTGCCGAGCAATCCACTCCGCCACTTCTTCAAGCGTGAATCCGCGCGGATACCAACGCATGGTTTCGGCGTCGCCAAGCACGGCGTGCAGCGCGGGAGCGTCTTCAGGAGTGAGTTCGCGCAGAGCCAGGCGCGGAGTTTCCAGGCGGATCACGCTTACAGTTTCGCCCAAACCGCTTCGCGCGGATCGTCGGGATTGAGTTTGGCAAACTCGCGCAGGATTTCGCGCGAGCGCTCGTCGCGAATCTGGGGCACGGCGACTTCCACCGTCACGATTTGATCGCCACGGGTGCCCTCGCGCGTGGCGGAAGGGACACCACGCTCGCGCATGCGCAGCTTCTGCCCGCTCTGCGTGCCGGGCGGAATGCGCAACTGCGCGCGTCCGTCGATGGTGGGCACTTCAATGCGTCCGCCCAGTGCGGCTTCTGCCACTGTTACGGGCAGCGCGATCAGAATATCGTCGGCCTGACGCGTAAACACCGGGTGCGTGCCGGTGCGGATCACCAGGTAGAGGTCGCCGGCCGCGCCGCCGCTCACTCCTGCATTGCCTTTGCCTGCCAGGCGGATGCGCTGTCCATCGCGCGTGCCGGCCTTGATGCGGAACTCCAGCGGCTCAGTCCGGTAGACCGTTCCCTCGCCATGGCAAGTCGCGCAGGCATTCTGCGCTTTGCCGGCGCCGCCGCAGCGCGGGCACTGGATGTTGAACTTCATGCGGCCGCCCATCTGCGTTACCTGGCCGGTACCCTGACATTCGGGGCAGGTTTGAGAGCCGCCGGTGGAGGCGCGGCCGTGGCAGCTGGGACAAAGTTCCTGGCGCTGGATCTCGAGACGGGCAGTGCCGCCGCGGATCGCCGTCCAGAAGTCGACGTTGACCTGATATTCAAGATCGGTTCCCGGCTGCGGACCGTCAGCACTCGGGCGATCGCGATGGAAGACGCCGGAGAAGATGTCGCGGAAGCTGCCCCATCCGGCTCCGGACGCTCCAGGCTGCGCTTCTTCAGAGAAATCGAATCCGCCGAAGTCGAAGGGAACGCCCTGGCTCTGTCCGCGGCTGCCGTGCGCCGATCCCGCGCGCGCCGCTGCTTCTGCGGCGGCCGGGTCGATCTGGTCGGAGTAGAAGCCAAACTGATCGTAGATTTTCCGCTTCTTCTCGTCGCTAAGAATGTCGTTGGCCTCGGAGATTTCCTTGAACTTCTCCTCAGCCTTCTTATCGCCCGGATTGACGTCGGGATGATATTTGCGCGCGAGCTTACGGAAGGCTTTGCGAATCTCTTCCGTGGTGGCCGTTTTTTTTACGCCGATGGTGGCGTAATAGTCCTTGTGCTGGGTCGGTGGCATCAGTCGTCTACTACTACTACCGTATCAATATCGGCGGCGCGGTTCACCAGGGAATTCGCCTGGGGAGTTTAGTTCCACACCATGTTGGCGTCGACTGGCTCCATGCGCCAGAAGATGTCCGGCTCCATGCGCTGCATTTGAGCGACAAACTGGTTGGCCAGTTCTTCGGTATCAAAGACGACGCGGTTAGTCACCTGCCCTGCGCGGTACTGTTCGCATTTCCAGACTCTGTTGGTCATGATCATGTCCTTCCCGTGCGTCACCCCAATGCGTACGCGAAGCGCATGCTGGCTGTTCCGCGCCTCCAAAGCCGGGGTGGGGGAGTGCTTCCATGGCATACCCCCACAATCCCTGTGAAACCAGCGGCTTGCGGGCCGTTCTCTATCGCGGAACGGACCCGCCTGCTGCTTAGTGCTTGTCTTCGACGTCGACATACTCGGCGTCGATGACTCCTTCGTCCTTCTTCTGTTCCGTCGTGCCGGATGCTGCCGCGGCGCCATCCGTGGGAGGCACACCGCCGCCGGCCGGAGGAGCGCCTGCGTTGGCCTTGTACATGGCCTCCGCCAGCTTGTGCGAAGCCGCAGTCAGTTTCTCCCGCGCCTCGTTCAACTCAACCGGACTTGGGCTGCCTTCGAGGGTCTTCTTCGCATCGGCCAGCGCTGTTTCGACGTCGGCCTTCTCCGTGCCCGACACCTTGTCGCCGTTCTCCTTCAACATCTTCTCGATGTTGTAGACGAGCGAGTCGAGCTGGTTGCGGGCCTCGATCTCTTCGCGCTTGGCCTTGTCCTCGGCAGAGTGCGCCTCGGCTTCCTTCGCCATGCGGTCGATCTCTTCCTTGCTCAGGCCCGAAGACGACGTGATGGTGATCTTCTGGTCCTTGCCGGTGGCGTTGTCCTTGGCGAGCACGTTCAGGATGCCGTTCGCATCGATATCAAAGGTGACCTCGATCTGCGGCATGCCGCGGGGCGCGAGCGGAATGCCGCCCAGCTTGAACTTGCCCAGCGTCCGGTTCTGCGCTGCCAACGGACGCTCGCCCTGCAGCACGTGCACCTCGACTTCGGTCTGATTATCCGCGGCCGTCGAGAACGTCTCCGTCTTCTTGGTCGGGATGGTCGTGTTGCGCGGGATCATCGGCGTTGCCACGCCGCCATACGTTTCGATCGCCAGGGTCAGTGGGGTCACGTCGAGCAGCAGCAGGTCTTTCACATCGCCGCCGAGAATGCCCGCCTGCACCGCAGCGCCGATCGCCACCACTTCGTCAGGGTTCACGCCCTTGTGCGGCTCTTTGCCGAAGAGATCCTTTACCAGCTGCTGGATGCGCGGCATGCGCGTCTGGCCGCCGACGAGGACCACTTCGTCGATCTTGCTGGCATCGATGCCGGCGTCGGAGAGAGCCTTCTTTGAAGGCTCGACCGAGCGCTGAATGATGTCTTCCACCAGCGATTCGAGTTTCGAGCGGGTCAGCTTCTTGACCAGATGCTTCGGCCCGGTCGCATCCGCGGTGATGAAGGGCAGATTGATTTCGGTCTCGAGCGCCGTCGACAATTCGATTTTGGCGCGCTCCGCCGCATCGCGCAGCCGCTGCAGAGCCATCTCGTTGCCTTTGGAGCGCAGATCGAGGCTCTCATCCTTCTTGAACTCTTCGATGAGCCACTCAACGATGCGCTGGTCGATGTTGTCGCCACCGAGGTGGGTGTCGCCGTTGGTGGACTTCACTTCGATGACGCCTTCGCCGACTTCCAGAATGGAAATGTCGAACGTGCCGCCGCCAAAGTCATAGACAGCAATCGTTTCGTCCTTTTTCTTATCGAGGCCATAGGCCAGCGCGGCCGCGGTCGGCTCGTTGACGATGCGTTTGACGTCGAGACCGGCAATTTTGCCGGCATCTTTCGTCGCCTGGCGCTGCGCGTCGTTGAAGTACGCGGGGACCGTGATCACCGCTTCGGTGACCGACGAGCCAAGGTGATCTTCTGCGGCCTTCTTCAGCTTCTGCAGGATCAGCGCTGAAATCTCCGGAGGCGTGTAGAGCTTGCCCTGGGCCTCAACGGCGACGTGATCGCCCTGCTGGACGACTTTGTAGGGGACCATCTTCATTTCGTCGCTGACTTCGTTGTAGCGGCGGCCCATGAAGCGCTTGATTGAGTAAACGGTGTTGGCCGGGTTGGTGATGGCCTGGCGCTTTGCTACCTGGCCGACGAGGCGTTCGCCGGACTTCGTGAAGGCCACGACAGACGGAGTGGTGCGCCCACCCTCTTCGTTGGCGATCACTTTGGGCTCGCCACCCTCCATAACGGCGACGACCGAATTGGTCGTTCCGAGATCGATGCCGATAATTTTTGCCATTTGAATCCTGCTCCTGATGAAGTGCCGTGCTTGGGTAGGATGGCACTTGAGTGACTTATTGTCAATCTATCTGATGCAGAATACAGAGGTGGCGATTCAGGTTTGGGAAATCTTTTAGAACGAGTCGTTTATAAGGCAGGTTTGTGGCAAAATGACGAAATCCTCAGGCGCTTCTGCATCCCTGTCCGGTTATCGCGTATCCAAAACGCAGAACGAGAGTTCCGGAGCAGGCTTCCAGGGCGACTCTGAGGTTTTTCAGCAATCGGTCCCCTTTCTCACTTTTCCATCCAGGCAGAGGTGCATGGCGGACGCACGCAGTCAGCAGGCGCAGAATTTCGGGGTCAATCCCTGGCTCATCGCGGTTTCCGTGATGCTGGCGACCTTTATGGAGGTGCTGGACACGGCCATCGCGTCGGTGGCGCTTCCGTATATTGCCGGTTCTCTGTCTGCCTCGAACGACGAAGCAACCTGGGTGCTGACCAGCTATCTGGTAGCCAACGCGGTAATTCTGCCGGCCAGCAACTGGTTTTCGCTGCGATTTGGTCGCAAGCGGTTCCTGATTACCTGCGTGATCATCTTCACCATCGCTTCCTTCTTTTGCGGGGCGGCACCGACGCTGGGGTTCATTTTGATTGCCCGCGTGGTCCAGGGAGCTGGCGGTGGAGCGCTGCAACCGCTATCGCAGTCCATATTGCTGGAGAGCTTTCCGCCGGAGAAGCGTGGCGCGGCCATGGCGTTGTTTGCCTTTGGGGTGGTGGTGGCCCCGGTTCTGGGTCCGACGCTGGGCGGCTGGCTGACCGACACGTATAGCTGGCGGTATGCCTTCTACATCAATATTCCTGTCGGCGCGCTGGCGGTCTTCATGATCAGCCGGTACATCCACGATCCGGAGTACATCAAGAAGGCAAAAGCCAGCAAGTTTGACGGCCTGGGATTCGGCCTGCTGGCGGTGTGGACGGGGTGCCTGCAGGTCATCCTCGACAAGGGGCAGGAGGATGACTGGTTAGGCGCGGCGTGGATCCGGTGGGCGCTCTTCTTCCTGATCGTTTCCTTCAGTTGGTTCGTAATTCATTCGTGGACAAGCAAGACGCCGCTGGTGAACCTGAAGACGCTGACGAACCGGAATTTTGGGCTGGGATGCGCGCTGATCATGATGTTTGGGCTGTGCATCTACTCCATGATCACGGTGCTGCCGCTGTTTTATCAGGAATTGCTGGGGTACACAGCGTTTGCGGCCGGTTTGGTGGTGGGCCCGCGCGGTATTGGATCGATCATCGGAATGCCGGTAATCGGCTATCTCGGAAATAAGGTCGATCCCCGATACCTGCTGACGTTTGGGTTCTGTGGGTTCGGGATCATGTCGCTATTTTTCGGCAACATTGAACTGGGCATTAGTCCATGGACGTTGCTGGTGCCGATCGTGGCGACGGGCTTCGCGCTGAGTTTTGTGTTTGTGCCGATTACGACGCAGGCCTACAGCACGCTGCGCAACGATCAGATCGGGAATGCCAGCGGTATTTTCAATCTCCTGCGCAATATTGGCGGCTCGATTGGGATCTCGGTGGCGCAGACGATGTTGGTTCGCCGGAGCGCCGTGCATCAAAACCAGATCATCAATTACGTTTCGCAGACGCAGATCTGGTTTGAGCAGCAGTTGAGCGCACTGACCGGTTACCTGAGCCGGCATACGGCGGCTCCCAACGCGCAGCACGCGGCACAGCAGGCACTGTACAACGAATTGGGGCAGCAATCGCTGCTGTGGGCGTTTGTGGATGTATTCCGATGGATGTCGCTGATTTGCTTTGCCTGCGTGGTGCTGGTGTGGTTCTTCAAGAAGGCGAAGCCGGGCAAGGCGCCGGTTGGCGTGCATTGATCGATAGCTAAGAAGCGGTCAGCGGAGAACCGGTCAGCGAACGGTCGTTGACTCCTCTAAGGGGATAAAACGGCGACTGTGTTCGTCGTATGATTCGATGGCTCCGGTGAGGATGTCGTAATACCAGCCGTGGATCTGGAGGGTTTGGTGGGCGAGTGCACTCGCCACCTCCGGGTGCGTCTTCAGATTCTCAAACTGGGCGATCACATTGGCGTGGATGAGCGCGGTGTGCAGGGTACGCGGATCGTCGGGAATGCCGGATTCGAGGTGTTTCCAGGCTGGCTCGACGAAGCCGAGCCACTTCGACGTGAGGGGCAGACGGGTGAGCTTTTGGCGTTCAAGCATGGCCTTCATCGCGCCGCAGTCGGAGTGGCCGCAGACGATGATGTGACTGACTTTGAGGACTTCGACAGCATATTCAATGGTGGAGGAGACGCCGCCGGGCATTTGACCGTGGGGCGGGACGATGTTGCCGACGGTGCGGCAGACGAAGAGGTCGCCGGGCTCGGTTTGCAGGATGAGATCGGGGACAACGCGGGAGTCGGCGCAGGTGATGAAGAGGGCGTCGGGCGCCTGACGGTCGGCGAGCAGCCGGAAGCGATCTTTCTGGTGGGGAAAGACGTCGCGCCGGAATTTTGCGTAGCCAGACAGGAAGGGGTGCATGGGATCAGGGCCGGATTCAGTGTAACGGCTGACTAGGCTGCGGCGTTCTTCTGTCGGACGCCGCGCCAATAAAGCGCAAGGCCAATGGCAATGAAGACGATGGTGGTCGCCAGGACTTTGAACAAAAAGAGAGTTTTGTTGGTCGTGTCGCCTGGGGGAATGATCGAGAAAAAGATGGCAATGGCAACGATGGAAAATCCGAGGATCCCGCAAATCCATACCCCCGGCCGTCCGCCGGGAACGAGAATCGCGTGGGGGTTGGCGGCGCGGTCGCTCCTGCGGCTGAGCTTGATGATGGCGGCGAACATGTAGAGGAAGGGGATGAAATAGAGAATGATCGCGATATCCACCAGCGACTGGTAGGCGCCGCGCGTCGTGTCGTTGATCTGGCTCAGCAACAGGAACGCGCCGGAGACTCCGCCCTGGATCAGGATGGAAATCCACGGCGTCCTCCACTTCGGATGGATTTTTCCGAAGGCGGCGGGCAGGTAGCGATCGATACCGACGACGAAGGGAACACGGGCGATGCCGGCGACGGTTGATCCGACGCCACCGGCGTTGCCGACGGTGACGAGGATGGCGGCCAGGATGCCGATGAAGCCGACCTTCAGAGCGATGGACCCGACGGCGATGGCGCTGAAGACGCCACTTTGCGGATCGAGGTTGGCGGCGGGGACAAGGGCAAGGGCGGCAAAGGTTCCCGAGATGTAGATGATGGCGATGAGAGCGCCGGCGGCATAGACGGCGCGGGGCAGAGTGCGGCGCGGGTCGCGAACTTCTTCGCTCATGGCGGAAACCAGTTCGAGGCCGGTGAAGGCAAAGGCGATCTGCGACCAGAAGTTGACGGTATCCCAGTTCCAGATGGGCATCATGTTGTGGATGGTGAAGTGGGTCGCCGAGCCGTGGCGCATGACGACGAAGGCCGCGATGATGACGAGGATGAGGAGCGGGACAAAGGTGCCGACGCCACCGGCATTCTGGAGCCACTTGCCGATGTTGAGGCCGACGATGTTGAGAGCGACGGCGACGACGAGCAGTCCGAGCGAGCACCAGAGGAGGAAGTTGCGGTCCTGAGCGAGCGCGGCGCCGTGTCCGCCGAAGACGTAGGCGGACATGGAGGCGCTGGCGAGGAGCAGGCCGGGGAAGTAGAAGACGGTGTAGATCCAGTAGGTCCAGCCGGCGACGAAGCCATGGAAGGGGCCAAAAGCCTCTTTGGCCCAGACGTAGAGGCCGCCTTCTTCAGGGAAGCGCGAAGACAGTTCGTTGATGACAAAGGCACCGGGAACGAAGAAGAAAACGGCGGCGAGAGCCCAGAGGCTGATGGAAGAGGTGCCGTTGTGCCCGGCGGCGGCGATCCAGCGAGGGCCGAGGACAGTAGCGATGTTGAAGAGCAGAACATCCCAGAAGCCCATGGACTTGCGGAGTTGGGATTTGGAGTCGAGGGCAGGGAGGGTCATGAGGTCTGGGTTTGGCTCCGCTTTGCAGGCAAGTCCCGATGATAGCTTGCGGGGCGCTGGTTTTTGCAATTCACTTCACGCTGAAGCGAGGTATTTCAGTTCGCAGGGAACTGGGAGATAACGGCCTCGCTGAAGCGCTCCATTTCCTCGAGCTGCGGACTGAACTGGAGGAGGAGCAGGTCGACTCCGGCCTGGGTGAAGCGGTCGATTTGATCCTGGACCTGGGACGGGGTTCCGACGAGGCCGGAGCGCAGGCCGCGATTGGAGACTGAATACTCTTCAACGGACACGGCGCGCTCCAGTTGGGTTCCCTGGAGCCACTGCTGGTAATTGGCGTAGCCGGAAGCGTTTTGTTGGACGTCGGTGATGCGTTCGACTTCGCGGCGGGCTTCCTGCTCAGTGGGGCGAACGACGGAATAGGCTGCAACGCCGTACTGCATGGGAGGCAAGCCGAAGCTTTCGCGGCGGGCGCGCATGTCGTCGATGCGGGCGCGGATGTCGTCGGGCGAGTCGCCGTGCATCACGTAGGCGTCGCACTTTTGCGCGATGAGGTTTTTGGCGGCGTCGGATTCGCCTCCGGCATAAATGGGCGGGCGCGGTTTGCGGACCGGCTTGGGCTCGAGCACAGTGTCTTCGAGCGTGTAATAGCGGCCGGTGTGGGAGTACGTCGGCTGCGACCAGACGGCATCGACTACGTCGAGCCATTCGGAGGTGCGGGCGTAGCGGTCGTCGTGCTTGTCGAAGGCGACGCCGTACATTTTGGCTTCCTGCTGCCACCAGGAAGAGACGACGTTGAGCGCGAGGCGGCCGTTGCTGATGTGGTCGATATTCGCGGCTTGTTTAGCGAAGAGGGCGGGCGCGTGGAACGTGGGGCGAACGGCGACCATCAGCTCGAGGCGATCGGTGACGGCGGCGAGGGCCGCGGAAGTGGACCAGGCGTCGAGGCTGGGCGCCTGAACGCCTTTGATGTCGTTGAGATTCAGCTCGGCAATGAGAGAAAGATCAAAGCCGATCTGTTCGCTGCGGCGAGCGAGGCGGCTGACGTAGGACCAGCTGGCCTCCATCTGCTCGTCGTCGATGTTGCGGAGCCAGCCGCCGAAAACCGGCATCCAGTAGCCGAATCGCATACGCCTGCCAGCGTTAGACACGCGCCGCAACCTCGGACTCAAGATAGTCGGCCAGATTCTCGAAAGGATTGAAGCCGATGACGCGGGGAGCATCGGCGACAAAGTTGGAGAGCGCGTTGACATCGTAGTAGTAGATTTGGCCGTCGCGGTCGTCAACGATGTACTCGATGCCGCCAATGTCGATGGCGGCCGCGGCGACGATGCGTTCAATGTTGGCGATGACGTCGGGAGGAGGCGTGTAGCCTTCCACTTTGAGACCGGATTTGGAGGCCTCGACGACGCAGGCATTCTGCAGGGCTTCGCCGCGTGCGGTTTGGCAGATATCCGCGGGGCAGAGATCGAAAGTCTGGCCGCTGAGATGGACCTGGATGGCGTAGAGATATTTGCCGTTGAGGGTTTCAACGCGGGTGATGTGGCCGCCGCGCGCGGGGATGAATTCCTGGACGAGCGCGATGTGATCGAAGCCGAGCCCGAGCGTGCCCTGGGTGATGGCTTCGACAAGCTGAGCTTCGGTATCGAAGCGCACGATGCCGGCACCGCTGCCGCCGACGTTGGGCTTGACGACCACGGGATAGCGCAGGCCCTGGGCCGCCGCGACGGCGTGCTGCGGATCGTGAATAACGCGCGAGCGGGGATGAGCGATGCCGAGGGACCGGAGGAGCGAAAGCTGGAGCGCTTTGGAAATTTCAAAACGGAACGCTTTGCTGCCGTTGAGGACGCGGATGCCGGAGAGCTCGAGGTGGCCGAGATAGGCGAGCGTGTGCAGGATGCTGGTGCCATGGTCGCGACGGTCGGCGGAGGGACTCATGCGATTGAAGAGCACGCGAAAGCCGGGGAGCGGCGCGTCGACGTCGTAGTGGTGGTCGGGCGCATAGATTTTTGTGTAGGGCGTGCCGCGGCGATCGAGCTCCGCAAAGATGGGAGCGAACCATTTGGGATGTTCGTAGAGGAAGGCGAGAGCGGGAGCGGACGAGCGATCGGCGCGAGCGGCCGCTGGGGACGCGATAGTGGTGGTCACAGAGAATTCCTCGCAACAAAATACGGGTTGGGCGCCAGGGATTGCTGGGGAAGGCGCCTGCTGTTTTTCAATTTTATGCCTGGCGTGGCGGGATTACGAAAAGCGGTTGGGGGGAGAATGGTGTGGCGGGGGTATTGCTATGCGGATGGGATGGATGGCGGCGATGATCGGAGCAGCGTTGATGGCGGGGCAAGCGCCGGCGGTTGACGATGGCTACGCGCTGATTCCGGTGAGCGCGCGGAAGACGGCCCCGGATTTTTCGCTTACGGATGTGCAGGGGAAACCGCTGACGCTGCGGCAATTCCGGGGAAAGATAGTACTGCTGGATTTCTGGGCCGTAGATTGCGGTGGTTGCAGGATTGAGATTCCCTGGTATGTCGAGTTCGACCGGAAGTACCGAGCGCAGGGACTCCAGTTGGTCGGACTGGATATGTATGGGGAGAGCTTGGACAAGATTCGGCCGTTTATGGCGAAGGCGGGGATGGATTATCCGGTGGCGGTTGGGAACGATGCGCTGGGCGCGCAATACGGGGTGGAGGCCATGCCGTTGACGCTGCTGATCGATCGCGAAGGGCGCGTGGCGGTTTCGCATGCGGGGATCGTTGATCGGGCGGCGTTCGAACGGGATGTGGAGGAGGTATTGCGGTAATCCGGCTCAGTCCTCAGTCGGTTTTTCGTTGATTTGGTCGATGACGAGGACGGGCAGCGTGCGCTTTTGCTTATCTAATTTGAGGCCGAGCTGCTTGCGGATGGCGTCGAAGAGGCTGACTGTGCCGTTGGGGTCGGACGCGGCGTCGGATGGTGCTGCGCTGGTGGCGGCTGGAGCGGCGCCTGGCACCGGTTGTCCGACAGAACTGAAGCTGAGTGTGAAATCCCATGCGCCTTTGAGGCCGGTGGCGTCGGGAACGGTGGCGTGGATGTAGCCGGCGGCGATCGTGGGAAGCAGCTTCCCGAACTGTTCCATGGTCATGTTCTGGCAGGTGAGGAGCCGGTTGAGGGCGGGATTGGCGATGCGCGGGTCTTTTCCGTCGGCGCCAGGACCTTCAGTACATTTGGTGCGCGCGGTTGGATCGCCCGGCTTCAGCCTGGGAGCGACGGCGGTCAGCGTGTAGGCGTCGACCGGGCGATCTTCCATGTGGACCTTCATCTGGAAGCGTTCGATGAGCAGGTTGCGCAGCATGATGCGGAGCTGCTCGAAATCCATGGGCGGGTCGTTTTGGGCGACCTTGCCCGCGTTGGTGTCGTCGGGCGCGACTTTGGCGAGGATGTTGAAGTGATCTTTGTCGAGCCACGGTGGCGCGCCGGCCATGGCTTGCGTGTCAAAGGGATTGAAATCCCACGCGAAGCTGATGAGGAAGTTGAGGGGAACGTTGGTGAGGTTGATCTGATCGCCGTGGATGCCGCCGTTCATGAATTCGCCTGGGCCCGTGGGCTTGATGATGGCGACGTCGAACTGGGCGGGTGGCGGCGCGAGGAGCTTTTCGATGCCGGGCGCGTTGGGTGTCGGGGTTTCGTTCACGCTGTCGACGATGAGGACGGGACGCGGCGCGGTTTGCAGTTCGAGCTTGAGGCCGAGTTTGTGGACGGCATCGAAGATGGAGATGCCGTCGGATCCGGCCTGGGCAAGGCGGCCGCGCGGGGTCCAGACGAGTTGAAAATCGAAGGAGCCCTGGAGGCCGGTTTTATTGATGATGGGCTTGTCGATATAGCCGCCGGCCATGAACTGGAGGTCCTGCGCGAGCTGATCCGTGGTGGTGTTGTGGCAATTGACGGTGATGTTGGAGACGGCGCCGGGAGTCTGATCGGCGGGTCGTTCGTCCGGCTCACAGCCGGGGAGGGCTGATCCTTCGAAGGGCTTGAGCTTCGGATTGTCAGCAGTGAGGATGTAGGCCGGCATGGGCGCGGTGCCGTTGTGGACGACGAGCGAAAAGCGGTCTTTGAGGAGGGCCTGGAGCATGAGCTTCAGGTCGGCCGGTGGCGTGCCGCGCGGCGCCTTCGCAATGATGTCGAAGTCATCGAATTCGAGCCATGGCGGACCACCCTGGACATTGGTGGAATCGACGCCGTACGCGTTGCCGATGAGGCTGGCCATGGTGGCCTCACGGACGATGTAGCGTTCCCCCTGAGCCATGGGAGGCGGCGAAAAATTTCCCAACAGGTGCGGGCTGGAGTGAATGTCGGCGGCGGCGAAGGTGGGCGCGGATGTAGCGGGCGGCTGCGTGTCTGGGGTGGATTGGGCGAGCGCAGGAATCGGAAGGAGAACGACGAGTAGAAGGCGGGTGAGTGAGCGGATGATCATGCGACCCTCGGCAGGATTAGAACGGTGGCCATTCGAGAGCGCCGCCTTCGAGGAGCGCGGCGCACTTCTCTTCGCGATAGCCGTTGCCATCCATAACGGCGAAGATGCGCGGACGGCCGGTGGCGCCGGTGCTCCAGAGAGAGCAGCCGGCGTAGGCGCCGTCTTTGCGGACGATGTAGTACTCCATGTCGAGGAGCCGGACTTTAGTCATGTCGCCGTTGTAGTTGCGAACGATGCGGCGGAGGGTTTCGATGCCGGCTTCCACGGGCGTGCGGCCCTGGCGCATAAGTTCGACAATGGTATGGGCGCCGGCGACTTTGATGTTTTCTTCGCCGGAGCCAGTGGCACCCGCGGAGCCTACGTCCTGATCGGTGTAGCTTCCGGCGCCGAGGATGGGTGAATCGCCGAGGCGGCCGGGAAGCTTCCACGCGAGGCCTGAGGTGGTGGTGGCGCCGGAGATTTCGCCTTTAGGGTTGACGGTGGAGACGTGGATGGTGCCGGTGGTGGGCCAGAGGATTTGTTCGGCGGCATAGAGACGGTCTTCGGGCGAGATCCCGAGGTCAGTGGCCATCTGCACAAGCTTTTGGGTGCGGACGCGGATAGTGGAAGCCCATTCCGGAGTTGGGTGACGAGGGATCGGACCTGGGATGAGCGACGACAGGCCGTGGAGATCCATCGACGGTTTGGGCGCGGGCTTGTCGGCGTAGGGATCTTTCCAGGTGGGTTGGGTCATGCTGGGGCCCCACCAGTCCATTTGCGAATTGTTCTCCTTCCAGAGCATCCAGATTTTGCGGGCGTCCTCGGTGAGGAGATTCTCTTTGGGAAAACCGAGGTCGATGGCGAAGCGCTGGGCTCCTTCGGCGACGAGCATGACGTGGCCGGTGTGCTCGTAGACTTTGCGGGCGACGAGGCAGACATTTTTGATGTCGCGGACGCCGCCGACGGAGCCAGCGGAGCGCGAGGGTCCGTGCATGCAGCAGGAATCGAGCTCGACGACGCCCTCTTCGTTGGGCAGGCCGCCGAGGCCGACGGAGTGATCTTTCGGATCGTTTTCGCGACCGATGCAGACGTGGTGAACGGCTTCGAGGGTGTCGGTGCCATCCAGGAGCATCTGGTAGGCCTCCTGGATGGAGGTGTCGCCGGTTTTGCGGGTGACGATGACGGGTTTGGCCGGCGGCTGCATTTGCTTGACGGAGTCAGCAGTTTGGGCGAAGGCGTCGGGGATGGTGGTGAGGCCAAGTCCGGCAGTGGTGATCGCACCCAGCGAGAGAAAATCGCGGCGGGAAGTCATGGCGGGAAGGATACTACAGGGGACCTAAGGACAGGGCGTAGGGGGCAGGGTGTAGGGGGTAGAAAGGCAGGGGGACGATCTCGCGCTCACTGCTGGACTGGAGCGTAGCGGGGGCTGGCCTATGGTTGTGCCTGGTGTGACTGCGAGGGTGACCGCTCCGCGCTGGCTTGTCGCCAATCGAGGCGCGATCACACTCGCAATTCAGGCAATCCCCGCTGTCTAATGCCGCGCTCCTGCGGGGTCTTCGGCCCTTGCGTCCGCGCAGTCGGCGTGCAAATTGTTCAGACTTCGCTCGGCTGACACGGAGTCATTCCAGCAGCCCTCCCGCGCGAGGATCCTCGCCGCCTTGTGGGCAAGGATGTTATGGCCTCGGGTGGTCGGGTGAAGGTCGTCCCAGAAGAGATAGGTGTCCGGGTCAACCGCGATGCCCTGGGAACTGTCCGTCACGTTCACCAGGGAATACGTGGAAGGCGAGGCGACGACGCGATTGAACAGGGCAAAGACATCGAACTGGTCCAGTTCCACGCGCCTGCCACGATCGGCTTCGCGCAGCAATGCAACACCACTGCCCAGGACATCGTCATAGAGAACGCTCGCGGCCGTTGCGGGCACCGAAGTTGCAGCAGAGCCATTGAGACGCGGAACCAATCCCAGCGGGGGCAGGTTCGGGATGAGGAACTGCGTCGCGCCAGCATCGATGAGGCGCTGGATATTCAGAGTTTGATTGATGCCGGCAGTAATGACGTCGTCACTGGACGTGGCGTACAGCACGTCGATCGCGCCTCCCCAAACGACAAACAGCGTCTTATCGCTGATTTTGGGGTGAGTGGCCAGATAGTCGGTGATCTGCTGGCCGACGTTGTCGACGTTGACTGAAAGCGAGTCAGACGGGCCGAAAGTGAATACGCCGGTGCCGTCGCCGGTTGTGGCGAAGCCGTAGGCGTAATTGGTTCCGCCATCGAGGGAGTCTTTAACCGCCGGCTTCGAAGGAAACGAGGCCGCGAGTTGTTCGACCCAAACCCCGAAATATTTTTCCGCGGGCGGCAGCGTGTCGGCGCCGTCGGTGAAGCGTCCGGCCGTGTAATCCGCGTCGGGCCCTGGAACCTGGACACCGTATTTGGCCTGAGTCAGATGCGCGACGTTGCCGGTATCAGAGAGCGAGTCGCCGAAGACGACGATCGACGTATAGTCGCGCGGATGGTGCGAATCCTGGGCGCCGGCAGTTCCTGTGCTGAAGGACAACAGGAGCGCCGTTACGCACAGGGCAATGCACAACGGTTTTGCGGAGGATCCTGTCAACCTGAGTGCCGTGGGCGTTGACAGGATGGATCCGGTTGAGCCGGTGGAAGGCTTACTGCTTCGAATGACTCGCATAGTGGCCTTTCAATCGCGAAGGAAGTCGAGTTCCGATCGACTTTTTCTCGCTGGTGAATCCATCGTGGGTGAGGAATGTGCGGGCTCAGGGCCTGATCAGTTTGCGCACACAGGAGAATCGGGGCTCATTTTCTGGAGACGTTTCCGCACATCTGAGGCAAATCTGCATATCGCCCAGGCGCCCGAAAATCTGGCAGCGCTTGTCCCGCTTTTCTGGCACCTGGTTTGGTGGTCGGTCACAAGTGCTTTGCTTTTCAAGGAGGTTTCCTCCCGGGGATGCGTTGACCTTGGGGATTCGCGATCATGATGTGCAACTCGGCTGCCATCTTCTCTGGCGCATCAATGCCAGGGGAAAGTCTCAGCGCAACCCGGGACGCGGTACATGGGACTACAAGCATCGGGACGAACCGATTATCCCAGCGGACGGCGCGATCAATCGAGCTCCGCGATGGCAACGGAGGAGCAACGACAAGGTGCCTTCGGCTTCGCTCAGGCCACGCTCTTTAGATCGTTCAGAATGACGGAATTCTATGGATGCGAGCTCCAGAGACCGGACGCTCGTAATTTATTGCTGAGGCGTTGGGGGTGGGTACTGGAGGCGGCCGTTGGAGAAGGTGCGGAAAGTGACGCGTGGGGTTTCTGTTTCAGGCTGGACTTCGGCGGGGCCGGATTCCCAGAGGGGGTCGTGGGTGTCGAGCTTTTCAGCGACGCGATCGAGGGAGGCGAGATACGCGCACATGAGGTGGTAGGTAGTGAAGTAGGCATTGCCGTCCACCGTGGAGGCGACGTCGGCGGCGGAACCGGGGATGCGCGCGGAGGCGACGGGAACGGAGTGAATGATGATGGTGGGGACCATGAGGGCGCGGAAGGGATCGGTGGGATCGATGGTGAGCCAGTGGTGGGGGCTTTCCTGTTCGGGCGCCTGGGTGAGCCCGTCGGAGAGCGCGGCCCAGAGGAGTTGCGCCTGGAGGTGGGTGGCGCCGAGGGGCACGTTTTCAAACGGGCTGAAGGTAGTGAAGAAGCGTGTGTAGCTGAGGCCGAGAGCGTCGAGGTCAATGACGGCGCGGATGCGTTTGCGATCGAACTTGTTGAGGGACTTGAGCCAGGCGTCAGCGCCTTCGCGCTTCCAGGCTTCGAGGAAGACGTAAGTATTGGTGCGGGGCTGGCCCTGGATGGCCTGGTAGAGGAAGGGAAGAAGAGCGGCGCCACTCCAGTCGGCAAGGGCACCCTGGCCGACGCCTTCGTGCTCGTAGTGGGCGACGACAACGACGGTGCCGGGGGTCTGGCCGGGCCAGACGCAGATGAGGTTGGTGCCGGATTTGCCCTGCTTATCGGTGACGGACTGCTGGCGCATGCGCTCGGCGCCACAGTCGGCGGCAGCGAAGTCGTCGCGGAGGCGCTGGAGGCGGTCGGCGTTGGTTGCGGGGATGGAGTGCACTTCCATCTCGAGAGTGCTGCGCGGCGAAGTGTAGAAGAAGAGGGTCTTCGACTGGAGCTTCGCAGCATCGCCGGGCGCATCGGCTGGATGCGGGAGCGAGGTGTCGGTGGAGATGGTAGCGGGATCGGGCGTTGGGATGACGGCGAGGGCGGCCGAGGATGCGGGTGCCCCGTTTTCGGTGACCGGAGCGATGGTGGCTGCGGGAGCGGCTGTTGCAGGAGCGCTGGACTTTGCTACCTCGCGGGATTTCGGCCCCGCCTGACCGAGCGCGCATGGGCACAGAAGGGCTGTAGTGACCAGGGAAAGAAGAACGGCCGTCGTGGGTAGCCTGGGGGGCATCGGCAGCGCTCCGAAGTGGGTAGTAGCATAGCACCGCGGGGCTACGCTGGTCCCATTGAGGGAAATGATGGCACGAAATACATATCTGTTGCTGTTCTCAATCGCACTTTCGGTGGGATTTGCGCAGTGTCAACTAACAGTGGACCAGCTTCCGGCAGATTTGCAGCAAAAAGTGGACCGGACGGCGGAGGCGGCACTCGAGCAGACGGGCGTGCCGAGCGCGTCGGTGGCGATTGTGAAGGATGGGCAGATTGTCTACACCCATGCTTATGGGCAGGCGCGACTGGATCCGGCAGAAGCGGCCGAGCCGGCGATGCGGTATTCGATTGGGTCGATTTCGAAGCAATTTACGGCAGCGTCGGTGTTGCTGCTGGAGCAGCAGGGGAAGCTCTCGATTGACGATCCGGTGGGGAAGTATTTGCCGGATCTGAAGCGGGCGAACGAAGTGACGATCCGGATGATTCTGTCGCACACGTCGGGGTACCAGGATTATTGGCCGGAAGACTATCTGATGCCGCCGATGAGTCAGCCAACGACGGCACAACACATTCTGGACACCTGGGGAAAGAAGGCGCTGGATTTTGAGCCGGGGACGAAGTGGCAGTATTCGAACACCAACTTTGTGATTGCTGGGCGGATTGTCGAGATGGTGAGCGGGGAGCCGCTGATGCAGTTTCTGCAGGAGCACGTTTTCAAGCCGCTGGATATGAAGGAGGTTTGGAACTCTGACGTGCAGAAGCTGGATATGCCGGATGCGGAGGGGTATATCCGGTACGCGCTGGGGCCGCTTCGGCCGGCTCCGAAAGAGGGGCGGGGATGGATGTTTGCGGCGGGGGAGCTGGCGATGCCGGCGTACGACCTGGCGCAGTGGGACATCAGCATCATGAACCGCAGCCTGCTGGAGCCGAAGTCGTATGACGAGATGTTTGCCTCGGTCAAGCTCAAGGATGGGACGGATTCGCATTACGGACTGGGGCTGTTTGTGCGGCAGCTGAATGGGCAGCCGGTGTTTGAACACTCTGGCGAAGTGTCGGGATTTACCTCGGAGAATTTGGTTTTTCCGATGAGCCATGTAGCGGTGGCGGTGCTGACGAATCAGGACGCTTCGCACGCGGCGGGGCTGATTGGGAAGAATCTGGGATTTCTGTTGCTGGGAGTAAAGCCGCAGGGTCCGGTGGCGGCGGCGGCGCAGGCCCAGGAGCTGTTTGAGAATTTTCAGCAGGGGAAGATCGATCGCAACCTGTTTACGCCCTGGTGCAATGCGTATTTCGACGATCAGGCGATTGGGGACTTCCAGACGAGCCTGGCGCCGCTGGGTAAGCCGGCTGATGTCCAGCAGACGATGGAGGAACTGCGAGGCGGGATGACGTTCCGGGTGTTTCGGGTGACGTTTGCGGGGAGCGGGCGGACGGTGAACGTGACTACGTACACCATGCCGGACGGGAAGCTGGAGCAGTATTTGGTGATTCCTGGGAGCTAGAGACTGCTGAAAAGGGAGTAGGGGATCGGGTGCAGGTTAGGCAGGGGCGGAGCGCTTCGCGCTCGCGCGCATCTGCCAAAACCGGGCAGTTAGGGGGCACCCAACGCCCTCGAACATCTGCCAAAACAGGCAGAGCCTGTGACTTAGCTCAGCCCAGGCTCCGGGCACCCGGCTTGGGTTCGCGGCCGTCAGGGAATGGTTTTATTTCCTTATTATTCATAGCGATTAACGTGGCGTTCAAGATTGCCGGGTAGGGTGGGGAGTGGTGTGACTTTGCGTATCCAGGAACCCCGCGGGCCGAAACCGCCCGGCGTGGCTGCCCCTGTCGGCAGTCATGGGCCGGTTGCTGTGCCGCCGCAGCCGGCTGCGCCGTCGGCGATTCGGACGTTTTTGCAGAGCCGGGGAAACTCGGGCTGGGCGGACGCGACGTTCCGCTGGGTGATGCGGCTGTGCGCGCTGAGCATCTTTGCCATTGTCGCGCTGATTGCCTTTGAGCTGGTGAGCCACTCCCAAATCTCCCTCCATCGATTTGGCTGGCATTTTTTTGTGGGCAGCGCGTGGAATCCGGTCACCAATGAGTTTGGTGCGCTGCCGTTTATTTACGGGACGATCGTGTCGTCTCTGGTGGCGCTGGCGCTGGCGGTTCCGCTGGCGGTGGGCGTGGCGGTCTTCATCACGGAGATGTGTCCGAAGATGCTGCGTGGGCCGCTTTCGTTTGTGACGGAGTTGCTGGCGGCGATTCCGAGCGTGGTGTACGGGCTGTGGGCGATTTTTGTGCTCGTGCCGCTGCTGCACAACTATGTAAATCCGCTGCTGATTAAGGTGCTGGGATGGACGGGGCTGTTCACGGCGCCGGATTTTGGGATTGGGATGTTCGCGGCGGGCGTGATTCTGGCCATCATGATTCTGCCGATTATTTCTTCTCTGACGCGCGAAGTGATGAGCGCGGTGCCGCATGCGCAGCGCGAGGCGGTGCTGGCGCTGGGGGCGACGCGGTGGGAGATGATCCGCGTAGGCGTGCTGCGCAATGCGCGGATTGGCATTGTGGGCGCGGTGATTTTGGGACTGGGGCGGGCGCTGGGCGAGACGATGGCGGTCGCGATGGTGATTGGGAGCAGTCCAACGATTTCGAAGTCGCTGCTGGCGCCGGCGGCGACGATGGCGAGCGTGATTGCGAATGAATTTGCCGAGGCCGCGGATGACACGTATCGCAGCGCGCTGATTGAGATTGGGCTGGCGCTGTTTCTGGTAACGATTGTGGTGAACATCCTGGCCCGGCTGCTGGTATGGGCCGTGACGCGCGGCGCACCAGCGAGGGCGGCCTAAGTGGCGACGATCGCGAATAGGATCAAGTCGGGCAAGGGAAATCGCCGGTGGCGGTGGTTTGCGAACCATTTGGCGAGCTGGCTGGCGGTGGCGAGCACGCTGCTGGTGGTGGCTCCGCTGATCGCAATTTTTGTGGACCTGGTGTACAAGGGCGCGAGCTCGCTGAACTGGAATTTTTTCACGAAGGTGCCGGCGCCAGTGGGGGAGATGGGCGGCGGCATGGCGAACGCGATTGTGGGCTCTGGGGTGCTGCTGGGGCTGGCGAGCGCGATTGGCGTGCCGATTGGGATTGGCGCGGGGGTTTATCTTTCGGAATACGGGCGGGGAACGAAGCTGTCGACGCTGGTGCGGTTCACGGCGGATGTGCTGAACGGCGTGCCTTCGATCGTGATGGGGATTGCGGTGTACGCGCTGATTGTTGCGCCGGAGAAGGGATTCTCCGCGCTGGCGGGTGGCGTGGTGCTGGGAATCATGATGATTCCGACAGTGGCGCGGACGACGGAAGAGATGCTGCTGATGGTGCCACATTCGATACGCGAAGCAGCGCTGGGGCTGGGCGTTCCGAGCTGGCGGTCGATGTTGTCGATTACGCTGAAGACGGCGTTGCCGGGCGTGATTACGGGGTGCATGCTGGCGTTTGCGCGCATCGCGGGTGAGACGGCGCCGCTGCTGTTTACGGCTTTTGGGAATCCGTTTGTGAGCGCGAATTTGAATCAGCCGATTGAGGCGTTGCCGCTGCAGATCTATGTGTACGCGCTTTCCCCCTATGACGAGTGGCACCGGCTGGCGTGGGCCGGGGCGCTGGTGCTGATCGTATTGATTGTGGTGTCGGTGGCGCTGGTGCGGTTTGTGACGACGCGCGGAGTGCTGAAAGGGGCAAGCTAGCCAGATGGGCGTCGGCATTGAAGTCAACAAGCTGAACGCGTGGTACGGGGCGAATCACACGCTCGAGGACATCACGCTGCATATTCCGGCGAATGAGGCGACGGCGCTGATTGGGCCGTCGGGATGCGGCAAATCGACGTTTGTGCGCTGCCTGAACCGGATGCACGAGACGAATCCGATTGCGAAGGTGACGGGCGAAGTAAAAGTAGGCGGCGTCGATATCTATAGCGACACGTCCGCAGTGGAAGTGCGGCGGCGGATTGGGATGGTATTTCAGAGGCCGAATCCATTTCCAACGATGTCGATTTACGACAACGTGGCATCGGGGCTGCGGCTGAATGGATTTCGCAACCGGCGGGTGCTGGATGAGGTGGTGGAGCGGTCGCTGAAGAATGCGGCGCTGTGGGATGAGGTAAAGGACGATCTGAAGAAGAAGTCAGGCGCGAGCCTGTCGGGCGGCCAGCAGCAGCGGTTGTGCATCGCGCGGGCGCTGGCGGTGGATCCGGAAGTGCTGCTGATGGACGAGCCGGCATCGGCGCTGGATCCGGTGTCGACGGCGAAAATTGAGGATCTTATTTTTCAGCTGAAGGTGCAGTACACGATCGTGATTGTGACGCACAACATGCAGCAGGCAGCGCGCGTGGCGGAGCGGACAGGATTCTTTTTGAACGGGAAGCTTATCGAGTTCGATTCGACGCACAAAATATTTACGAATCCGAGTGACAAGCGGACGGAAGATTACATCACGGGCAGGTTTGGATAATGAGAATCCGGTTTCAGCAGAATTTGGATGATCTGAAAGAGAAGCTGCTGGTGATGGCGGGCATGGCGGAGCAGTCGATCCAGCGCGCGGTGGAGGCGTACCGCGTGCGGGATTTGTCGATCTGCGATCTGGTGGATCGCGGGGAGATGGCGATTAATCGGCTGGAGCGGGAGATCGATCAGATGGCGCTGGATCTGCTGGCCATGGAGCAGCCGATGGCGATCGATCTGCGATTTATTTTGGCAGTGATCAAGATTAATGCTGATCTGGAGCGCGTAGGGGATTCGGCGCGGGCCATCAGCGATCGAGTGCGGGAATTGCAGGCGTTTCCGGCGGCTGATTTGCCGATTGATATTCCGCGGACCGCGAATCTGGCGGGCGGGATGGTGAGGAAGGCGCTGCAGGCGTTCATTGAAGGCGACGCGGACATGGCGGAGAAGGTGCTTTCCATGGACGACAGCGTTGACAAGCTGAACAGCAGCGCGCATTTGACGCTGCTGGCGCTGATGAAGAAGGAGCCGACGCTGGCGGCGCAGGCGCTGAATGCGCTGATGATTTCGCGGGCGCTGGAGCGGGTGGCGGATCACGCGACAAACATTGCGGAGGATGTGATCTTCTGGGTGCGCGGCGCGGATGTGCGGCACCATGCGGGGTTGGGGGCCAAGGGCTAGGAGCCAGAAGCCGGGAGTCCGAAGCTAAAGGACCGGGTCCCAATGGTCCAGCGTCGCAATGGCGGGGTAGTAGAGGCCCAGGCGGATGGGGATTTCGGGGCCGTGGATGGCGCGCAGGGCGCGGGCGTAGGCGAGGAGTTGCGGGGCGTAGGTGTTGCGCTGCGTAGTGAGGAATGCGGCGCGGTCGGGCGATGAAGCCGGGCCGGTCTTGTAGTCAATCACCCACAAACAATCGGAACCTGAGGCGAGAGGCGCGGAGCCGGCGCGGAAGACGCGGTCGGCGCGGATGGTGCGCAGGCGCGCGTCCGGACTGAGGCTGGACCAGGCGGTTTCGGATTGCGCTTCGGGGTGGGGCGCGAGAATCCACTGACAAACGGGATCGGCGGCGCAGGCGCTAAGAAGATTTGTCACCGTGGTGGTGGCAGATACGAGCGCGTCGCCGGAGAGCGCTGAAGCGCGGAGCAGTGACCCGGCGCGGGCGCGGAGAGATTCGCGATCCAGCTGGGCGAGCTGGGAGCCGGAACGCTGCAAGAGCGCGTGGACGGCGGAGCCGATGATGCGGCTGAGGCGAGAGCCTTCGGGGCGGTGAAATTCAGGAGGCGTGGGCTGGCCGGTGAGATTTGCGCCGGTGGCGGTTACATTTTGCGCGTCCGCGATGGGATTGAAGTGGATAGGCAAGCGGCGTGGGCCGCGTTGCGGGACCGGATCCGTTGCGGCGGCTAATTCTTCGAGCTTGCCGGGGGAGGGGAATGCGATGACGTTGGAGGGCGCGGCTGGCTGCTGCAGAGCGAGCGCTTCGAAATCGGCGTGGAGCGCGGGCCATGCGGTCGAGAGCAGGCTGCCGGCATTTTCCGGCTTGATGCCGGAGGTGGCGACGACGGCGGTGCCGAGGAGGTGCAGTTCCTGGCGGGCGCGGGTGCAGGCGACGTAGAAGAGGCGCTTGCGTTCCTCGTCGAAACGAATTTTGCGTTGCTTGACGACCCATTTGTAGAGCGGCGCGGATTCGTCGCCTTTGGGGCCGATGGGGGCGACGAGGAACTCGTCTTCGGTGGGATTGAAGGGGTCGCGGCGCTCAAGCGAGGCGATGAGGGATTGGGAATCCGTTGCTGATTTACGGTCGAGGCCGGGGACGATAACGACTTCGAAGCCGAGGCCCTTGGCTTTGTGGATGGTCATGAGTTCGATGGCGCCGGCGGGATCGGGCTGCGCGAAAAGGCGGTCGAGCTCGGCAGCAAAGGCGGGGGTGAGCGGGGCGAGGCCGTCGGGTGTGACGGCGTCGAGAAGCGAGAAGAAGACCTGGGTATTTTCGTAGGCGGCCGCATCGATAACGGACGGGCCGCCGAGGGTGCGCCATGTGCGCTCGATCCACGAGGCGAAGGAGGGGGACTCGGAGGGACGCCAGCGGAGGTCGAGAGCGCGGCGAAGAATTTGCGCCGTGTGCGCGAGACGCTGCTGGCCGTCTGTGGAGAGCAGGTGCTGCTGGCGATCGATGAGTTCAAGGACGGGAAGATTTTTGCAGTCGCGATTGTCCGAGCCGGTAAGGAGGTGGAGATCGGGGAGGGTGAGACCGCACCACGGCGCGCGCAGGACGGAGAGCCACGCGATGCGATCCATGGGATGGAGCAGGGCGCGGGTCAGGGCGAGGAGGTCGCGCAGCTCCTGGCGCTCGGAGAGGCGCTCGATTTCGACGGCGCGGAAGGGGATGCGGTGCTGGCGCAGGAGCGGAACGAGCTCGTTGAGATGCGGACGAGAGCGGACTAGGACGGCGACGCGATATTCGCGGTGTTCGGCGCGTGCGCGTTCGATGAGAGGAAGATGGCGCTGGAGGATTTGGAGGACGTCGCGGGCTTCCTGGTTGCGGGCGTCGTGACATTCTGCGCGGGTGGGCTTGCTGTTGGGGATGAGCTGCGGGTAGACGTGGACGGCCTGGGGACGCGGCGCTGGATCGGATGCAGTGGCTGGAGCAAAGGCGACTGCTGCCGAGCCGGGCGGAGCGGGCGAGGCGCAGATGGCCTGAAAGAATTCGTTGAGCGGCGCGGTGATGCCCACGTGCGAGCGGAAGTTGACGGAGAGCTGGACGGGCTCGCAAGGGATGCGGTTGTCGGCGGGTCCGAGTCCGTGATCGCGCACCTGCGTGAAGAGCTCGACCTCAGCCTGGCGAAACATGTAGATGGATTGCATCGGATCGCCGACGAGGAAGACCGTTCGTTCGCCGGGATTGGAGGTAGGGTCCCAGGATTTGAGGAGTTCGGTGACAAGGTGGTGCTGACGGCGCGACGTGTCCTGGAATTCGTCGATGAGGAGATGACGAACGTTGATGGCGGCGCGGTCGGGGGCTTCTTTGAGGACGTCGAGGGCGGCGAGGGAAATCTCGGTGAAGTCGACGGAGTTTTGCTGAGCAAACACGATTTTCAGCTCGGCGATGGAGCGGCGAAGAACGGTGAGGACGTGGCGGAGCGTGAGCCACTGGGCTTCAGAGTAGGTTTCGGGTGGAAGCTCGCGGATGGCGCAGAGGACGTCGAGGAGGTTCGGTAGCTGGCGGAGGCGCGTAAGGAGAAAAACCATCGCGTCTTTGTTTTGCCTGGCCTGGGAGCCGGATGGACCGGCGGGGAAGCCGTGGCGTTTGTCGACGGCCTTCCGCCATTCGCCTTCGCGGGTGAGGAATTCGCTGACGCATTGCCAGTGCTGCAGCGACATGCCGGGAGAAAAGGTCTGCATGCCGGCCAGTCCTGCGACGGAGTCGTTGCCGTTATCGCAGGCGTATTGGGCGAGGCCGAGGAGGTGATCGCGCAGAGTGGGTTCGGCATCGACGAGGCGGTGCGCTTCGGTGAGGACACGGCGGACTTCGCGGCGGAAAGGGGCTTCGAGGTGGACGCGGGCGGCGTCCCAGTCGTCTTCGGTCATTTGGCCGGAGAGGGGGAGGACGTGGATCCACTGATCGCGTTTGGCGAGCATTTCGGCGAGGAGCGATTCGCAGCCGGCGAGTTGATTGTCGCGGAGGTCGAGTAGGTGAGCGAGGGCGGCGTCGAGCTCTGCGTTGGAGCCACCGAGATGTTCGAGAGTGCGGCGCGCGGCGAGGGCGTAGAGCGGGGCGGCGTGTTCGGTGGGCTGGAGGCGGCCGCCGAGTCCAGCGGTGAGGGGGCGATCGTGCGCGATGCGGAGGCAGAGGGAATCGATGGTCTCGATGGCGAGGCGCTCAGGATGGTCGAGGAGGTTCCAGCCGCGGCGTTCGGACTGAGCGAGGGCAGCTTTGGCCAGTGCCAGGCGGTCCAGATCACCGGGTGGAAAGACGCTGTGACGGGCGACGGTTTCGAGGTCGGTGATGATGCGGGAACGCATTTCCGCGGTGGCGGCGCGAGTGAAGGTGATGGCGAGGATGTCTTCCGGCTCATCCACGGCGGCGAGCAGGCGGAGGAAGCGGCGGGTAAGGAGGTCGGTTTTACCGGAGCCGGCGGGCGCCTGGACGATGACGGAGCGGGTGATTTCAATGGCGGTGGCACGGGCTGCCGCGTCGACGATGAGGGGATCAGGCATCGGAATCCTCGTCGCCGTTTTCACCGGAGAGGCTGAGGGATAGTTCAGCAATGCGGCAGAGGGAGTGGAGGCCGCATTGGTCGCAGACTTTGGGCTCGCGGGGATCGACGCGGGAAACGCCCGCTAAGAATTCTTCAGCAAGGTTGCGGAGGACGTTGGCCCATTCGTCGCGCATCGCTTCGGTGTAGGGATACTTCACCATGCTGGTTTGCGCGCCGATGCCGGGGCTGAGCTGGGTCTGGGCGTTGCCGACGCGGCCATCGAATCCAGTTTTTCCGGCGCTGATTTTTGCGAGGACAACGCCGCTGAGATTTTCGACATTGCCGTAGGCGGCGTAGAGGGGAAGCTGAGGCTCGTCGGGACGCTCGTTGCTCCAGGAGGAAGCGGACGCGGCGCCGGTTTTGTAATCGAGGATGAGACGGCTGCCGTCGGCGAGGAGGTCGATGCGGTCGGCGCGGAGATTGAGGCGCAGGTCGCCGATGTGGACATTGGGGAGCTTTTCCTCGCAGGCTTCGACGGTGAAGGGGTGACGTGTGGCCTCGAGCGCGAGCCAGTCGGTGAGCCGGATGTGGAGGCGGCGCTTTTCCGCGGCGAGATAGGACTGGAGCCACGGGTCGGTGGACGCGTATTCACCGAGGACCGCGTCAATGGCGCGGTCGAGGATCGGCTCCAACTGATTTGTGTTGATGGAAGTGACGAGATCCGCGTGGGTGCGAATGGGTCCGGTGAAAAGGTTTTGGAGGATGGCATGAAGGATTTTGCCTTTTTCGGCGGGATCGAGACCCCATTCGATGGAGTCGAGCGGTTCGGCGGCGAGGCGTTTGGTGGCGAAGGCCTGGAAGGGGCAGGCGGACTGGCGCTTGAGGACGTCGGCGCCTCCGGCGTTTTGCTCATGCGGCCAGGGGAGTGCGGCGGATTCGTCGGGGATGGGGTCGAGGGCGATAGGCGCGGGTGCGGGGATGAGCGGTGCGGCGAGTTCAGGATGCGCCTGGAAGAGTCTGGCGATGAGGGGCGAGGGGCGGAGGTCAGCGTCCTTGTCGCGGAGAGCGTAGCTAAAAACGATTTTCGGAGCGCTTGCGAGGAGGCGCGTGGTGACGGTGCGGGCGAGGTTCCCGTCGTCTTCGGGGGTGGAGTGGGGCAGGGCGAACTGGCGCTGGACGGCGGGCGGGAGCAGGGGATGGAATCGGCCGCGCTGGGGCCAGGTGGCGTCGTCGGTGCGGAGGAACCAGAGAGCGTCGAACTGCTGGCCGGAGGATTCGAAAGGACCCATGATCTGGATGGGGGCGTCGTGGGACTCGGGAGCGAAGATGGTTTCGCGAGCGTGCGCGTCGAGTTGGTCGAGGAAATCGGACCAGGAGTAGAGGGAGGCGTCGAAGTCGAGGAGCGCG
>DATHQV010000116.1:0-3967 GCA_035482355.1 Acidobacteriaceae bacterium | reverse complement strand
TACGGCGCCAAGGTGAAAGTCAACGAAGGCGATCACGTCCAGCTGGGCCAGGTCATGGTCGAGTGGGATCCTTACACCTTCGCGATCGTCACCGAAATCGGCGGCGCAGTGCAGTTCAAGGACTTGCAGGACGGCGTGACTCTGCATGAAGAAGTCGACGAAGTCACCGGCTTGTCCCGTCACGTGGTCGCCGATTCGCCCGATGAAAAGCGTCAGCCCGCGATCGTGATCAAGGGCAAGGCCAGCAAGCGCTACCTGATGCCGTCGCGTTCTCACCTTATGGTGCAGGAAGGCGACACGGTTTTCCCGGGAGACATCCTGGCGAAGATCCCGCGCGAGACTACGCGCACCAAGGACATCACGGGCGGTCTGCCGCGCGTGGTGGAATTGTTCGAAGCCCGCAAGCCGCACGAGACGGCCGTCATCAGCGAAATCGATGGCACCATCAAATTCGGCGAAGTGGCCAAGGGCCAGCGCAAAATCTACGTGGTGGCCGACAACGGCACCGAGAAGGAATACCAGGTGCCGCGCGGCGTCCACGTCAACGTGCAGGAAGGTGAGCGCGTCAAGGCGGGCGAACCGCTGATGGATGGCCCGCTCAACCCGCACGACATCCTTGCCGTGCTTGGCGAAAAAGAACTGCAGGCTTACCTGGTGAACGAAATCCAGGAGGTTTACAGGCTGCAGGGCGTCAACATCAACGACAAGCACATCGAAGTGATCGTTCGCCAGATGATGCGCTGGGTGAAGGTGGAAGACGTGGGCGATACCACGTTCCTGCTCGAGCAGCAGCTCGACAAGTTCCATTTCCGCGAGGAAAACGATCGCGTCATCAAGGAAGGTGGCAAACCGGCTACGGGACGCCCGCTGCTGCTGGGCATCACCAAAGCGTCGCTGTCGACCGATTCGTTTATTTCGGCAGCGTCGTTCCAGGAGACCACGCGCGTGCTCACCGAAGCCTCCATCCAAGGCGCGGTCGACCACCTGCGCGGCCTCAAAGAAAACGTCATCGTGGGACGCCTCATCCCCGCCGGCACCGGCATGGAGTACTACCGCAACGTGCGCCTCTCGCCAGAAATGGAAGAGGCCGCAGCCAAGGTGCAGGCGGAAGTCTCGGCAGCTTACGAAGAAGCCGAGCGCGCGCTGGAGATGATGCGCCACGAAGGCGAAACCGAAGAACTGGCCGCGGAATAGCGACGGCAGCGCTACAATAGACCCCGGGGGCGACTTGTTCGCCCCCGAGCTTTTTCGGCGGTTGTCTCGCTTTATTTTGGTTGTCATCTTGAGCGGAGCGGGACTTCGCAGGGCGAAGGACCCGCGGAATCGAACGATCCCTAGGGTCGAACGGCGGCGGATAATCGAGAGTGTGACCCGCATTCCAGCAACGGACTAACCATGCATGCCAACCCCCAGCGCTTGCAGACTAAAAAACCCGGCGAACTTCTTTCTTTGCGTCCGGTACCCCCAGGCCCTACTCTAGGGTCGGTGACTCTGCGCTTCCTGAGGCTGTTGCGGCTGGCTTTCTGGCGTGCTTTCCAGCACGACGCCTTTTCTATCGCCAAAGCCTGCGCCTATTCCTCGATTCTCACCTTCTTCCCTCTCTTGCTCGTGGTCGGGGCAGTGCTGGCGTCATTCCGCGAAGGCCAGGTTTATATGCACGAACTCACCATCGCGCTGGGAAGCATTCTGCCCACTGGCAGCGCCACGGCCACCGCTTTCCTGAAAGGATCGACGCAGCACTCTACCAGCCTTCTGGTGACCACTTCGCTGCTCGCGCTGTGGACGAGCTCGGGCGTCATGGTTTCCTGGATGGATGGCTTCCGCCGCTCTTACGAACTTCCCAAAATCTGGGGTCTCGTCAAAGAGCGGATCATCGCTTTCGCGCTGGTGATTTTGGCCGGCATCCCGCTGATGTTTGCCACCATCCTGGTGGCTTCGGGCAGCAGCATCGAGCGCACCATCCTGTTTCATATGAACCACGAATTCGGGTTTTATGTTCTGCTGATGTGGTCTGCCATTCGCTGGCTCATCGCAACCCTCACCAGCATCGCGGTGATCGCGCTGATTTATCACAACGCCGTGCCGCGCACCCAGCCCTGGCACAGCGTGCTTCCGGGTTCGGTGCTGGCCACGGCCATGTGGTTCAGCGTCACCCTGGCTTTCGGCTGGTATTTGGCGCATTACGCCAACTACAGCATTATGTATGGCCCGCTGGGAGCGGCCATTGCCCTGTTGGTCTGGATGTACATGGTTGCCCTGGTCATCCTGGTAGGCGCGGAATTCAACGCCATGCTGTTCCCCCGCGCCATGCTGGGAAAAGAGCTGACCGCGGTGAGTGGCCCCAGAGCCGCGGACTAGGGCCCGGTCCGTCTTCATATCCGCGCGCGTCACACTGCCGGCGATTTGTGCATCCCGGTTAGAACATTCTCTGTGAGACACTTGGTGATCTGTTGACGGTGAACTGTTGAAAGCGCTACGACTCAGTCCTGATTCCAATCCCACTCCGCCTTCGTCGACGAGCGTAACGAAAGTGGGTCGGCGGGCCAAGATTATCGCCACCATCGGCCCGGCCTGCCACTCCGAAGCCGCCATGCGCGACCTGTTCCGCCTCGGCATGGACGTGGCACGCCTGAATTTTTCCCACGGCTCGCATGAAGACCACGCCCGCAACATCGAGCGCCTGCGCCGCGCCGCCGACCGCGAAGGGCAAAGCGTCTGCATCCTGCAAGATCTGCAAGGTCCCAAGATCCGCACTGGGCGCCTGGAGGGCCACGAGCCCGTCGAAATCAAATCCGGCTCGACCGTCATCATCACGCCGAGAGACCTTGCCGGCACGGCCACCCGCATTTCCACTACGTTTCCTGACTTGGCACGCGAGGTGGAACCGGGAGCGCGCATCCTGCTCACCGATGGCCTCATCGAATTGCGGGTTCGCGGCACGCGCGGCAAAGATGTAATCTGCGACGTCCTGAACGGCGGAACTTTGGGCGAGCATCAAGGAATCAATCTTCCCGGCGTCGGCCTCTCCATCCCGGCCCTCACGCCGAAAGATCGCAAGGATCTCGAATTCGGGCTCACGCACGGAGTGGACGCGGTGGCGCTGTCGTTCGTGCGCCGCGCCGCCGACGTCCGCACCGTCAAGCAGATCATCGCCGCGCACCACAGCGACGTTCCCGTGATTGCGAAACTGGAAAAGCCTCAAGCTATAGACCATCTGGAAGAAATTCTCGAAGTGGCCGACGGAGTCATGGTGGCTCGTGGCGATCTTGGAGTCGAAGTTGCGCCGGAAAAAGTTCCTGTCATCCAGAAGCAGGTCATCCGCCGCGCCGCCGCGTGGCGCAAGCCGGTGATCACCGCGACCCAAATGCTCGAATCGATGATCGAGAACCCGCGCCCCACGCGCGCCGAGGCCAGCGACGTGGCGAATGCAATTTTCGACGGCAGCGACGCGGTCATGCTGTCCGCCGAAACCGCCACCGGTCGTTATCCGCGCGAGGCGGTTGCCATGATGGCGCGCATCGTGGTCGAAGCCGAATGCAACATGGCAGACTTCACGCAACCGCGCCGGCGCCGCGACCGTCGCGGACTTTCCGTCGCTGAGACGATTTGTGAATCCATCGCTCACTCCGCCGAAGAGCTGCCGATGGGAGCGATCGTCGTGTTTACCGAAACCGGCAATACCGCCCGCATGATTTCGAAGCACCGCCCCCAAGTTCCAATCTACGCCTTCACCCATTCCCTGCCGGTGGTGCAGCGCGTGAATCTGTATTGGGGGGTGCATCCCGTGCGCTGCCGTCAGGCCAAGTCCGCCGAGCAGATGGTGACCATGGCCGAGCGGGAACTTCTGCGCCGCGGCCTGCTCAAGCCCGGTGAGGTTCTGGGAGTTGTCGCCGGCACGCGCCAGGCTTCCGGCTCTACCAATTTCATGCGCCTGCACCAGGTCAGCACGGAAGAAGCCAGCGCAGCG
>DATHQV010000115.1:0-9294 GCA_035482355.1 Acidobacteriaceae bacterium | reverse complement strand
GAGATGATGCGGGCGGGGACGGGAACGCCGCCGTGGGCCATGCGGCTGCGCGCGAGGCGATCGGTGGCGGAGGTGACGACGGTCCAGGGTTTTTCCAGGAGAGCTTCAAGGATGGGGCGGACGCCGGAGAGCATGGTGAGGCCGACGTTGTCGGCGACTTCCATTTCTTCGATCCAGTCAAGCTCGGCCTGGTCGTCGAGGTCGGGGCGAAGCAGGCGAATGGTCTCAATGGCGCGGCGGCCGTGTGCGGTGCGGATGGCGAGAGCCGGGTCGATGCCACGGGAGACGGCCCATGTTTCCCAACTGCGCTCGACGGAGCCGATGGAGCTGATGAGGACGCCGTCCATGTCAAAGAGAATGCCGCGGGGATGCAGGACAACAGGGGTATCGGCTAGGGGAATCGCCATCATTTAAGAGTAAAGGATTTTGGTAAGCGAAAATGGCGGGGTGGAATGGGGAGTGGGTTAGGGTATTGTTTCGGAAAGAGATGACTGGATTGGGAAAATTAGGGCGCGGGTGTTGCAGCGTCTGTTTGCTGATGCTTGTGGGGGCGATGGGGTGCTCGCGGGCGCGGCGGAGTGAACCTCAGAGCGCTTCTTCGACCCAGGCGCCGGCTGATCCGGGGGCGATTCCGACGGGCGCGGCGGGGGCGCTGATCTTTCGGGGCAAGGTGATCTTCGACCATACGCCGCAATATGGGCGGCCATGGGCGGGGAATGCGCTGGCGTGCAGCGATTGCCATTTGAAGAGCGGAACGCAGGCGTGGGCGGCGCCGATGTATGGCGTGGCGCGGGATTATCCGTCGTTCAGCGGACGCGCGGGACGGGTGATTACGATCGAGGAGCGATTGCAGGAATGCATGGTGCGGAGCGAGGACGGGCAGCCGCCGCCGGTGGACAACGACGTGATGAAGGCGCTGGTGGCGTACATCAACTGGCTGTCGCGGGATGAATTCAAAACGCAGGCGGCGACGGGTCGTGGCTACGGGGCGATTGCGGATTTGAAAGGGAGTGTGGTGCGGGGCAAGGATTTGTATGCGAAGAAGTGCGCGGGGTGCCATGGGATCGCGGGCGTGGCGAATCCGGCGATACTGGCTCCGCTGTGGGGGCCGGGGTCGTGGAATGACGGTGCGGGGATCGATCGAGCGGCGGAGCTGGCGGCGTTTTTGCTCCGCAATATGCCGGCGGACAAGCCGGGGACGCTGGCGGCGCAGGAGGCGATGGATGTGGCGGCGTATGTAGATTCGCGGCCGCGGCCGAAGTTTAATCGGAAGTATGAGAAGTACTAGGGGGTAGGGTGTAGGGGGTAGGGTGTAGACGGGCAGCTTGTAGCGCATTGAGTGCAGGGAAGGCGCTGCGCTGGTTGTTTGACAGGCGGACTGGGGTGGCTCTAGGCTGAAGGGGATGAACGGCTTCACTCCAACCCGCGTATGTCGATGCTGCTGCTGTTGCTGTCGCGCAGTGCGGGTGTGTGTCTGAGGAAGCTGAAGAGCTCCAGAAATGGCTCAGAACCCACCCGCAAATGAGAGCTGGGTGGTTTTCTTTTGTCCCCAGGGCAGAAATCTAAACAAGGAAGGTTGAACCATGAGTCTTCGCATCAATGACATTGCGCCTGATTTCACGGCGGAAACGACACAGGGCACGATTCATTTTCACGAGTGGATCGGCGATGGGTGGGCAGTCCTGTTTTCGCACCCGAAGGACTTTACGCCGGTGTGCACGACGGAGCTGGGGGCGGTGGCCGGCCTCGAGAAAGAATTTGCGAAGCGCGGGGCGAAGGTGATCGGGCTGAGCGTGGATCCGGTGGCGAGCCACCACAAGTGGGAGCCGGATATTCACGAAGTGACCGGGCACAAGGTCAACTATCCGATGATCGGCGATCCGGAACTGAAGATCGCAAAGCTCTACGACATGCTGCCGGGGGATGCGGGCGAGACGTCGGAAGGGCGGACGCCGGCGCATAACGCAACCGTGCGGACGGTGTTCGTGATTGGGCCGGACAAGCGGATTAAGCTGCAGCTTTCGTATCCGATGACGACGGGAAGGAATTTCGATGAAGTGCTGCGCGTACTGGATTCCATGCAATTGACGGCGAAGCACAAGGTGGCGACTCCGGCGAACTGGAAGCAGGGCGAAGATGTGATTATCACGGGCGCGGTGTCAAACGAAGATGCGGATAAGATTTTCCCGGGGTACAAGACGGTGAAGCCGTATCTGCGGACGACGGCGCAGCCGAAGTAGTGTTGGTAAGGATTGTCTCCGGTGCGCGTTCTGCGTGGCGGAGGTGAGGGCACCGGTGGCGAAGTGGCTAACGCGCTGGTCTGCAAAACCAGTATTCGCGGGTTCAATTCCCGCTCGGTGCTCCAAAAAATCTGTATGACGGTGCGTTGCGCCTCTCTCCTCTCTTGATTTTCCTTGCTCGACAACTTGCGAATCGTAATATGAACGAGAGCCGGGCGCGGCGACGCGCGGGCTCTGCCTACTTATGTCCATGATTGAAGTGATTGATTCACATACGGCGGGAGAGCCGACGCGGGTGGTGGTGCGCGGCGGTCCGGAGCTGGGGACGGGGCTGCTTGCTGAGCGGCTGCGGCGGTTTGCGGCAGAGCACGACGATTTTCGCTCGGCGGTGGTGAATGAGCCGCGCGGATCGGACGTGCTGGTGGGCGCGCTGCTGACCGAGCCGGTAGATGCGGCATGCGCAGCGGGCGTGATTTTCTTCAACAACGTTGGGTATTTGGGGATGTGCGGCCACGGAGCGATTGGCGTAGTGGCGACGCTTGCGCATTTGGGGCGGATTGGGCCGGGGGAACACCGGATTGAGACTCCGGTGGGTGCGGTGCGGGCGACGCTCGACGCGAGGGGCCAGGTGACGGTTGAAAATGTGGCGAGTTACCGGCACGCGAAGGATGTTCGCGTGGAGGTGCCGGGATACGGCGCGGTGACGGGCGATGTGGCGTGGGGCGGGAACTGGTTTTTTCTGGTGGGGGATTGCCCGCTGGCGCTGACTCTCGAAAATCGTGATGCGTTGACGGCGTTCACGGTGGCGATTCGGAAGGCGCTGGATGCGCAGGGAATTGTGGGCGAGGATGGGCACGCCGTGGATCACGTGGAGCTATTTGCGGCGGCTGCGGAGGCAGGGAACGACAGCAGGAATTTTGTGCTGTGCCCGGGCGGCGCTTACGATCGTTCGCCGTGCGGAACGGGGACGAGCGCGAAGCTGGCGTGTTTAGCAGCGGATGGAATGCTGGCGCCGGGCGAGACGTGGCGGCAGGAAGGAATCCTGGGGACGGTGTTTGAGGGGCGGTATCGTTTGCAGGATGGGCAGGTGATTCCGACCATTACGGGGAGCGCTTTCATCACGGCGGAAAGCAAGCTGGTGTTGGGGAGTGAGGATCCATTTCGAATGGGGATTCAGCCGCCGGTTCTGTGACCGATGATGCGGTGGCGTGGTTCAGACGGCGTGCAGGAGCGCGGTGAGGATCGCGACGGCCTGGTCGAGATCGGCGAGGGGAACACATTCGCGGCTGCTGTGAGCGGTGCGCATGTCGCCGGGACCGAAGACGATGATTTCTCCGGCGAGGGGCGCAAAGATGCTGGCTTCCGAGCCGAAGGGGATCGATGTGGCCGGTCTGCCGGTGAGGGCTTCCATGGTGCGAACCAGAGGGGAATGCGCGGCCGTTTCAAAGCCGGGTTGCTGACGGAGCGGGCGGACATCCGCGTGAAAGCCGGGGTGAGCGGCGGTGAGATTCGTAACTAATTCTGTTACAGATGCGAGAACGGCATCTGCGGACTGGTTGGGGATCGGACGCCATTCGAGTTGGAACGTGCAGGAGCCGGGAACGATGTTCTTCGCAGTGCCGCCCTGGATGGTGCCGATGTTGAGCGTGGTGTAGTCAGGATGGAAGAACGGATTTTGCTGGTGAGCGGTGCGCGCGGCTAGCTCTTCCATCGCGGTGATGAGGCGGGCGGCGTGGAAGATGGCAGAGACTCCCTGCGCGGGATGGGCGCTGTGGGCTTCTTTGCCGGCGACGGTGATTTCCGCGAGGCAGTAGCCTTTGCCGGCGCGCGCGGGCTGTAGCATGGTGGGCTCGCCGATGATCATGCGGCGGGGGTGGAGCAGATGATCCGCGACCAGGCGTGAAGCGCCGATGCAGCCGATTTCCTCGTCGGCGGTGAGGACGACGCGCAGGCCGGGCGGGAAGGCTCCGGCTGCGGTGACGGCGGTGAGGACGCAAGCCAGAAAACCTTTGACGTCGCATGCGCCGCAGCCGTGGAGATTTCCATCGATGAGGACGGGGTTGAGGGCGTCGGCCCAGTCGCGCGCGTAGGGCACGGTGTCGGTGTGGCACATGAAAACGAGGTCAGCTTCGCGGTCGGCCAGGGATTGGCCGGGCGGCGCAGCGATGAGGTTGACCTTCTCAATGTTGGCGGGGTCGCGATACGGCAGGCCGCGGGTGGACCATCCGGCAACGTGGAGAACATCCGCAGCGTATTCAACGACGGGGCGATTGGAGACGGCGGAGTTGGAGGGGATGCGGATGAGGCTGGAGAGATGATCGACGACCGTGGTCATCGGGCAGCGCTCCAGACGCTCGCGTGGACTTCGTCGTAGCGAGTGACGACTTCCTGGTGATGCGGGTGGTGGCCGTCGCGAACGATGAGGTTGCCGTTGACGGCGACGTCGCGGATGGCGGTGCGATTGAGGCCGAAGACGATGAGGGGGAGAAGATTTTCCGCGGAGTGCCCGGCGATGGAAATGTCGCGGCGATCGATGGTGAAGAAGTCGGCACGGGAGTTGGGGGCGAGGTCGCCAGTGGGGACGGCGAGGGCGCGCGCTCCGTTGACGGTGGCTGAATCGAAGAGGCGCGCGGCGAGGGATTGCTTGCCGATTTGATCGAGGATGGCGCGCTGCTGGAGAGCGAGGCGGAGGTGGTAGTCAAGCTCGCGCGCGTCTTCGAGGGGATCGATCTGGGCCTGGCTGTCGGAGCCGAGGGCGACGCGGACGCCGCTTTTCATGACGCGATCCGCGGCGAAAATGCCGTCGCCGAGATTGCGCTCGGTGGTGGGGCAGGCGCAGATGGTGGCGTGTTCCGAAGCGATCATGGCGATTTCATCGGTGGTGGTGTGGGTGGCGTGGATGGCGGTCCAGTCGGGGCCGAGCAATCCGGCGTCGCGCAGCAAGGCGACGGGGGTGTTGCCGTATTCGCGGAGGCAAGCTTCGTTTTCGGCCACCTGTTCGGACATGTGCATGTGCAGCGGGAGACGTTGGTTGCGGGCCCATGCGGCGATGTCGCGCAGGTCATCGAGGGGCACCGCGCGGAGGCTGTGCGGTGCGACGCCGATGGAAACTTGCGGAGAGCCCGCTGGGAATTCTTTGACGAGGGTTTCGAGGTTGGCGAGGAATGCCGTGCTGGTTTCGTAGAAGCGCGCTTGGCCAGGGTCGGGCGGGAGTTGATAGCCGGCGCGGAGATACGCGGTGCGCAGCAGGACGATGCGGATCCCGATGGATTGCGCGGCGGCGATGACCTGCTTGCTGAGAATATTCGGGTCGTCGTAGGGCTGGCCGGAGGGCGTGGTGTGAACGTAATGGAATTCGCCGACGGTGGTGGTGCCGGCGAGGGCCATTTCGAGGAAGGCCATGCGGGCGACGTCGTAGACCTGCTGGGGCGTGAGGTGGGCGGCGGCGTGGTACATGGTGCCGCGCCACGACCAGAAGTCTTTGCCGCTGGTGACGCGGGATTCGGACTTGCCGCGAATGAGGCGCTGGAAGGAATGGGAGTGGGTGTTGACGAATCCTGGGAGCAGCGCTTTGCCGGGGAGGGGAATGACGGTGTCGGCGGGGGTGTCGGATTTGGTGATGGCGGCAACGCGGCCATCATCGTCGACGAGAAGCGCGGCATCAGTGAGAAAGCTGCCGTTGGCGTAGAGGAGGTCGGGACGGTAGAGGGTGGTCATACGGCGACTTTTTCCCCCTTGATCCAGATTTCCCGAACGGGATTGGCTCCCAGTGTATAGACGAGGTCGCGCCAGTCGGATGAATCGAGGATGAGGAAGTCGGCGGGCTGGCCGGTTTCGATGCGACCAGCGTCCGTAAGGCCGAGTGCGGTGGCGGCGTTGACGGTGCCTGCGACGAGGGCTTCGTGCGCGGTGAGGCCGTTGAGGCGGATGGCGAGGGCGAGGGCCATTTGCGCGGAGAAGAGCGGGCTCGAGCCAGGGTTGAGATCGGTGCCGACGGCGACCGCGACTCCGGCATCGATGAGGGCGCGGCCGGGCGCGGCGGGCAGGCCGAGATGCAGCGTAACGCCGGGCAGGATGGTGGCGATCGTCGGGCTGGATGCGATAGCGGCGAGTTGCTCGGGTGCGCAGGCTTCGAGGTGATCGATGCTGAGGGCGTTGAGGCGCAGGCCGAGTTCGATTCCGCCGACGCGGTGGAACTGCTCGGTGTGGAGCTTGACGGCGAGCGAGTTCTGACGGGCCGCGGTGAGGATTTGCTCCGCTTCGGGGGCGGACCATGCTTCTTTTTCGACAAAGACGTCGACGGCTTGAGCGAGTTCTTCGCGGGCGACGTGGGGGATGAGGTTTTCGCAGATTTCTGAGACATATTCGCCGCGCTCGCTCGCGTCTTTGGGCGGGACGTGGATGAGGAGCGTGGGGATGATGCGCGCGGGCGTGGCGGCGGCGAGGACGCTGATGACGCGGAGCATGGCGATTTCGGCGGCGGGGGCGAATCCGTAGCCGGATTTGACTTCGATGACGGTGGCGCCGGAGCGGAGGAGCGCGTCGATGCGGGGCTTGGCGAGAGCGGTTAGTTCGGATTCGGATTGAGCAGCGGTGGCGCGGATGGTACTCCAGATACCGCCGCCGGCAGTGAGGATCTGCTCGTAGGTGACGCCGGAGGTGCGCGCTTCGAAGTCAGCGAGGCGGTTGCCGGCCCAGACGGCGTGGGTGTGGGGATCGATGAGGCCGGGGACGACGGCGCGATGTTGGATGTCGATCGTATCTGCGGCTTCGCCGGCAAATTCGGATGAGGGGCCGACCCATGCGATGAGGCCGTTGGCGATGGCGAGGGCTGCGTGTTCGGTGATGTTGAGGTCGCGCATCTGCGCGCCGTGTTTGGGGCCGGTGCCTTGCGCAGTGACGAGCTGCGAGATTCCGGTGATGAGGAGATCGGCTTTCATTCAGAGACTCGGAAGGTCGAGACCGCGCTCGCGGGCTACGGTGATGGCTTTTTCGTACCCGGCGTCGGCATGGCGAATGACGCCCATGGCCGGGTCGTTGCGGAGGCAGAGGCGGAGGCGCTCTTCGGCTTCGTCGCTGCCATCGGCAACGGCGACCAGGCCTGCGTGCTGGCTGTAGCCCATGCCGACGCCGCCGCCGTGGTGGAAGCTCATCCATCCAGCGCCACTGGCGATGCCGGTGGCGAAGTTGAGCAGAGGCCAGTCGGAGACCGCGTCGGAGCCGTCGAGCATGGCTTCGGTTTCACGGAAGGGGCTGGCGACGGATCCGGCGTCGAGGTGATCGCGGCCGATGACGATGGGGGCAGAGATGCGTCCGTCACGAACCATTTGATTGAAGAGGAGGCCGGCGCGGTCGCGCTGTCCGTAGCCGAGCCAGCAAATGCGAGCGGGCAGGCCCTGAAAGGCGATTTGATCGGCGGCGAAGGTGAGCCACTGATGGAGGCGCTGATCTTCAGGAAAGAGCTTGAGGAGGGCCTGATCGGTGGCGGCGATGTCGGCGGGATCGCCGGAGAGTGCGACCCAGCGGAAGGGGCCGCGGCCTTCGCAGAAGGAGTCGCGAATGAAGGCGGGAACGAAGCCGGGATAGGAGAAGGCGTCAGTGACGCCGGCGATCTCTGCCTGGGTGCGGAGGTTGTTGCCGTAATCGAAGGCGACGGCTCCGCGCTTCTGCATGGTGAGGATGGCGCGGACGTGTTCAGCGATGGAGGTGCGGACGCGGCTGGTGTAGGCGTCAGGATTTTTGGCGCGGAAGGTGTTCAGGTCTTCGTCGGGCTGCGCGATGGGGAGATAGCCCCAGGACGGATCGTGCGCGCTGGTTTGGTCGGTGACGAGGTCGGGGGTGAAACCGAGCTCGACCATGCGGGGCAGGACTTCCGCGGCGTTGCCCATGAGGCCGATGGAGACGGCTTGTTTGGCGGCTTTTGCGGCCTGGGCCATGGCGATGGCTTCGTCGAGGGAGGCTGTAGCTTTGTCGAGGTAGCGTGTTTCGAGGCGGCGCTGGATGCGGTGCGCGTCGACTTCAACGCAGATGCTGACGCCTCCGGCGAGTTTGACGGCGAGGGGCTGCGCTCCACCCATTCCGCCCAGTCCGGCTGTGACCGTGATGGTTCCGGCGAGGGTGTTGTTGAAGTGGCGCTCGGCGGCTCCGCGAAACGTTTCGTAGGTTCCCTGGAGGATGCCCTGGGTGCCGATGTAGATCCAGGAGCCAGCGGTCATTTGGCCGTACATCATGAGGCCGGCCTTATCGAGGCGATCGAATTCTTCCCAGTTGGCCCAGTGGGGGACGAGATTGGAATTGGCGATGAGGACGCGTGGCGCGAGGGGCTGGGTTTCCAGCACGGCGACGGGTTTGCCGGACTGAATGAGGAGGGTCTGATTATTTTCGAGGCGGTCGAGGGTCTCAATAATACGGTGATAAGCGGGCCAGTTGCGGGCTGCTTTGCCGCGGCCGCCGTAGACGATCAGCTCGGCAGGCTTCTCGGCGACTTCAACGTCGAGATTGTTCATGAGCATGCGCTTGGCGGCTTCCTGGATCCAGCCGCGAGCGGTTCGGGTGTTGCCGCGGGGCGCACGAATGGAGGGTGATGCATCGTTCATGGAATTATCCCTGGATGCTGGCGCAAACTGCGCTGAAATCAGCTTTAAGGAGATGATTGCATACCCGGATATACTCCGCTGACGTGGGAGTGTGACTGGAAATGGGAATGGTGAGGGAGGGTGGCGTGGCGGCGAAGAAGCGGAAGGGATGCTGGACGGTGCGGGAGCGGGAGACGGTGCTGGAAACACCGTGGTTCAGGATTGTGCGGAACACCTGCGAGGTGCCGGGCGGGACGATTGTGCCGACTTACTACGTGCAGCACGAGAAGGACGCGGTGATGGTGCTGGTGGTGGACGCGAAGGGGAGGGTGCTGCTGGAGGAGCAGTACCGGTTTCCGATTGACAGGATTTCGTATGACTATCCGGCGGGGTCGGTCGAGCCGGGGGATCGCAGCCTGGTGGCGGCGGCGCGGCGCGAGCTGGAAGAAGAGACAGGGCTGCGAGCGCGCAAGCTGGAG
>DATHQV010000114.1:0-16837 GCA_035482355.1 Acidobacteriaceae bacterium | reverse complement strand
GGAGCCGCCGACGATGACGGCGCACGTGAGTCCCGCGAAGGCGAAGCCGAAGAGTGAGGCGAGGACGCGGGGCACGCGGCGCGGGAGGGACGGTGAGGCGTCAACCTGGAGGCGAGCGGCGGCGAGACGATTGAGGATGCGGCCTTCGAGGCCGGGATCGGGCGCGGACGCGCTGATGCGGCGCAGGGCGGCGTCGATGCGGCTTTCAGCGTTAGCCTGGGTTCGGGGTTGAGGGTTGGCGGTCATCGGGTGATTCCTTCTTTCTCGAGTAAAACGGATAGTTCCCGACGAGCGCGGAAGATGCGGGAGCGGATGGAGGATTCGGTGGTGCCGAGGGTAGCTGCGATTTCGGCGGTGGTAAGCTCCTGGACGGCAGAAAGGAGGAGCGCTTCGCGTTCGCGACGCGGGAGCCGGTCGACCAGAGCGAGGATGCGGGATTCTTCCTGGGAGGAGATGAAGGCATCGTCGGCGGGGCGGTCGCAGGAAGCGAGGCCGCGCGCATGGTCGGCGAGATCTTCGTTCTCGGGACGGGTTTTGGCGCGGCGTTTCTTGTCGAGGACGATGTTCCAGACGATGCGGACGAGCCAGACGCGGTAGTCGCGAATTTCGGCGAGGCGTGACTCGTGTTTGAGGACGCGCAGGAATGCTTCCTGGACGGCGTCCTCGGCTTCGGCGGCGTTGCGGGTAACCGAGAAGGCCACACGATAGAGCGCCGTTGAATATTCGGCCACCAGGCCGGTGATCGTCTGGCTCGTAGTCTGGCTCACAATCGGGCTGGTATCCACAGATCTCGCAAGAGCAGGCGACATCCAGCCGGCGAGCTGACCTTCGAAGCAACTCATCCTGGCAATCCTCGCGGGGAATTCAGTACATCTGCCCTAAAGACGGAGGATAACGCTTTTTCGCTCGCGGTAGAGTGGGGACGAGCGGCTTGTGGGGTTTGCGGGCAGGAGGGGTGCGCGGGTGCAGCGACAGCGGTGGTTCGAGATCCACGACAGCCGGTGGTTTCCGGGGTTTCTGCGGGACCTGGTGACGGAGGCGCTCGAGTCCATTTGGAACCGGAATGGGACGTACCGGCCGATTGCGGGGCGGCTGCGCGAGGCGCTGCGGCAGGCGGGCACGACGGATGTGGTGGACCTGTGCTCGGGCGGGGGCGGGCCCTGGACGGGGCTCTACGATGAGGTGGCTGGTGGGGGGCCGCTGACGGTGAGGCTGACGGACCGGTCACCTCATGCGGGCCTGGTGGAGAGTGGGGCGGGTCTGCGCGGCGGTCTTGTGGCCGAGGCTCAAATGGTTGATGCTACATGCGTTCCGGAGGGACTGCGGGGATTTCGGACGGTGTTTTCGGCGTTTCACCACTTCGATCCGGAGGTGGCGCGGGCGATGCTCGCTGACGCGTTTCGGCGACGTGAGGGGATCGGGGTGTTTGAGGCGGCTCGACCAACTCTGCGGACGGTGGTGGCGGTGGCGGCGGTTCCGTTTCTGGCGCTGCGCGCGGCTGCGGTGGCTCGGCCGGTGCGCTGGAGCCGGCTGGTCTGGACGTTTGTGCTGCCGGTCGTGCCGGTGGTGCTTTGGGTGGATGGGGTGCTGTCGTGCCTGAGGAGCTACTCGCTGAACGACTTGCGGGAGCTGACGGCGGGGCTGGAGGCGGCGGATTATCGGTGGCAGGTAGGGGAAGAGCCGGGGATGGTGCCGATTGCGTTTGTCCTCGGTGGGCCGGTTGGAGAGGCGCCGGTGGATCAGCGGTGATTCCCTTTATGTGGCTTGTGGGGGATTGACAGTTTCTGCAGAAGCCGGAGGATAGCAAGAGCGAGGACGCACGAATGCCAGCAACAAAATCCACGGTTCCAGCGCGGCTGATTTTGAGTTTGGTTCTGGGCGGCGTCACAGTGGCGGCGATCAAGCTTGCCAGCGTGAATTTGGCATGGAGCACCATGCTGAACGAAGTGACCAACTGGATGATGACGCCGGGGGAGACGATTGAGCGGATGTTCATCACTGCTCCGCAGCCATGGGATACCCCGTTTATTTTGGTGACCGCCGGAGTTTATTTCGTGGTGTGGTTCATCATCCTGGCGATGGTCTGGAGTACGCGGAGCGGAACCAACCGGGTGCGGTAAGGGTGGCGGGGAGCGGCTCAGCCCGGTCGTGCGAGGGCCGACGTGGCGCGGGACTGAATCTGATTGAATCTAACTGATTTTATGTGGCTTACGGCGCGACGCTGAGCCATGCCCTGACGCGGAACGATGTGTTGCGGGTGGGTGCTGACTCGCTCCTGCCTCGAGCCTTTAGAAACCCAGCGGGATCTGCCAGGTCTCGCTCATCTGAACAGTTTTCTCCACTGCGCCGCAGGGGTGTTTGCCGACGCGCTTCCTCCAGCATCATTTCCCCGGGGAAATCGACAAGAGTCCGAGAATATCGGACTTTTGATCGCGAATTTTTGCTGGGAAATGATTCTTCCCGCTGATTGCTCCGAAGACGCTGAAGCTGCTGTGTGACCCAAGTCACAGGAAGGCGGCGTTCGTGGGGGTTTAAATCGGACCATCGGGGTCGTATATGCGAGGGCCGAGATGAGCGGAGCGGGTTGGAGATCGAGACGGAGCCGGATGGCGCAGGGATCTTTGCGGGTGCGGGGCGAGGTCTGGCCGGGAGCCAGGAAGTCCGTTGTCCCTGATGCCGATGGAGCGAAGTGCGGGCGCTTCGCGCAAGGCCCACATTTGCCAAAACCGGGCAGATATGGAGCACCCGGCTTCGTTCAGGCTCCCGGCCGCCGTGGATCTGCCGGTTTGATTTTCGTTTGGCTGACCGTCGCGGTGTTGCTGCTCGGGATGTGCGCGCAAGGTTTTGGGCAGCAGGCCGGTGGTTTGGCGGGGACGGTGGTTGATGTTTCGGGAGCGGTGATTCCGGGAGCGGTGGTGACGGTGCGGCCCGCGTTGGGTGGCGTGGCGAGTTCGGCAACCAGCGATGGGGCGGGAGAATTCCAGATCTCGGGGCTGGCGATGGGGGATTTCGTAGTCACTGTGACGGCGACCGGATTTGCCACCATGGAGCAGAAGGTGACGGTGGGTGCGCAAGCAGTGACCTTGCCGGTGACGCTGAGTGTCGCGCAGGCGAACGAAACGATTGCGGTGAACGCGAACACCGCGGCGATTGAGACGACGGAGACGGGAACGGGCGGGACGCTGGATGCGCGGGAGATGGAGACGGTTCCGCTGAATGGGCGGAGCTTTACGGATGCCCTGGCGGTGCAGCCGGGAGTGACGCCTTCGAGCGCGGCACAGCCGAATGCGATTGTGATGAGCGGAGTGGCGAGCACTCCGCCTTCGGGCGAGCTGGATGCTGGATCGCTCTCGATTGGCGGACAGCGGGAGACAGCGAACAGCTTTCGGGTGAACGGGGCTGACGCGCAGGAAGACGTGAACATGGGCGTGGCGATTGTTCCGACTCTGGACTCCATTGCAGAACTGAATGTGGCGACGGGCAATTATTCGCCGGAGTATGGGAGCGCCAGCGGCGGCCAGGTAGCGGTGACGACGAAGAGCGGGACGAATGCGTGGAACGGGTCGGTGTTTGAGTATCTGCGCAACACGAATCTGGACGCGCGGAATTATTTTTCGCTGGAGCGGGGAGCGTTTCACCAGAACCAGTTTGGGGCGACGCTGGGCGGGCCGGTGCGGAAGGATCGGGTCTTTCTGTTTGTGGATTACCAGGGGACGCGGGTGGCGGAGGGGATCGATACAGGGCTGATTTCCGTGCCGCAGGCGGCGGAGCGCAGCGGGGATTTATCGAGCGTGGCGAGATCGCTGACGGGAGCGGTGAGCGGGCCGTATCTGGCGCATGTGATGACGGAGAAGCTGGGCTACGCCGTGACGCAGGGCGAACCGTACTACTGGGCGGGGTGCACGAATTCCTCCCAGTGCGTGTTGCCGAATGCACGGATTCCGGCAGGATCGTGGGCGAACGCGGCGCAGCATTTGTTGCAGTACGTGCCGGTTGCAAATGTGGGAGCGGGGACGTTTTCGACGTCGGCCGCGGAGCAGCGGATTCGCGACGACAAAGGCGCGGTGCGGGTGGATGCAAACACGCGGATTGGGTCGTTGGCGGGCTACTACTTCCTGGACGATTACAACGTGAACGATCCTTACCCGGCGGGCGAGGGTGGGGCGACGGTGCCGGGGTTCAACGCGCTGAATTACGGACGGGCGCAACTGCTGATGCTGAGCGATACGAAGACCTTTGGCGCCAACACGGTAAACCAGGCGCGGATCAGTACCATGCGAAACGCGGCGCATGTCGGCATGCCGCAGGGTGGCGTGGGCCCCTCGGTGGCGTCGCAGGGGTTTGAAGGGATTGTGCCGCTGGATGCAAAGACGGAGGGCGTGGAGAACGTGGTTTTCAACGACTTCACGATGGGCGTGGACACGACGGCGCTGTTCCAGGCGGAGAACATTGCCGAGGCGGCGGACGACTGGTCGCATGTGGCGGGAAGGCGCAATTTGAAATTTGGCGCGGATGTGCACGGGGACCAGGTGAACAACCATCCCGATGTGTACTTCAACGGTAGCTATGCGTTTACGGGGAGCGAGACGGGGCTGGACTTTGCGGATTTTCTGCTGGGCGTGGATTCGAGTTACACGCAGGGGGATGCGCGGCACTTCTACAACCGGAATTTGCTGGCTGGGGCCTACGCGCAGGATTCGTGGCAGGTGCGGACAGGGCTGACGCTGAATTACGGGGTGCGCTGGGACATGCTGCCGCCGTGGAGCGAGAAATATAACCAACTGCAGACGCTGGCGCCGGGCGAGCAGAGCGTGGTGTTTCCGAATGCTCCGACGGGGATCGTGTTTCCGGGCGATCCGGGGGTGCCGCGGACGCTGGCAGCGACGCAGATGACGAATTTTGCGCCGCGGGTGGGCTTGGCGTGGAGCCCGAGGCTTCTGGGTGAAGGCAAGACGAGCGTGCGGGCGAGTTGGGGGATGTTTTATACGCCGGTGGAGGGATTATCGCCAGCGATTATGAGCGCGAATCCGCCGTTTGGGTATACGTACACGAGCGCGGTACCGACGCTGTTCGACACACCGTGGACGGCGGCGCGGGATGGGTCGAGTTTGGAGCCGAATGGACCGCGGTTTCCGCTGGCTGAGGCGCCGGTAGGGGCATCGAGGACGCATCCGGTGAGCACGGTGAACTGGGCGCAGTTTGAGCCGTTTACCGGGATTCCAGCGGTAGCGCCCGGGAATGTGACGCCGTATGCCGAGGATTATTTGGTTTCCGTGGAGCGGGAGTTGGGGCGCGGGAGCGTGCTGGATGTGAGCTATGCGGGTTCGCAGGCGCATCATTTGCTGACGCTGATGGAGGCGAACCCGGGTAATCCGGCACTGTGCGAAGGATTGAGCCTGGTGAGCGAGGTTGCGGCGGGATCGGCGACCTGCGGACCGTTTGGCGAAAGCGGGACTTACACGCGGGCAAATGGTGCGGTGGTGCAGGGAACGCGGACACGATTCAGCCCGGCGTTTGGAAGCGTGAGCTGGCAGAAGACGATTGGGAATTCGCACGATAATGCGCTGGAAGTGAGTTTGAAGCACGAGGGCACGGCAGTGGGGTTCAGCGCGGCGTACACGTGGAGCCAGTCGATCGATCAGGCTTCGAGTTTGGCGGACCCGGTGGATCCGGTGAATCCGGGAATGAGCCGGGCGCTGTCGGCGTTCGACTTGACGCAGAATTTTGTGGCGAATTACCACTATCATCTGCCGGCATCTCCGAAGAGCTGGGGCGGGACAGAGACCTTGGCGCGGACGGTGACGAGCGGGTGGACGGTGTTTGGACTGACGCGGGTGACGACGGGGTTTCCGGTGACGCTTGAGAACAACAACGACACGTCGTTGCTAGGGACGCAGCCGAATGGGGTGAACAACAGTGGGGCCGATGAGCTGGAATTTACACCTGGGAAGCTGGGATTGAAAGGGACGCCGCGGGCGGGAACGGGATTTAATACGGCGCTGTTCAGCTTGCCGGCGCTGGGGGAATTTGGGAATGCGCGGCGGCGGTTCTTTCATGGGCCGGGGTCGGACGACACGGATCTTGCGCTGGAGAAATCGACAACGGTGATGGACGGCGAGGAGTTGCAACTGCGGGTAGAAGGGTTCAACGTGTTCAACCACGCGGAGTTCTTTGGGCCAGCGTCGGTGGAGGGAAATGTGGGGAGCCAGTCGTTTGGGCAGATTGTGGGAGCGGCAGCGCCAAGATTGATGCAGGTGAGTGCGAGGCTGGGGTGGTAGATTCTAGGTTCTAGGTTCTGGGTTCTGGGTTCTGGGTTCTGGGTTCTGGGGGCGTGGTGTTCTGATTCGGGAAGGGGGTTAGAGGGGAGGTCGTGTGCTGACACGACATTCTTAAGGGGCCTGTAACTTTTTCACCAGGCCGGTGAGCATCTTGCCGACTTCGTCGGACAGCTTTTCCACCTCCTCGAAACGCGCGGCATCGGCGAAGCCAAGCTCTTTGGCGATCAATATCTGGGTTTCGATTTCGAAGCTGGAACCGCGGGCAATCCCGAGGAAATGCCGGTACTGTTCTCGTGTTAGGCGTCCCTGGCCCTCGGCGATGTTGCTGGCAATCGAAACGCTCGCACGCCGCATTTGGTTCGTTAACCCGTAGATTTCTTCGCGAGGAAAACTCTGCGTCAGGTGGTAGAGGGCAACACACAATTCCATCGCGCGCTGCCAAACGATCAGGTCCCGGTAACCACGAACAGGCTTTGTTTGCACCTCTTGATGTGTACACGCCTACCATCGAAGGCGCGGCATGCTTTCGGCAATTTCTTCAATCCGAAGTAATGGGTCGGGGACCGGGGACTGGAGGCCAGGGCCCGGATTGATGGTGGTGTTCACCGTAACTTGTTTTGGGTAGTGCATAATGGCAGCAGGGGCGCTTTAGGCCGTGAACCTGCCCAATTCCATCACGATGGGCCGCATTTTCTGCGTACCCGTGCTCATCTGGATGATGTCGCCGCATTTCCCTGGCGGCGGATGGCACGGTGAGCAGGAAGTTGCGGTCTCCCTTTTCTTCATTATTGTTTCCATTTCCGACGGCATTGATGGGTTTCTGGCGCGGCGACGCGGGCAGATTACCACGATGGGGATGCTGCTCGACCCGATTGCGGACAAGCTGCTGATTACGTCGGCGTATGTGGCGCTGGTGGAGTTCAATCCGCAAGTGGTGAAGCCGTGGATTGTGGTGGTGGTGGTGGGCCGCGAGTTTTTGGTGAGCGGGCTGCGATCGATTGCGTCGACGGAAGGGTTCACGATCGAGGCCAGCGATGTGGGCAAGCTGAAGACGGTGATTCAGATTGCGTCCGTGGTAGCAGCGACGCTGGATCATGGCTGGCACGTGTGGCACTTTGGGTGGTTCATTGTGCCGGTGCATTTGATTGCGGTGGTCGGGATATATTACATGGCATCGATTTCGATCCTTACTGCCATCGATTATTTCGTGGCCTTTTGGAGGAAGATTGAGCGCGCGACGACGGCGCGGCGCAGTACGGATAATGCATTTGTGCTGAGCCGGAAGAAGAAGGGCAGTTCTCCGCCCGCGCATAATGCATCGCAGTTGTAGGTTTTTCTGGAAGCCGTTCGGATTTCCCCGGAATATTCTTGCAGATTGATTTTGGATGAGCGAAGTCGCGGGCTGCTGAGACCTTCGGCGCGGGAATTTCATCCAAAGAGGAAATGAGGAGCAGGCATGGATCAGCCGAAGCTTCCGTTGGTGGATGAGGTGGAAGACAAGCTGAATCAGAATGGGCAGAAGCCGGTGCGGGGCGGCCTTTCGCGGCGCGCGTTCCTGGGACATCTGGGAGCGGCGGGAGTGGTGGCAACGACGGGGCCGCTGGCGCGCGGGGCGCAGACGGAGACGGTGGAGAAGGAAGAGAAGGCTGCCGTTTCTGGGGCGGTCGCGGTGACGCTGAGCGTGAACGGCAAAGACCACAAGCTGATGCTGGAACCGCGGGTAACGCTGCTGGATGCGCTGCGGGATCACATGCAGATGTTTGGCACGAAGAAGGGCTGCGATCACGGACAGTGCGGGGCCTGCACGGTGCACGTGAATGGGCGACGCGTGAATAGCTGTCTGAGTTTCGCGGTGATGCACCAGGGCGAGAAGATTACGACGATTGAGGGGCTGGCGCAGGGCGGGAAGTTGAGTCCGGTGCAGCAGGCGTTTCTGGAGCACGACGGATTCCAGTGCGGGTATTGCACGCCGGGGCAGATTATGTCGGCGACGGCGCTGCTAAGGGAACCGATTGGGGCGGATGACGACGCGGTGCGGGCAGCAATGAGCGGGAACATTTGCCGCTGCGGCGCCTACAACAACATTGTTGCCGCGGTGCAGCAGGCGCGCGGATCGCGCAACGCTTAAGGAGAAGCCATGCAGGTATTTCGATACAGCCAGGCGCGGACGGTGGAAGGCGCGGTGCGGTCGGCGGGGACGCTGATAGCGGGCGGCACGACGCTGGTGGACCTGATGAAGCTGAACGTGCTGCAACCGGAAGCGGTGGTGGACATTAATGGTCTGCCGCTGGACAAGGTGGAAACGGCGGCGGGCGGCGGATTGAAGATTGGCGCGCTGGTGCGTAACAGCGATCTGGCGTGGAACACGACAGTCAAAGAAAAATACGCGGTGCTGTCGGAGGCGCTGCTGTCGGGAGCTTCGCCACAGTTGCGGAATATGGCGACGACGGGGGGAAATCTGCTGCAGAAGACGCGGTGCTACTACTATCGCGACACGAATTACGCGTGCAACAAGCGGAAGCCGGGGTCAGGATGTTCGGCGATGGATGGGTTCAATCGGATTCATGCGGTGCTGGGCGGCTCGGACCATTGCGTGGCAACGCATCCGTCAGACATGGCGGTCGCGATGATGGCGCTGGAAGCGGTGGTGCATGTCTCGGGGCCGAAGGGCGAACGGGCAGTTGAACTGGAACATTTTTATCTGGTGCCGGGGGATACGCCGGACAAAGAGAACGTGCTGGGGCCGGGAGAGATGATCACGCATGTGACGCTGCCGGCGTTGGCTGGCGGGACCAGGAGCCATTATTTGAAGCTGCGGGACCGGGCACAGTATGAATTTGCGCTGGCGTCGGCGGCGGTGGCGGTTCAGATGAACGGCGGGCAGATTGCGCGGGCCCGCGTGGCATTTGGAGGAGTGGGCACGAAGCCGTGGCGTTCGCGCGAGGCGGAAAAGGCTTTGGAGGGACAGAGCGCAGGGGCCGATGCGTTTGCGAAGGCGGCAGAAGCGGCGTTGGCGGGGGCGAAGCCGCTCCAGTACAACGGGTTCAAAGTGGAATTGGCGAAGCGGGCTTTGGTAAGGACGCTGAGCGTGGTGACCGCGTAGAGGCCAGAAGCCAGAAGCAGGTCCCTCCGCTGCGCGCTGCGCGCTCCGGTCGGGATGACAACAAAAAGCGGATGCGCTTCGCGCATGTCCCACATCTGGCCAAAGGCATGCCAGATATGGGGCACCCGCATTGATTGATCTTGCAGCAATTGAGCCGCGGCTGAGGCCGTGCTGCTTGCAAAGAGCATCCCACGCACTTTGATGAGGAGTTGGAGATCATGAGCACATCTTTAATTGGCGCGGCGGTTACGCGTGTGGATGGCCCTTTGAAAGTGACGGGGGCGGCGCGATATGCGGTGGATCATCCGCTGGAGAACGTGGCGTTTGGCGTGGCCGTGGCGAGCACGGTGGGCAGTGCGCGGATTGCGAACATCGACACTTCGGTAGCGGGCAGTATGCCGGGGGTGCTGGCGATTCTGCACCACGGGAATACGGAGCCGTTGTATCGCCCGGCAGGACATTTTGAGCAGAACAGCCGGGCGGGCGAGGTGCGGCCTCCGTTTGAGGACGATAACGTCTACTACTACGGGCAATTTGTCGCACTGGTGGTTGCAAATACCTTTGAGCAGGCGCAGGAAGCGGCGGCGAAGGTGAAGGTGGACTACGAGAAGCGGCCGGTGGTGGTGGAACTGAGCGATGCGCCTGCGCCGCAGGGTCCTGCAAGAATTCACTACAGCCGGGGCACGGCGGAGACGGCGTTTGCGAACACGCCGGTGCAGATCGATGAGACGTATGTGCTGCCGGCGGAAACGCACAATCCGATGGAGATGCACGCGACGATTGCGGCGTGGGATGGCGACCGGGTGACGCTGTACGAGACGAGCCAGGGGGTGGTGAACCATCAGCATGTGATGTCGGAGATGATGGGCGTGCCGCTGGATCGGGTGACGGTGATTTCGCCGTTTTGCGGATCGGGATTTGGGGGGAAGCTGTTTCCGTGGCCTCATTCGCTGCTGGCGGCGATGGGCGCGAAGCGGGTGAAGCGACCGGTGAAGGTGGTGGTGCCGCGGAGTTTGATGTTCACGACGGTGGGGCATCGTCCGCTGACGCAGCAGAGGATGCGGATCGGCGCGACGCAGGATGGGAAGCTGGTATCGATTCAGCACGACGTGCTGCAGCCGACTTCGCTGGTGGATACGTATGTGGAAGGGTGCACGGGCGTGACGACGATGCTCTACAGCTGCCCGAATGTGGAAGCAAGCCAGCGGTTGGTTCCGATGAATATTGGAACGCCGACTCCGATGCGGGGGCCGGGGATTGTGCCGGGACTGTTTCCGCTGGAGTCTGCGATGGATGAACTGGCGATCCGATTAAATCTTGATCCGCTGGAACTGCGGCTGAAGAATTATGCGGAACAGGATGAGAGTTTCAATCCGATGCGGCCGTATTCCAGCAAGCATCTGCGGGAGTGCTACCAGACGGGCGCAGACAAATGGGGATGGTCGAAGAGAACCCCGACCGTCGGTTCGATGAAGCGGGGCGATGAGATTTTGGGTTGGGGGATGGCGACGGCGACGTGGCATGCAGGGCGCGGATCGGCAACGGTGCGGGTGCGGCTGAATGCGGATGGCACGGCGCGGGCGAGTTGCGCGACGCAGGATATTGGAACCGGGACGTACACAATTTTTGCGCAGGTGGTGGCGGAGAAGACTGGCATTCCGCTCGAAAAGATTGAAGTGGTGCTGGGGGACAGTTCCCTGCCGGACGGGCCGACGTCGGGTGGATCGACGGCGACGGCAACGGTGCTGCCGGCGGTGACGCAGGCTACGCAGGCGGTGATCGACCGGGTGATTGCGGTGGCGCAGCAGTCGCCGGGTTCGCCATTCTATCCGAACAAGGAGCAGGCGGCGGCGGGCGATCCGCCGAAGCTGATGATGACGGCGGGGCGGATTCACAAAGCGGGTGACGCGCCGGAGAGCGGTGTGCCGTTTGAAAAGCTGCTGCAGGGCGCGCGGCTGGCGGCACTGGACGCTGAGGCCAAGACGGCGCCGGATCCAAAGGAGCAGCACCAGTTCTCGGCACACTCATTTGGAGCGCAGTTTATTGAGGTGGCGTGGGATCCGGGAATTGCGCGGTTGCGCGTGACGAAATCGCTGACGGTGATTGACGCGGGAAAGATCATTAACGAAAAGACGGGACGCAATCAGATACTGGGCGCGGTGGTGATGGGGATTGGGATGGGGCTGTTCGAGGAGACGATTTACGACAAGCGGAATGCGAAGCCGTTGAACAATAATTTCGCGGACTACATGGTGCCAACGAACGCGGATATTCCGGAGATGGAGTGCGTGTTCGTCCAGTATCCTGATGTGCACCTGAATGAATACGGAGCGCGCGGAATTGGGGAGATTGGGCTGGCGGGGATCGCTTCGGCGCTAACGATGGCGGTGTATCACGCGACGGGGGTGCGGGTGCGGAAGCTGCCGGTGCGGATGGAGGAGTTAATGAAATCGGATGCCGCGCTAACGCGCGGCGACTTGGATCACTTCCCTGGACTGCGTCCGGGGGATCCCTCGGCTGCGCTCGGGATGACAGGGTGAATATGTCGGAGATGAGACAGATTCTCGAGTTGTGGAAACGCGCGCAGGCGGCAGGCGATGCGGTGTGCCTTGCGACGGTGGTGGGGATTGAAGGATCGGCATACCGGCGGCCGGGAGCGCGGATGGTGCTGACTTCGGCTGGGTTGCGGGCGGGAACGGTGAGCGGTGGGTGCCTGGAAGGCGAGATTGCGAAGAAGGCGTGGTGGCTGACAGAGCAGGGCGCGTCCGTGCAGCGATACAGCAGCTTTTTCGATGACGAGCTTGCGGCCGGTGGCGAGATGCCGTATGGGCTGGGGTGCGGCGGGACAGTGGTGGTTCTGCTGGAGCGGGGCGAGGCCGCGAGGGAGACGCTGGAGGCGCTGCGGCGGAGCGTGGAAGATCGGACCGCATCTGTGGTTGTGATGGATTTGGGAGCGCGGACTGCGGGGACGGTGCTGATTCTGGAGGAGTTGGGGACAGGGGGGTATCAGCGGAAGGGCGGCGCGGATGCTCGGGCGGAGGCGCTGGCGGCAGAGGCATTGCGGGGGCGCAGTTCTCGGACGGTGGAATCGGAGGGCGCGGAGTTTTATGTGGAGTATTTGGCTCCTCCGCCGGCGTTGTTCGTGTTTGGGGCGGGCGATGACGCGCAGCCGCTGGTGGAATTTGCGACCGGTCTGGACTGGCATGTGACGGTGGCGGATGGGCGATCGCAACTGGCGCGATCGGATCGGTTTCCGGAGGCGGCGCGGGTGATGGGGATGCGCGAGGCGCTGGAAGCGGTGTGCGCGGCGGATGCGGCGGTAGTGATGACCCACAGCTACGAGCAGGATGGGGAGGCGCTGCGAGGGCTGCTGCCGCTGGGCATGCGCTATTTGGGGGTTTTGGGGCCGAGCCGGCGGACCGAGCGGCTGGTGACGGAGATTGCCGGGGAAATTGGCTTGATGGTGGAAGAATGCCTGGCGCAGCTGCACTCGCCGGTGGGACTGGACCTGGGCGGCCATTCGCCTGCGGCGATTGCGCTGTCGATTGCGGCGGAGCTGCAGGCGGTTCTGGCGGGGCGTGGAGCGAAGAAGCTGTCGGTGGCGAAGCTGATCCATGTCTGAGGATGCGCGGACGGGCGGGATTGCGGCCGTGGTACTGGCGGCAGGGGCTTCGCGCAGGCTGGGTAAACATAAACAATTGATTGAGATAGCCAGTGAGAGCCTGTTGCGGCGCAGCGCGCGCATGGCGGTGGAGTCGGGATGCTCGCCGGTGTGCGTGGTGCTGGGGTTTGAGGCGGAGCGCATGCGGGGTGAACTGGAGGGGTTGGGCGTTGAAGCGGTGGTGAACGCGGAGTGGGTAGAGGGGATGGGGTCTTCGCTGCGGAGCGGGGTGGAGGCGATTCGGGTGTTTGTTCCCGAGGGGATCCTGGTGATGGTTTGCGATCAGCCTCGGCTGACGGTGGAACATCTACGGACGCTGCTGGCGGCACATGAGGAGGCAGGGGCCGGGGTGAGGATTACCGCTTCGCGGTATGCGGGACGGGCCGGAGTTCCGGCGGTGTTTGGGGCAGCGGTATTTGGGGAGTTGGCGGCCGTTCGAGGGGACAAAGGGGCGCGGGAGGTGATCGTGCGAAACTCGGACCGGATGCAGACGGTGGAATGGCCGGACGGGGAATTCGACGTGGATGAGCCGGAGCACGTGAAGGGGCTGGTTGGGGAGTAAAGCTCGGTTGGCGCAAGTTGGCAAGGTTACTTTCGTGTAGCTATTTTCATGATACTGAAAAGTTGTTCTTATCATGAAAGCAGAATGGATTTCCTCCGCTCACGACTGGCGAGGAGCGGCGTAGGGCTGTTGCCAGCCGTTTACATGGGGGGCTAGCATACGTTCCAGTTTGGTGCTGTTCGCGCTCAGTGCGAATGGGCCAACAAACGAAAAAGAACAAAGAGCCATGTCCATCCCCGAGAAGCTGTTGTCCGAATCCCATTCTCAAACCAGCGTGCGGAGCGACCTAATATGGCGTGGTATGCCTATTGCATAACCGAACGACAGGCCTTTCCTGAATTACTTCGCCACCGGAAGCCAATTCCGATGGAGGCAGTGACCGGAATCCAGGGAAATCAAATTTTCCTTTACCCAGCCAGTGATTTAGCGGTGATCGTCAGCGAGTATTCTTCTTCAGAAACCCTCAACCAACAAGCCGGCAAGGAGCACGCGCGAGTGATCGCGGACTGCTTCAAGACATCCACAGTCCTTCCCTTTCGATTTGGGACGGTTTTTGCGGATGACGAGGCGCTGCGGCGATCGATTCGATCGAATCAGCGGCAATTTTTGACCAATATTGATCGGTTGCGCGGTAAGGCAGAAATGCACCTGAAGGTGGTGCTGGACGACTGCTGCCGCGATCAGATCAAGCGGTACGTGCCGGCGGCAGCGCTTCCGACAGTGGGGAAAGCGTATTTGTCGAACCTGCGCGAGAATGCGACGTTACAGCGCGAGCGGCAGACGAAGGCGCGCGCGGTATCGGTCCAGATGCATCGGATGTTTTTGCCGTTGGCGGAAGAAGTGAGCTGCAAGCGGATGGAAACGGGCAAGATGCTGCTGGATATCGCACATCTGATCGATTCAGGAAGCGTGGAGCGGTACCAGAACAAGTACTCGAGCGCGAGTATGCAGATGAAAGATTGCCAGATGCAGCTTTCAGGGCCCTGGCCGCCGTATCACTTTGTCCACAGGCTGGTACACCACACGGGAGCGCCGAACACGGCGGTGCCGAGCGTGGGACGCACGGCAAACCTGGCGGCATCGGCGTAGCATCCGAGCGAGTACACAAAGAAAAGCCCCGGCGGACCCACGAACCACCGGGGCTTTCATTGAGGGAAGCATGGGGACGTAACTGTTTGCGCAGCGTCCCCAGCGCCTCTTGGTAATAGACGCACGACCCCCCGAGAAAGTTTTTGCACAAAGCGCGGTTGGCACGCGGATCCGAAGGATTTTGCGGCGCCTGAGACGTGTGTGTGCGACGTAGTGTGCGCGGGCGCGGCGGTTATCATTTGCAGAGGGTCGTATTTGAAGAGTCTCTCAATCAATTTATGACGAAGCTAGCGTTTCTTTTTCCAGGACAAAACTCCCAATATGCGGGAATGGGGCGGGACCTTGCGGAGAAATTCCCGATTGCGCGGCAGACGTTTGAAGAAGCCGATGACGCATTGGGATTCTCGATATCGCAATTGTGCTTTGAGGGGCCCCAGGAACAACTGAAGCTAACGGAATATCAGCAGCCTGCGATTTGCACGGTGTCGGTGGCCGCCCTGCGGGTATTGCGCGAGCAGGGCGTGGAGCCGGCGGTGGTGGCGGGACACTCGCTGGGCGAGTACGCGGCGAATGTGGCGGCGGGTTCGCTGAAGATTGCGGACGCGGTGGGGACGGTGCGGCAGCGTGGCAAGTTGATGCAGGAAGCGGTGCCGCAGGGACTGGGGGCGATGGCGGCGGTGCTGGGACTGAGCTCGGAAGAGACAGCGAAGGCGTGCGCAGATGCGGCGGCGGAGACGCGACAGATTGTGTCGGCGGCAAATTTTAATTCGCCGGAGCAGACGGTGATCTCAGGAGAGGCTCCGGCAGTGGAATGCGCGGCGGCTTTGTGCAAGGAGCGCGGAGCGAAGCGCGTGGTGATGCTGCAGGTGAGCGCGCCGTTCCATTGCGCGCTGATGCAGCCGGCGCAGGATCGGCTGGCGGAGTTGCTGCGGGCGACGGAGTTTGCAACGCCGCGGGTGCCGGTGGCGGTGAATGTGGATGCCGCGCTGGTGACGGATCCGGGGCGGCTGCGCGAGGCGTTGATCCGGCAGGTGACGGGCGCGGTGCGGTGGGTGGAGTCGGTAAAGCTGCTGATTGCAGAAGGCGTGACGTTTGTCGAGGTGGGCCCTGGGAAGGTGCTGAGCGGGCTGATGCGACAAATTGATCGCGGACAGACTTGCTGGAATGTGGAGGATGGGGCCGGAGTGGAGAAGGTGCTGGAGGCTATATCCTTAAAGTAGCGCCCGGGTTGGTTAGAGTCTGAAACCTTATTGATTGCGCGGGCTGGATGGAAGAAGGGATCGAAGGGTATTGCCGCTGCTGAAACCACGGACCTGGACGCGACGCGCGCGTTTGGCTCTTCTCTTTACAGTTTGTGTGGGGACTCTTTGCGGGGTGCTGATGGCGCCGCGCCTGCCCATTGGTCCGCATTATCACGAGTTTGCCGATGGGCGGACGCTGTGGGGCATTCCGAACGGGCTGGATGTTCTTTCGAACATACCGTTCTGCATTGTGGGTGTTTGGGGGCTGATTTGGCTGCTGCGGAGCGAGGGGCGGCGCGCTTTTGTCGACCCGCTTGAGCGGGTTCCGTGGCTGATTTTTTTTGCGGGCGTGGCGCTGACGGGTGCGGGGTCGTTCTGGTATCACCTGGCGCCTTCGGACGCACGGCTGCCGTGGGACCTTTTGCCGATGACATGCTCGTTCTTGTCGGTCGTGGCCGCGACGTATATGGAGCGGGTCGATTTGCGCGGGGGTCTGGGAGCGCTGATCCCGCTGCTGCTGCTGGGGATGGCGAGCGTGGTGTACTGGGCGGGGACGACGGCGCACGGGACCGGGGATTACAAGTTTTATCTGATGGTGCAGTTTTTTTCGCCGGTGGTGCTGGCGCTGATCATTGGGATGTTTCCGCCGCGATATTCAGGGATGCGGTATCTGGTGATTGCGTTCGGCTGCTATGTGGCGGCGAAGTTGTTTGAAGAATATGACGGACCGATTTTTGGTTCTGTGCGGGTGGTGAGCGGGCACTCGCTGAAACATGTGACCGCGGCTGTGTCTTGTTATTTTATTTTGCGGATGCTGCAGGTGCGGCATGCGGTGGCGCAGGAAGCGGTCACGCGTTGATGGGGAGAATGCTTCGATGAAGACGTCGTTGTTGTCGTTGCTGA
>DATHQV010000113.1:0-18449 GCA_035482355.1 Acidobacteriaceae bacterium | reverse complement strand
ACGTAGCCGCCGGGGTGCGCGACGTCGCCGAGGACGTAGACGATGCCGGCCTTGGGAACGATGATGGTGTCCCCGGGGCGGACGAGGATATTGGCGCTGAGGGCGTCGTCGGCGCGATTGGGGAGGAAGGCGCGGATGCGTTCGGGGGTGTGCTGGGCGTCGACGGATTTGCGCTCGATGACGATGTGGCGATCGGCAATTTCGGTGAGGCCGCCGGCGAGGGAGAGGACGTCGATGAGGGAGCGGGGAGCGGCGAGGTGGACGGTGCCGGGGTGGGCGACCTGGCCTAAGATTGTCACCGTTTCGGTGCCATATTCGTCGACAAAGACGGAGACCTCGGGATGGAGCAGGAATTTTCCGGCCCGATATTGGTCGGCGATGCGGGCGGCGGCCTGGGCGGGCGTGAGTCCCTGAACGGGGAGGTTGCCGACGAGGGCGAGGGTGATTTCGCCGGAGTCAAGAACGCGGACGCGCTGATCGAGTTCGGACTCGCGGAGGACGGTGATGCGGAGGAGGTCGCCGGGGCCGATGAGGAGGCTTTCAGGTGGGGGGGCGGCGGAATTGGAGGCTCCGACAACAGATGGGGGAGCAGAAGAGATTTGTGCTGCTGCCGAGAAACCGAACGCGTGAGCGACGAAGAGAACTAACAGCACGCAGGGGCTTAAGCCCCGAAATCTCAGGCGCTTTTCGGCACGACTGAAGTCGTGCCCTGATACAGGATTTGGGTTTTTCCGCTCGTAGCTTAATTGCGGTTGTTCAAAAAAAAGGCTTGTTTGTGAGCGCCTTGGCTGTGTTGGTTCGGATCGGGAGATGCCGGGCATTTTGTTAAGCATGGGGGCCTGCGGGAACGTTTTCGAGGACGAGGCCGAGGACGGCGTGGTCGGGAACCTGGCGGCTGAGGGCGTGGATGGCGGGGGCGATGGCGTCGCGGCGGGTATGGCCGGCGCGGGTGGTGAGAAGGACGGCGTCGGATTGTTGAGCGAGGACGAGGGCTTCAGCGCAGGCGGTTGAGGGGCTGCTGATGACGATGAAGCGGAAGTCCTGACGCCAGGCGGCGAGGAGCGCGGACATGCGCGAGGAGGCGATGAGCTCGGCAGGGCTCGGGGGGCGCGGGCCGGTGTGAAGGACCGAGAGCAACGGGATGCCGGAGTGGTCGTAGTCGGGCGACTGGTTGGCGGCGAGCGCGTCGCTGAGGCCGGGCGCTACGGGGAAGACGCCGGCGGAGGGAGCGTTGCGGAGGTCGGCATCGACGAAGAGAACCGGCGCGCCGTATTGCGCGAGGACGGTGGCGAGGCTGAGCGCGAGAGACGGGGACTGTTCTTCGATGTAGTCGGCGTTCTGCGGGGCATGCGGGCGGCGGAGCGCGGGCTCAGCCGAGGTGATGGTGATGACTTGCGGAGCGCGATCGCTGTGGGCGAGGAGGAGGTTCGCGCGGAGGCGGTGGAGCGCGTCGCTGAAGGGGGATTCAGGAGCGGGGAGGGCGTAATCCGAGGCGGCTGCGGCTTCGAGGGCGAGATTCGCGTGGGTGGTGGAAGGAAGCAGGCGGCGATACCACGGAGTTTCTGGTTGCAGAGGAGGCAGGACGGCGAAGATGGGCGCGTCGAAGGCGGATTCCGCGAGGTTTTCGAGATCGGCGGCGGCGTGGATGGTGTTGTCGGTGAGTTCGCGGGTGAGCGCGGCGCAGCAACCGAGGGTGGTTCCGCCGACGAGAGCCAGGGCGGCGAGGAGCGGGATGCTGGGGCTGGTGGGGTGGTCGGGCGGAGGGACGAGCGCGGGGGTGACAACGGCAAAGTTGCCGGAGTGGAGGCCGGCGAGGACGCCGGTTTGCTGGAGGCGCGAGAGCAGCGAGGTGTAGAGGGTGCGGCTGGCATCGGCTTCCTGGCGGGCGAGGCGCAGGGCGACGGCGTTGCCGGTGAGGCTGGAGGCGAGGGACTTTTGCTGGTCGAAGGCGTCACGCGCGGAGTTCTCGGCCTGCAGAGAGACGGTGTAGTCGGAGTGGGCGCGGTCGGCGAGGCGATGGACTTCGTCCTGAATGGAATGCTGAATGGTGGCGAGGCCGGCGCGCTGCTCAGCAAGGGCGGGCCAGTTGTCGCCATAGCGGCCGGCGGATTCGGCGATCTGAGACTTGGCGACGGCTTCCTGGGTGCGGAGGGATTGCAGGAGGGCGAAGGAGTTTTGGGTGTTGACGCCGGCACCGGCGTTGCCGCCAAGTCCGGAGATGACTTCGGGGTCGCCGGTTTCAACGGCGCGCCAGATGGCTTCGCGAACGATGCGATTGGATTGAGCGGCGGAGAGGGAGGTGTTGAGGGCGTCGAGGCGGGCGAGGACCACGTTGTGGGCGTCGTCGTCGCCGAAGGCGCCGGCAACGCGGTCGAGCGCGGCGGCGCGGGCATCGAGCGCGTCGGTTTGCTGGCGGAGATCGGCGAGTTGCGCCTGGAGCCATACACCGGATTCCGCGGCGGCAGAGGAGCGGGACTGGAAACGGTAGTCGGCGAGGGACTGGAGAAGCGCGGTGACAACGGCGGCGGCGCGGGCGGGGTCGGGGTCAGAATATTCGACGGAGATGAGGCGGGTTCCGGCGGTGGGAGCGATTCTGGTGTGTTTCGCGAAGATTTTCAGCGCGATGTAGCGGCGGTTGGGTGCGTCGGCGAGGGGAATGGAGAGCGGCTCGAGCGGCTTGCGCCAAAAGAAGAGGCGGTGCGCCCAGGAAAGATGGGTGGGGCGCAGCGCGAAGTAATCGGGTGTGGCTTCGAGGCCTTCGCGGTGGATGACGTCGAGGGCGAGCGCGTCGGACTGGAGGATGCCGATTTCAGTTTGGAGGGTGAGGTTGTCGTCGAAGGAATCGCTGATGGAGGTGGCCTGGGCGTCGCTGGTGGTGTTGTCGAGGCCGAAGGCTCCGCGGGAACCTTTTTGCATTTCGATGACGGCGGTTGCGCGATAGTGCGGCGCGGCGCAGATGCCGTAGAGGAGGGCGACGGCGCAGCAGATGGCGAGCGCCGAGAAAATCCAAACGCGGCGACGGGCAAGGACGGAGAGGAGGTCGGCGATCGTCCACTCGACTGAGGGGCCGTTGGAATCATGGGCAGCGAGAGTGCGGCTGTGCGGATTCATGGCTGGGCCTCGAAGGTGGCGCCGTTAGTCATTGCGGAGGAGGACCACCGATCCGTCGAAGTCGAAGGTGAAATTCATTTCGTCGAGGCCGGCGTGGAGCATGGTGTCGCGGAGGCGGCGGCGGTCTGGAGTGTGGAGGAGCAGGAATCCGCAGCCGCCGGCTCCGACGAGTTTGCCGCCGGTGGCGCCGCCGGTTCCGCGGGCCAGGTCGTAGAGTTGGTCGATGCGGCTGGAGGAGATGCGGCAGGACCGGGCGCGTTTGCACTTCCAGTGTTCATGCAGGAGGTGGCCGAATTCGGCGATGTGGCCGCTTTCGAGGACGTCACGAATCTCGCGGCCGAGGGCGCGCGCGAAGTGCAGGCTATCGATCATGGCGGCGTCGTGGGCTTCGGAGAGGCGCTTTTGTTCGTCGAGCAGGGAGGCGGCGCTGCGCGTATCGCCGACGAAGAAGAGCATGAGCGAGTCGCGCATTTCGTGGAGGGCGTCCTCCTTCATGTGCAGGGAGGTGACGCGGACTTCGCCATCGGGGAGATATTCCTGGCAGAGCAGGCCGCCGTACGCGGCGATGTACTGGTCCTGCTTGCCGACGGGGTTGCCGAGCCGGGTCATTTCAATGTCGATGGCCTCGCGAGCAAGTTCCTCGGCGGTGACCGATTCGCGGCGCAGGGCATAGAGAGCGTGGAGCAAGCCGACGAGAAAGGTTCCCGAGGATCCGAGGCCGGTGCCGGCGGGAACGTCTGCGACGCTGACGATTTCCAGCGGGGGCGCTGCGTGATGGAGGCGAATGGCTTCGCGCATGAGGGGATGGCGGATTTCGTCGCAGGTGAGGACGTGCTCGGTCTCGGAGTACTTGAGGAAAAAGCCGGGCATGAAGCTGCGATTGATGGTGATGTAGACGTATTTATCGATGGCGGCGGAGATGACGAAGCCGCCGCCATGCTCGCGGTAATACGAAGGAAGGTCGGTGCCCCCGCCGCCGATGGAGATGCGCAACGGGGTGCGCGTCATGATCACAAGCGCTTCCCTTTCAGTATTTTTCGGGGCGTGGTGATTTTGTTGCGGGAGGCGGACGAGCGGTTGGCGATCAGGTAGGCTTCAGTTTCGCGAAGTCCGGGGATGGTGCCGATTTCATAGAATCGTTTGGCAGTTTCAAGGCCGGCGAGCAGGCCGTATTCGGCGAGGCCGGACCAGACTTCAGAGAGGTCGAAGGAGGGCGCGATCCGGTTGGCGATGACGCTGGCATCGAGGGCTTCGAGACCGTAGTCGATGTACTGCAGGCCTGGAGAGGCATGAGTTTTGTCGTAGCGGAGGACAGCCCCCTCGCGGAAATCGACATTGCTGGCGGCCCATTTGTTGTTGTTGCGGAAGACGGTCATGAGGGCCGGCTTGGCGCAGTGAAGAAAGGCGCGCCAGACGGGCTCGATAGGCTCGGTGAGCCAACTGTCGCCATAGGTTGCGAGGAAGCTCGAGCCGAGCAGTGGCAGGGCGGAGCGGAGAGCGCCTCCGGTTCCGAGAGGCTGGTTGCCATCGTGACTATAGGCGATTTCGAGGCCGAAGCCGGAGCCGTCGCCGGCGAAGTCTTCGATCTGGTTGCCGAGATGGCCGGTGCAGATAACGATCTCGCGCAATCCGTTGGCGCGGAAACGGCGCAGCTGGTGAGCAAGAAAGGGTTCGCCAGCTATGGGGACGAGTGATTTAGGAAGGGTATCCGTGACGGGGCGGAGGCGCGTGGCGAGACCGCCTGCGAGCAGGGCGAGGCGCGGCGGCCAGGGAGATTCAATTGCGGAGCGAGCGGTCATCGACGAGGAGCTCCTGGAGAGAATGGCGGACGGCCTCGCGGCTGTTCCATTTCGGGACCCAGCCGAGCGAGCGCATGCGCGTGGAGTCGAGGCGGAGAACGGGAACGTCGCCCCGCCAGCCGCAACGGCCTCCAGCATATTCGAAGATGGGTTTGGCGGGAAGGCCGAGGGTTTCGACGGCAAGATCGGCGATTTCGGTGACGGTGACGGCGTCGTCGGTGGCGACATTGAAGACGGAGAAGGCACCGGTCGCTTTCTCCGCGGCGCGGAGAACGGCCGCGACAATGTCCGACACATGAATGTAGGGCTTGCTCTGTTGGCCGTCGCCGAGAATGCGGAGGCGATTGGGCCGGGCAGTGAGGCGGCGGAGGAAGTCGTAGCCGACGCCGTGGGTTTGGCGCGCGCCGACGACGTTGCCAAAGCGGAAGGCGCAGGCGCGCAGGCCGAACATGAAGCAGTAGCTGGCGATGAGGGCTTCTCCGGCGAGTTTACTCGCGCCGTAGGTGGAGACGGGACGAAGCGGGGCGTAATCCTCGGCGAGGGTAGTGTGGCCTGCGTCGCCGTAGACGCCGCTGCCGGACGCATAGAAGAGATGTTTCACTTTGGCGCGGCGCATGGCTTCGACGACATTGTTTGTGAGCATGGTGCCGCGGTAGAAGTCGATTTCCGGGTTTTCAGCGGCGAGAGCGATGTCGGGATTGGAAGCGAGATGGATGACCCAGTCATGGCCTTCCATGGTGGCGGTGAGGGAGTTGACGTCGCTGGCGTCGGCGCGGATGACGGTGAGGCGTGGATCGTTGCGGTGCTGTTCGAAGTGCCAGTCGCGGCCGGAGGAGAAATTGTCGAAGAGGGTGACGCGACGGGTGAGGGGCGACGCGAGAAACGCATCAGTGAAATGGCTGCCGATGAAACCTGCGCCTCCCACCACAAAATAGCTGCCTTCACACAGGAGCATGCATGTCCTTCGCCTGGGATTGCCAGGACGGGGTCTCAAACTTGCCTGGCGGTCTGCAGGATCCGGGCAGGTTGGGAAATCAATAGCCCATCGTGAGGCGCGCAGCGAGGGTCTGGCAACAGATTGGGGCACAAACATAGTTACGTAAGTTAGCAGGGTTACCGCGGTCATAAAAATCGGCAAAAAACCTTCTTGCGTCCGGGATGGATGACGCTATAAGTCATCCATAACTAGCAGCGGCTCGATTGAAGATGGGAGAAAGTTACGGGCATGATCACGGTGGGAATGCCGGTTTGTAACGCGATGCCGTGGCTGCCCGAAGCGATGGAGAGCCTGCTGCGGCAAACGGCGGGCGACTTCGAGATTCTGGCGATCGTCGATGGGGGCACGGATGGAAGCCTTGCGTATCTGCGCAGTGTGCATGATGCGCGCCTGCGCGTGTTGGAACAGCCGAACGCAGGAGTGACAGCGACGCTGAACCGGCTCCTCCATGAGACGGGCACGCCGTGGATGGTGCGGCAGGATGCGGACGATGTCTCGTATCCACAGCGCCTGGAAAAACTGATGGAAGCGATTCGGAGATATCCCGATGCTGGACTGGTGTATTCGCTGGCGGACTATCATCCGCGGGAACGATGTGCCGGAAGATTTCGCTGTTCGCGGGGAACTCCGGGAGAATTGCGTTCCATTGTGGAACGCGGGTATCTGCTTTCGATCTGTCATTCGACGGTGGCGCTGGATGTGGAAAAGGCGCTGGCGGTGGGTGGGTATCGGATGGATATCCACGCGGAAGATGCGGACTTATGGTGGCGGATGGTGCGGAACTTCGAGATTCGCTGCATTCCGGAGGCGCTGGTGGGATTTCGGCAGAATGCGCAGAGCGTGAGTTCGCGCAACCTGGAGAAGCAGCAGTTAGCGGGGCTGTATGTGCAGTATCTGTTGCTGTCGGAGCTATGGGAGTTGCGGCCGCGGCCGTTGGCGGAGGTGGCGCGGACGCTGCTGGAATTTCTGCGGCCTTCGTCGATGGCGGCGAAGGAATCGCTGCGGCAATGCAACCTGCATTGGGCGGAAGGCCGGACGCTGAATGGGATGCGCGCGCTGGCGCTGGCGACGTGGCAATCGCCGCGGTATGTGGCGGGGCGGCTGCGCGATGAATTGATGAACGGGGCGATTACGAATGGCGTCGCGCCACGGCTTTATCTGGAGAGGAAGGAAGCACTTTGGTCATGATGGAAGCGGAATCGGCGGTGGCCGAACCGGAAATGGAATTGGCACGCACGTTGTTGCCGCGCCCGCCGCGGTTGGTGCTGGGGCGCGTGCCGATCGACAGGATTTCGATGGAATACGCAGCGGTGCTGATTGTGGAAGCGCTGCTGCATCGCGGCGTATTCCCGCCGCTGACGATCGTGGGACCCAATGCGCATCTGGTCAATTTGGCGGAGCGCGACGCTCGCTTTGCTGCGGCGATGCAGGCAGCGGATTTGTCGGTACCCGACGGAATTTCCGTGGTGATGGCATCGCGGCTGCTGAGGGTGCCGATTCCGGAACGCGTGCCCGGCGGCGATTTGATGGAACGCATGTGCGAGGAAGCGGCGCACTACGGATTGCGGATGTACTTTCTGGGCGGATTGCCGGGCGCGGCGGCAATGGCTGCGCACAATCTGCGGCGGCGATATCCAGGACTGAGGATTTGCGGGACGGCTTGCCCGCCTCCGGGGTTCGAGAATGATTCGGAGCAGATGACGCAAATTCGCAATGAGATCAATACCGTTGCGCCGGATGTGCTGTGCATCGCATTTGGCGCTCCGAAGCAGGAGATCTGGATGCAGGAGAACCGGGACAAGCTGCGGGTGGGTGCGATTTTGCCGGTGGGCGCGGCGTTCGACACGCAATCGGGGCTGCGGCGGCGCGCTCCGAAGTGGATCCAGCAATTCGGCATGGAATGGTTTTTTCGGCTGGTGATGGAACCGCGGCGGTTGGGTCGGCGGTACCTGATCGGCAACGCACAGTTCCTGACGCTGGCGCTGCGGCAGTGGATCCGGCAGGAGCGCACACGGCTGAAACGCGGATCGGACGAGACGAAGGCGCAGGTGCAGGCCGCTTCAGGGGACTAAGGCAAGGAATGAACAGAATCGACGCGCGGATTGATGAGCTGGGTGTGAGCCTGTTCAGCGATGGGGCGGATCTGGCGAGCATTCTGGAGATGTATGCGAAGCCGTGGATTCGGGGATTCACGACGAATCCGACGCTGATGCGGAAAGCGGGCGTGCGCGACTACGAGGCGTTTGCGCGAGCGCTGGTGCGGGCGGTGCCGGACCGGCCGATCTCGTTCGAGGTGTTCGCAGAGGATGAGGCGGAGATGGAGTTGCAGGCGCTGATCATCTCAACGTGGGGACCGAACGTCAACGTGAAGATTCCGGTGACGAATCGCGCGGGAGACTTTCTGGGGCCGCTGATTCGGCGGCTGGGCGATGCGGGCGTCGCTTTGAATGTGACGGCGATTCTAACGCTGGAACAGGTGAGCCAGGTAGCCGAAGCGTTGACGCCCGGTGTTGCAGCGATCGTTTCAGTGTTTGCGGGGCGCATCGCGGATACGGGAATCGATCCGATGCCGCTGATGGCGGAGGCTAAGCGGATGCTGCGCGCGCGGCCGTTGGCGCGGCTGCTGTGGGCGAGTCCGCGGGAATTGCTGAACGTGTTTCAGGCGGATGAGGCGGGTTGCGACATTATCACGGTGCCGCCGGAGATTCTGCGGAAGATGGATTTGGTAGGGAAGGATCTGGCAGCGTATTCGCGGGAGACGGTGGAGATGTTTCACCGGGACGCGGCGGCATCGGCGTTCCAGATTGACACGAGCGTGGTGGCCGCGCGTTCAGTACTTGCGGTGCGAGAGGATGATTTCGACGGCTTCGGGGAGCTGCCACACCAGATAATCGGCAGCGGGAGCGCCGTTGTGCCCGGCGAGAACGGTGCCTGAGTCGATGCGAATGGTGCGAACGCCTGCGGCTTTGCCACACTGCGTGTCGGTGGGCTGATCGCCGATCATCCAGCTGTTGGGCAGCGAGTAGCCAAAGTCGTCGCGGGCGCGCAGCAGGAACCATGGCGACGGCTTGCGGCAGACGCAGAGTCCGGAATAATCCGCGACCACGCCTTTGGGGTGGTGCAGGCAGTAAGAGAAGCGCGTGAAGCGGATGCCGGCCTCGATGAACTCTTTCACCAAACGATTGTGGATGGCGGCGAGCGTGTCGAGGGAGGATTTGCCGAGCGCGTAGTTGGGCTGATTCGACACCAGCAAAAGGGAATAGCCCGCATCCTGCAGACGGTACAACGATGGGATGACACCGTCGAGGAGATGGACATCGTCGGGAGTGAGCGGCGATTCCATTTTGCCGTTTGCGGGATTGACGACGAGCGCGTTGAGGACGCCATCGCGGTCGAGGAAGACGGCGGGCCGGTTTATTGCGAGGATTCCCATTTCATCTCGTGAGCGCGAAGCAGAGGGTGCGAAACGATGAGGTGCCAAACGACGGCCTGGAATTCCTCAGTATGCGGCGTGACGGTGGCCGCTGTGAGCGTGGGAATGATGAGGCAGGCGTCAGCGAGCTGCGCGGTGTAGCCGCCGTCGCGTCCGACAACGCCGAGGATGCGCGCGCCGCGCTCCCGAGCGAGATTGAGCGAGGCGACGAGATTCATGCTGATGTGGCGTTCCTCGCTGCCTCCTCCGACGGAGAAGACAAAGACCGCGTCGCGGGCGCAAATATGGCTGACGCGCAGCCAGTTGGCGTAGCAGGTTTCCCATCCATCGTCGTTGATGCGCGCGGTGAGTTCGGAAACATTGTCCGTAGGCGCGTAGCATTCGAGGCCGGTGATCTTGCGGAAGTCGTTGACGGCATGGCTGGCGTGGCCCGCGCCACCGCCGACGCCGAGGAAGAAAACGCGGCCGCGCTGTTCGCGTGTGGCGAGCAGGAGCGCGATCATGCGATCAATGGATTGCGTGTCGAGCTGATTGGGAATGCTTGCAACTTCGGCGAGGTATTCGCGTGTGTAATCAGTGATGGGCATGGCTGCTCCGAAGGTTCGGGTTTCAGCGGGAGGTTTTGCGCAAAGGGGCGTGCGAGGTTTTGTTGGTGAAGGCGAGGCTGAGGCCGGAGCCGGCGTCGACTCCGGGGCGGTGCTTCCCGACACGGTTACGGATGGTTTTGCGCAGGCTTGCGGGGACGACACTGTAGGCGAGGAAGTCGATGGAGGAGCGCCATTCGGGTTGGCCTTCTACGAGGAAGGCCCAAAGAATGCGCAGGCGCGCGAACAGGTTGGCGCGGCTGGATTGAGCGCGCCAGACGCATTGAATCGCGATGAAGGCAGAGAAGGCGCGGCCGGAGACGAGGCGGCGCATTTCGCGAATCCACGCGAGGGAGAATTGCCAGTTTTGGCTGCGGCCGACGGTGGCGCGGCCATCGTCGACACGCCAGATGACGAGCGGCTTGGGCAGCATGGTAACGGTCACGCCTTCGTGGGAGGCGACGCGGATGACCCAGTCCCAGTCCTGGTGCATGCGCAGGCCTTCGCGAAACGGGATGGCGAGAAGCAGATCGCGCGAGGCGAGCAGCGTGGAGGTCTGGATGAGGCCGCCTGGATCGGTGAGTCCGGTGCGGCAGAAGAGGTAGTCGGCGACCGGCTGCGAGGAATCGTAGACGCGCGGCGGCAACATGCGGCTGGTGGTGGGCGAGTGCGCGATGAGGCGACAGGTGAGGACGGGAAACCATGCATCGGATTCGGCGATGGCGGACATTTGGCGCTCGATTTTTTCGGGAAGCCATTCGTCGTCGTCGTCGAGGAAGGCGATCCAATCGCCGCAGGCGGCGCGCACGCCGGCATTGCGCGCAATGCAGCCGCCGGAAATCTCCGGCAGGATTACGACGCGGAGGCGGGCGTCAGAGATTTGGGCGAGGCGCGCTTCGGTATCGGCGTCAGGGCCGTCGATGACGACGATGACTTCCATGGGACGCCAGGTTTGATGGAATGCGCTGCGGATGGCGCAGAGGAGCAGTTCGGGCCGGCCGCGCGTAGGAATGACGGCGGAAACCAGCGAGGCTTCGGAGAATCTTTGGTGAGTGAGCATAGTTCCGAGCCCTGGATCGTGTTCCTCTTTCGAGGATAGGACGCGGAACCGGTGGCGAACAGATCACTTGCGTGTGTTTCGGTCACGCAGGTAACGGGAATTGGGACCGTTTGCGTAACAGCGGGAACGAGCGCGGCCGGCTGAAATGCCAGCCGGCCGCGTGATGGAGATGAACTGCGTTACTTCATGTTGTCGAGGACGGAGCCGACGATGCCGCCGAGCAGACCTGCCTGGGTGGTTTCGCGGGGCCGCGAGGGCATGTATTCCATGATCTGGTGAGCGAGGCGCGAGATGGGCAGCGTTTGCAGCCAGATGCGTCCTGGTCCGGTGAGTTGCGCGAGGAAGAGCCCGTCGCCGCCGAAGATGAGGTTCTTGATGCCGCGCACCATGGTGATTTGAAACGAGACACTGCCCTGAAACGCTCCGACGTGACCGGGGTGAACGAGCAGGGTTTCGCCGGCCTGCAGGTCGCGGGTGACGACTTCGCCGGAAAGCTCGAGCCACGCGGTACCCTGGCCGCCGACTTTTTGGAGGAGGAAGCCGTCGCCGCCGAAGATTCCGGCGCCGAGCGACTGCTGGAAGCCGACGCCTATGCTGACAGCGGCGGTGGCGCAGAGGAATCCATGACGGTGGACCATGTACTCGTAGCCGGGCGCGACTTCGAGCGGGAGAATGTGGCCGGGAACGCGCGTGGCGAAGGCGAGTTCGGCCTGGCCGCCCATGGCGCGGTATTCGGTCATAAAGAGGCTGCCGCCTCCGGCGACGCGCTTGATTGCGCCGAAGAAGCCGCCGCCTCCGGCGAATTGGGTGTGGGTGGTCATCTGGACGTTGGGCGACATCCAGCTGAGCTCGCCTGCTTCGGAGATGATGGCGTCGTCGTGGTCGAGGAGGAACTCGAGCACGGGCATGGTGGTGCCGGTGATGCGGTTTTGCATGGAAACAGGGTACAGGGTGCGGGGGGTTAGGGTGCAGGGGGTCAGAAGGAAATTTTGATGGGTTCGGGGTGCGGCTTTCTTCTTGTTAACCAGCGGTGAATCCACGCGGCGGGAAATACGCCGAAGGCGAGGGTCCAAAAGGCGACGCCGTACAACATGAACTGTTTTTCGTTCGCGCGCTCGGCTGCCGATTCGCCAAATGTGAGTCCAAGCAGGCCGACCAGAAATGCGGTGCAAAGGATGGTTCCGCAGAGGAGCGTGCCCCAGTGTGGGCGACGCCAGCCGAGGAGGCTTTCGAGGCCGCGTCCGATGAACCACCAGGCGGGAAGACAGAAGAACGGAAAACAAAACGATCGCCAGCCTTCGGGTGGCACAGAGGACGGATGCCAGAGTTCGGGCCAGGTGGTGGGAAGGGAAATAAGAACTTCTCCGAACAGGCCGGGCATGTTGAGCGCGGTGACGGTATCGCCCTGGCGCATGCCGACAGACATCACGGCGAAGGAAAGAATGCTGTCGCGGGGCATGCTGAAGTTGCGTAGCCTCACGGTTCCATCCGTCGAGTGACGCGCGGCCAGTTGGAGTTGGATCCAGATAAGGCCGATCTGTGCCGGGACGAGGAAATACCAGACTGCCAACGCAGCAAGCGGGAGCAGGATGGCAAACCGGATGCGTTGGGTGTGCACGGAGGAAGGATAGCGCAGTCGGGAAAGCTGATGGCTGGTGGGCCGGAATGTGAACCGACTCATGCCAAACCCAGGCTTGCTTTGCCACCCGGTTGAGAGAGTGGACAGCAGGTCCCTCCGCTGAGCGCTTGAGTGAAGTCATGCCCTGATACAGGATGTGGGTCTTTCCGCCTGCGATGAAGTTGATTCCTGACACGAGGCCGCAGTGACTCAAGCCCGTTGGCTTTGGGCTATCCGTCGTTGCGGAAGCGGTGGATTTGGCGGCGGTCCTTTTTGGAGGGGCGGCCGGCGGGGGCTGGCTCGAAGAGCAGGCCGGCTTTGCGCTGTTCGGCGACGAGGGCGCGTGCGGCTCGGCTGGCTTCGGTTTCCTGGTAGAGGGTTTGGGCGACGGCGGCAGGTCCGCGGACTTCACTGAGGGCGAGGACTTCGACTTCGAATTCTCCACCTTCATTTTTGATGGAGAGCTTGTCGCCGATGCGGACTTCGCGGGCGGGGCGCGCGGGTTGCTGGTTCGACTGGATGCGGCCGAGATCGCAGGCTTTCGAGGCGAGGGAACGGGTTTTGAAGAAGCGCGCGGCCCAGAGCCATTTGTCGATGCGCATGTTTGAAGCGTAGCAGCGGTTAGCGGTGGAGCGGTTAGCGATGAGGCGGTTAGCGATGAGGCGGTTAGCGGCAGAACGTGTTGAGGGCAGCGGTGCGGGCGTGAAGGCAACCGCAGATCCTTCGTCGCGTCGCTCCGCAGGATGACAGCTGTTCCCTCCATCCGACTGTCGGCGCTTACTCCACGTCCCGCGGTGTGGCAAGGGCGGGAGATGCATGTTTTCGAGGTGGGGAACCTTACTTGGTAACACTACTGGTTGTGGAGAGGGGGTCGTCAAGGCCCTAGAGGTGAGGTTTTCGCCCTGCGCATGGTGCTACCCCCACGGGAATCAACGAATTCCAATTCAGGACGGAAATTTTCCACTTTGCAACGGGCATCTACTCAGTTACATTGAAGTGGTCGAAAGTGGTAAAAAGTGGAAGGGAATATCATTCCTCGAGTTCTTCAGGGCCAACAGTAGCACGTAATTGGCGTTCGCCTGAGTTCATTTTTTCGGGGCATCCACTTTGGCGACAGGGTAAATAAGATGTTTCGCGGCAATCACATAACCCGGGTAGATGAGAAAGGCCGGCTCAAACTCCCTGCCGAATTCAAGCGGCAGATCGATGAGGAGTACGGGGGCCAGTTCTACATCACCAGCCGGGATGGGAAGGTAGCCGAGATTCACCCGATGCGGAAGTGGGAAGAGTTCGAACAGAAATTGGCAGCGATTCCGAGCTTTAACCCGGCCAAGAAGAAGTTGTTGAAGCGGCTGAACTACTTCGGGCAGACGGCGGAAATGGACGGGCAGGGCCGGGTGCTGCTGCCGCAGATTCTGCGAGAGAAGGCGAAGTTGATCGCGGAAGTCGTGGTGCACGGCAGCGAGTGGCACCTGGAAGTGACGAACCGCGAAGAGTACGAGCAGGAAATGGAAGACGTTCCGATGACGGTGGACGACGAAGCGGAACTTTCGAAGTTTGGACTTTAGAGGTTAAGACCCCCCAGGGGGAGCACATGACGGAGAAAGTTCGACATGTGCCGGTTCTTTTACAACCTGCGATCCGAATTCTGAATGTGCGCCGGGGAAGCGTGGTGGTTGATGCGACTCTGGGAATGGCAGGACACGCGAGCGAGATAGCGCGGCGGCTGGGGCCGGAGGGAACGCTGATCGGTTTCGATCGGGACCCGGAGGCGATGGCGCTGGCGACGGAGAAATTGAAGGCGCTCGGTGAGGAGCTGGGGGCAGAGATGCCGAAGGTGATCCTGCACGATGTGGAGTATTCGCAGCTGGCCGTTAGGCTGGCCGGGATGCGAGTGGATGGATTGCTGGCGGACGTTGGGATTAGTTCGCTGCACGTCGATGAGGCGCGACGAGGATTTAGTTTTCAGGCGGATGGGCCCCTGGACATGCGGATGAATCCGCGGGAGGGGCAGACCGCCGAACAAGTGGTAAATCAGGCCGGAGAAAAAGAGCTCGCCGACATGATTTACGAATTCGGAGAGGAAAGGAGGTCGCGGAGAATCGCCAGAGCCATTGTCCGGTCGCGGCCGGTGACGACGACGGCGCAGTTGGCCCGAATCGTTGCAGGCGCGGCCGGGGCAATGAAACAGGAGCGAGGACGGCATTTTATGCATCCGGCGACACGAACCTTTCAGGCTCTTCGAATTTATGTGAATGAGGAATTGAGTGAGATTGACGCTCTGTTGCGGGAAGCGCCAGGGCTGCTGAAGCCGGGGGGAAGGCTGGTGGTGATCAGCTTTCACAGTTTGGAAGACCGGCGGGTGAAAGATGCGATGCGCGAGGGAGCGCAGCAGGGGATTTGGGAAGTGCTGACGCGGAAGCCGATGACGGCGGAAGCGGAAGAAACGGATCGCAATCCGCGGGCACGCAGCGCGAAGCTGCGGGCAGCGGAGAGGAGATAGAGCAGGGGGTAGGGTGTAGGGGGTAGGGGGTAGAAAAGCGGAGGAGATCAGGCCACGCGGAATTTTCTAAGCGCTCAACACCACGTACCACGCTGCACAACAAGATCGGGCCGGGGCCGTCCTACCGCAATACAACGGCGAAAGTAATTCAAGGACGACCCGCAAGACAAACCCCTCCCAGTACTCAGCGGCTCCGGCCCGGTCGCTTTTGGGGAGGAAGACAGGTTTTAGGTTCCAGGTTTTAGGTTTTAGGAAAAAGGCACGAAGCGGCGGGCGAAACGGGAGAGTTGAATATGGCGACACAGGCGATAGCGGCGCAGACCATGACGGGCATCGGGCGGAGCACGGAGTGGGTCGACGAGCATAATGCGTTGCTGATGGCGGCGCAACGGCGCGGCCGACGCGGACCCACGCCTGAGGCGCTGTTCACGAAGCGGATCGACAATTCGCGGCTGGTGAAGGCGGCGGATCCGTCGCGGGCGCGGGAGATGCGCAGCTTCGCATTCGCTATGGCGTTTTTGCTGTCGCTGGCGCTTGTCTATGGATGGCAGCATTTCAGCGCCATCGAGTATGGGTATCGGATGGAAACGGAGAAGCAGCAGCTGGCGCAGATGGAAGAGCAGAACCGTGAGCTGCGGCTGACGCAGGCGCAACTGGCGGATCCGGCGCGGATTGACGCGATGGCGCGGAATTTGGGGCTGACGGTTCCGCATCCGGGACAGGTGGTTCGTCCGAATGCAGCGACGGAAGGCAATGGGGCAGTGGTGGCGGAAGCGACAGCGCCTACGGCGGCCCCGGCGATTCACTAATTTTTTTGGAGGAGAGGTTTCCCGGTGAGCCGTTCTGGATACTCCTCCGAAGACAAATCCCAACGCGTGAACACAACGCGCGTTGGGGAACTTTTCAGCCCTCCCCAAAACTCTTCGAAAAACAGAACAACGCCGAACCTGGTGACGCCAATGCGGCGGCTGCGCATCGTGTTTGTGCTCTCCATCTTTATGGTGTGGGCGGCGCTGATCACGGGGCGGCTGGTGTGGCTGCAGGTGATTCGTCACGCGGACTGGGCGGATAAGGCGCAGCGGCAGCAATCGCATACATTTCTGGTGGCACCGCGGCGCGGCGTTCTCTACGACCGCAATTTGCAGGAACTGGCAATGACGGTGACGTCGGATTCAGTGTACGCGGTGCCTTCGGAAATGAGCAGCGATGCCGAGTTGCAGGAGACGGCGGCGGCGCTGGCAAAGGTGGTCCACACCGATCCCGAAGATCGCTTTACGTCGGGCCAGCAGATTTTGGCGCGGCTGCGCGACTCGAAGCATTTTGCGTGGGTGGCGCGCAAAGAGACGCCGGAAATTATCAACCGGGTGAAGGCGCTGCGTCTGAAGGGCGTTTATATCCAGCCGGAATTCAAGCGGTTTTATCCTTCGCAGGACCTGGCAGCGCAGATGCTGGGGTACGTGGGGATGGATGACAACGGGCTGGCGGGCGTGGAGCAGAGTTTTGAGAAGGGGCTGCACGGAACGCCGGGGCACATGCTGACAGCGGTGGATGCGAAGCGGCACGTGCTGGACAGCGAAGAGCGCGATCCGCAGCCGGGGCAGAATGTGGTGCTCAGCATTGACGCGACCATCCAGTTCATGGCGGAGCAGGCGCTGGACCGCAACATGGAGCGGACGGGTGCGCTGAATGGGACGGTGGTGGTGCAGGATCCGCACACCGGACAGATTTTGGCGCTGGCAATTCGGCCGACGTTCGATCCGAACGATTTTCGGCATACGAATTCGCTGCTGCTGAAAGATCACGCGGTGAGCGATGTGTACGAGCCGGGGTCGACGTTCAAACTGGTGACGTATTCGGCGGCGCTGGAAGAGAAAGTGACAACTCCTGATGCACCGATTCGTACGCTGGGCGGGCAGATCAACGTGGCGGGGCGCATTGTTCACGACGACCGGGACGCGATCAACTACGAGGGTGCGCATGGCAACGTGTTGACGACGACGCAGGCTCTGGAAGAGTCGAGCGACGTGGCGGCGATTGTGCTGGCGCAAAGGATGGGACCGGACCGCTTTTTTAAGTACATTCACGGTTACGGATTTGGATTGAAGTCGGGCATTGAACTACCGGGCGAGACGCGGGGGCTGGTGAAGCCGCCGAGCCGGTGGCAGCCGACGACGATTGGGTCGATTCCGATGGGGCAGGAGATTGCGGTAACGCCGATCCAACTGGTGAGCATGGTGTCGACGATTGCGAATGGCGGAACGTATCTGCCGCCGCACGTTGTGATGGAAACGACATCGGACACGAAGACCAACGGTACATTGAAGGCGGCGAGTTTTCATCCGGAGAGCGAACTGCCGAGCACACTGCCGGAGGGCTCGCATCGGGTTATCTCGGAACTGACGTCGGCGCAGATGCGGCAAATGATGGAGGGCGTGGTGCTGTTCGGCACGGGGCGCGCGGCCCAACTGGACGGCTACAGCGCGGGCGGCAAGACAGGGACCGCGGAGAAGATCGATCCGGCGACGCACACGTATTCGAAGACGAAGTATGTAGCGTCGTTTGTGGGGTTCGCGCCGGTGAGCAGCCCAGCGGTGACGATTGCGATCGTGATGGATTCGCCAACGAAGGTATCGCACTACGGCGCGACGGTGAGCGCTCCGGTGTTTCACGATCTGGCGCAGCAGATTTTGGAGTATTTGGGAGTGCCGCACGATCAGGAACTGAAGCCGACCAACCTGATCGCGAAAGACACGAAGCCGGTGGAGGAAGAAACGCCGCAGGAAGAGACGGCGAATCTGGAGTCGCTGTTTGCTGAGGCGAACCATTTGCCGGCGGATGATCCGTTGAGCAGCAGCGCGTCTGCGGATACGGCAGCCTCAGCAAATGCAGCAGGTCATTCATCTCAGCCGGATGCGGGGCAGGTTGCGTCGATGGAGTCTGCGCAGAATTCGCCGCCTGCAGCGGTGGAGGCTAAGGCTTCGCCGCCCACTGCGGCTGTGGTGCAACCGGCGCGGATGGTTCCGGCGGCGATGAGTGAGCGCGTGGAGAATGGATCGGTGTCGGTGCCGAATCAGCGGGTGGCGGTGCCTTCGTTTATGGGGCGTTCGCTGCGCGAAGTGGTGGTCGAGGCGAGCGCGGCTAGTTTGGGTGTGCGGGTCGTGGGATCGGGCGTGGCGCGGGAGCAGGCTCCGGCGGCGGGGACGATGGTGCCTTCGGGGACGGAGATTGTGGTGCGGTTCGCGCAGTAGGGGTTATTTCGTCGACGGTGGGGCGAAGATCGCTCAGGGGCTGAAGCTCCACGTTTTGTGGCCGATTACCGCACGACTTAAGTTGTGCCCTGACAC
>DATHQV010000112.1:0-2546 GCA_035482355.1 Acidobacteriaceae bacterium | reverse complement strand
TGTTACGGGAAGCTGCTGAGCTTGCGGCGTCACCTTGAAAACTGATGGTTGAAGGAAGGCGTCGATTTCGTCGGAGAACGCGAGCACGGCCCCGGACACGCCCAAAATGAGCAGAAACAGACCCGCAACCAGTCCACCATGAGATGGAGGTTGAACAGGACCAAGCGAATGCGAGCGTCACCTTTCATCCCTTTAGACAGTCCAGATTGAACGATATCCTAACCACGATCAAAGACGCCGCCAAGTGAATGAACGCTCGTCAAGCTTGCAGTTCATTTCCGCAGCGTATGCTCTTTGGCGTGGTCGCAGGCAAATTACCGCCTATGGTGAAGTTTCGACGGGCGGGGCAGGCCAGGGGTAGGCCCGATCCGGCCTCCCCATCCGCGACATTCCTTCCAATGTAGGCTAAGCTGGGCTACTACTCGAAGGAGAAATCGCGCTCGCTTATGATGCGGATGGCAAGAGCGCAGCGAAGCAGTCGTACCTGCATGATGGCGGACAATCATTTTTGCTTGCGGCGCTAATTGGACAAGGCGCGGGTGAGTTCGGGAGGCAAGATTGCCGCACGCTAATCGATGCGGAGTGCCTTCATTGGGTCGAGTTTTGAGGCTCGCACAGCCGGTAACCAGGTGGCCGCTAGCGCCACGGCGCTCAGGACGATGGGAACTGTGATGAAGACGGCAGGGTCCCAGCTTTTCACGCCATAAAGAGAGCTGGCGATCAGGCGCGTGAGCCCGAATGCAGCTCCGGTGCCGAGGACGACTCCGGCAAGCGCCAGGCGCATGCCCTGCCACACCACCATCCGGCGGATGTGGCGCCGGTCGGCCCCCAATGCCATGCGAATCCCGATCTCGCGCACGCGCTGCGTCACGCTGTAAGCCATCAGCCCATATATGCCGATGGCCGCGAGTGCGAGAGCCGAGAAGCCAAAGATCGACAGAAGGAGCATGTTGAAGTTCTGACGCGCGGTGGAGCGCATCATGATTTCGTCCATGGTGCGGATATGGGCGGTAGGGAATCCACCGCTGGCGTTACGCAGCTGCTCCGTCACGGCGGGGATTACCTGGTGCGGCTCGGTCCGCGTGCGGACAACCCAGATCAGCGGGCCGATGCGCGAATTGAGCGCCATGACGCCGTCCGCCATCTGGGCAAGAGGGATGATCATCACCTCGTTAACCGGCTCATCGAGAGCCCCGTCGTGCACATCGCCCACAATGCCGATGATGGTCCGGGCGGGCTCTTCGAATTCGGGACCCACTCCCTTTCCGATCAGCAGTTGCTGGCCGACCGGATCTTCATCCTTTTTCCAGTTCTTTTTGACAAAGGCCTCGCTGATCAGGACCACGGGTGGAGCGCCGGCCACGTCGTTCACGGTGAAGTCGCGGCCGCGGACGATGGGAATGTGCAGCGCGGCGAAGTACCCAGGCGAGGTGGCCTTCCATTCGCCTCCGCCGTGATACGGGCCGTCTTTGAGCGGGCGGCCGACAACGATGAATGGGAGACCAAACCCGCCATCGAGAGGCAGCGTGTTGCTGACGGCGACCTCTTCGACGCCGGGAATCGCGCGGATACGGTCGCGGCTCTCGTGGATAAGCTGCGCCACTCCAGCCGTCTTTTCGTACCGCGGGCCGTTGAGCGCCATCTCCATCGTGATGACGTTGTGGGCGTCGAACCCGGGCTGCACCCGATGCAGCGCGATGAAGGTGCGGATCAGCAGAGCTGCGCCTACCAGCAGCACCAGCGCAAGGCCTACTTCGCCAACAATTAGCAGCGAGCGCGCCTTGCTCTGCCGCAAGCCAAAGCCGCTGCGGCTGCCGCCTTCGTTCATGGTGGCAGCCAGGTCCGGACGCGAAGCGCCAAAGGCCGGCATGAGGCCGAAAAGGATGCCGGTGACGATGGACACGGCGATGGTGAACAGGGCAACGCGCCAGTCGATTGTGACGCCGGCGCCGTCTTCCCCAATGCGGGGTATGCCTCCGGGGCTGATGGAGAGCAGCCAGCGAACCCCCGCAAACCCCAGGCCGAGGCCGAGCGCTCCACCCACGAGCGCCAGCAAAATGCTTTCCGTCAGAAGCTGCACAATCATGCGCGTGCGGCGTGCGCCCATCGCGGCGCGGATGGCGAACTCGCGTTTGCGGCCGGCGGCCCGAACCATCAGCAGGTTGGCCACGTTGGCGCACGCAATCAAAAGCACGAAGCTGACCGCGCCAATCAGAACCAGCAGCGACTTGCGCGTATCCCCAACGATGGCGTCTTTGAGGGGCTTCACGCTGAAGCCGCTCTTGGGATCGGGATAGAGCCCGCCGGGATAGAGCCGCTTGAAGTCGCCAAAGGCGAGCTTCATCTGGGCCTTGGCCTGCTCGAGTGAAACCCCGGGCTTCAACCGCCCCGCGGCCGTAAAGTAATGTGCCTGGTCCGTGGAGTTGGGCGGGAACTGGAATGGGAGCCAGACATCGGCCTCGGGATCGGTTACGAAATCCTGGTTGGTGACGCCAAGGATGGTGTACGGCTCGCCGCTGAGCGAGAGCGTGCGACCCACGATGCCG
>DATHQV010000111.1:0-3504 GCA_035482355.1 Acidobacteriaceae bacterium | reverse complement strand
TTGCCGAAGCGCAGCGGAAACAGAGCCGCGGGACTGCGGTAAGCGGCGTTGGTGCCGCGTCCGTCGGCGGCGGGGACCAGAACGCTGCCTTCCGCGGGAGCTTGTTTCAGAATCTCTGCCAGCTCCCAAGACTGAATCAGCGGAATATCGGCGGGGATCACCAATGTGCTGGCGACGCCACGGTCTACGCAGATTTGCGTGGCCATTTCGATAGCGCCGGTCTCGCCAGGGTTTGCGGGGTCGGGAATGACTTCGAAGTCAAGGTCGCGGGCCAATTCCACAGCGAAGGGATCGCTGCTTACGACTGCGACCGCGGGGCGCTTTGCCCACCCGGCGAGGGTGGACAGCACATCGTGAAGCATGGCTTGCGCCAATTCGGTGCGCAATTTCTGATCGAGCAGCGCGGCGAGGCGCTGTTTCGCGCCAGAAAGATTCTTGACCGGAACCAGGATCACGACGGATCGTCCACCGAGTGGAAGCGAACGAACGGCCGGCTGGCGGGAGCTGGTTCGGCCGGAGCTTGCTCGGCAGAAGCTTTATCGGAGGAAGCCTGGCCGGAAGAAGCTTGATCCGAAGAAGCGGGCAACGAAGAAGTTTGCCCGGCAGCACCCTGCTCAGAAACCGGCGAAGCAGAGACCAGCGCCAGCGCCTTGCGGGCAAGTTCGGCTTTGTCCTCCGGCGTTCGCATGATGGTTTGCGCGCACTGCACGCGCACCCCAGTCTTGCGCAAGACTTCCGCGGGGCGGGAATCGCGCGTGTCGCAGATCAGCACGTCGAGAAAATCTTCGTACGCCTGCGCCACCCCGGCGATGGAACTGGGCAGACCCTGTGCAGCCATGAGGATTCCGGCCGGTCCGTTCACCGCAGCGCCGCTGATGATGGGGCTGATGGCGCCAATTTTCCCTTTGGCGCGGCACAGGGCTTCGCGAATGCCGGGCACGGCAAGGATGGGGCCGATGCTGGTGATGGGGTTGCTAGGTGCGATCAAAATGGCATCGGCGGCTTCGATGGCTTCAATCACGCCGGGCGCGGGTTCGGCGTCGGAGGCTCCGGCGAAACGCACGGAGTTCACGGGATCCTGATACCAGCGCTGCACGAAATATTCTTCGAAGCTCAGTTCGCCCACGGGAGTGTCGACTCGAGTTTCTACGCGCGAGTCGCTCATGGGCAGGATGCGAGCCTTCACCCCAAGTTTTTCGCAGACGATCGCCGTGGCCTCCGAAAGTGTTTTGCCTTCCGCCAAATGACGGGATCGCAACAAATGTACGGCCAGGTCGCGGTCGCCGGTGTGAAACCACGTCGGCTCGCCCAGCTGTCCCATGGCCTGCAGGCAGAGGAAGGTGTCACCTTTCACTCCCCATCCCCGTTCGCGGCTCAACATGCCGGAGAGAACATACGTGATGGAGTCGATATCCGGAGAAACGTAGAGTCCCCACCAGAGAAGATCGTCGCCGGTGTTGACGATGAGCGTGATCTCCTCCGCGGGCATCACCTGGCGCAGTCCGTCTACGAACTTGGCGCCGCCGGTGCCGCCGGTGAGAACACAGATCATGCTGCCCTCCGGGCGAAACCTGAGGGATCGGTGGCCGCTGCAAGTTTTTCAGAAAGACGTCCCGGCCTCGCCATCACCGCGGGAAGAAATTCCGGATACACCGGCAGACGCTGGCGCAACTCGAACCCCTTGGCCTCGGTCCGCAGGCGAAGCTGCTCCAGATGCGGCCAGGGCTTTTCCGGGTTGATGTAATCAGGGGTCAAAGGTGAGATTCCTCCCCAGTCGTTGATGCCGGCGTCCAGCAACTCCTCATAGTAAGGCGCGGAAAGATTGGGGGGCGCCTGAATATTCACCTCTGGGAGTAACAAGCGAGCTACCGCGACGGTGCGCAACATCTCGCCGAGGCTGGGCTCCGGCCAGTCGGCCATGGGAATGGCCCGCTTCACGCGGAAATTCTGCACAATCACTTCCTGGATGTGACCATAACGCTCATGCAAATCACGGATGGCGAGCAGGGTATCGACGCGATCTTCAGCCGATTCGCCGATGCCGATGAGCAAGCCCGTGGTGAAGGGAACATTTTGTCGGCCCGCGTCTTCGATGGTGCGCAGCCGCTTGGCTGGAACTTTGTCGGGAGCGTTGTCGTGGGCCGCGCCGGAAGCCAGCAGGCTGGCGTTGGTGGTTTCGAGCATCAGACCCATGCTTGGAGAAACGGCGGCCAGTCGCGCGATCCATTCAGCACTGAGCAGGCCGGGGTTGGGATGCGGCAGCAAGGTGGTCTCGCGCAGCACCAGTTCGCACATGGCTTCGAGATAATGCAGCGTGGATTTGTAGCCGAGACCGCGGAGGGTTTCGCGCATCTCCGGGAAAAGCAGTTCCGGTTTGTCGCCTAGACTAAAGAGGGCTTCGGTGCAGCCGAGTTTTTCTCCGGCGCGGGCAACGGAGAGAACCTCATCGGGAGTCATGGTGTGCGCGCCCGGGTCCCCGGGATCGCGGCGGAAGGTGCAGTAGCCGCAATAGTCTCGGCAGAGGTTGGTTAGCGGGAGAAAGACCTTGCGCGAGTAGGTGACGATGCCGGGCTTGAAGTGTTCTTTCGCGGCACGGGCGGCGGCTAGAAGTTCGGGAAGGTCGCCGTCGGGGCAGTGGATGAGGCACACTGCGGCCTCGCGCGAGATGGGTGAAACAGGCGTGATTGCGGTCGGCGACACGGCGTTCGGATGAACCGAATCATACATCAATAGCAAGCCGTGGTAATGTATGCGGTTGCGCGGGGACTCGTTCGTAGAGATGTAGCTTGTTACGTCTCTGCCATCGGCGGCGCGCATGGTGGTTCGAGAAAATCGCTGAGAGAGACGTGCAAGCAACGTCTCTCCGATAGTTCTTGGTAGAGTCGCGAAGACGGTCATGAGCCTGAATCCTTCAGAATTCCGAAAAGCCATGGGATCTTTCGCCACGGGGGTGACCATCATCACCGTGGACCTGGACGGCGAAATCCACGGCATGACTGCCAATGCGTTTGCGTCGGTGTCGCTCGATCCGCTGCTGGTGCTGGTTTGCGTGGACCACAACACGCGAACGCACGCGCACCTGCACACCAAGAAGCGATTCGGCATCAACGTGCTGCGCGAAGATCAGCGGGGAATTTCGGAATACTACGCACGTCCGGACCGCAATCATGAGCACGCGGAAACAGAAGCCGGAGCGCAGTTCGAGCGCACCGGACACGGCACGCCGATTCTGCATGGCGCGCTGGCGTATCTGGAATGCCGTCTGCATTCTTCGCAGGAGGCCGGCGACCACACCGTGTTCATTGCGGAAGTCGAGGACGTGGTCGTGCGGTCGGGCGAGCCGCTGTTGTTTTTTCGGGGGAAGTACCGTGGCGTAGGCAAGGAAGTTGGAGGGTGAGCCTCGCCAGCGGGTCTAGGGCTAGGCTTGTGCCACTTTCGGCGCGCTGGAACATCTAATGTAGTAGAAACAGATCATTAAGAATGGAGCGATTCATGGCTGAGAAA
>DATHQV010000110.1:0-5038 GCA_035482355.1 Acidobacteriaceae bacterium | reverse complement strand
CATCTGGCGGTATTTTGGATCGCGCGTGAAGTAGTAGAGGTAGTACGCGGACTCGATGTTTTCCGGGCGAAGCTCGTAGCCGGGGCTGAGGTCTTTCATGGTGGTGTAGTCGATGACCTCAGGCTCGATGCCGGGGCCGGTCCACATTTTGTAGTTGGAATCCTGCAGGCGGCGGGCGCGGTCGAGGTCGCCGGAGAGGGCGAGTGAGCCGGCGAAGAAGGCGGCGAGCGCGCCATATTCGGTGCCGGTGCGGACGCCGGTCGTCATGTTGGCCTCGCCGTACCAGAAACCAGACGGTTTTTGATCGGCCACGTACTGGTTGAGGGCCGTGATGCTGACCTCCCACATGCGGTGGCAATCTTCGTCGCCGAATAGCTTCCAGGCCTTGAGCAGATATTCGTAATAGGAGTCGGAGCCGCCGTTGATGTTGGCGGTAAAGCTGGTCCACGCGCCGGTGCGGACGTTGATTGCGTCGCCGACGAGGCCGATGGCGGAGCGGCGGTTGTAGAGTGCGACGACGGCCGCTTTCGCCTTGGCGTAGTAGACGGGGTTGTGCGTGAGGCGGCTGAGGGTGCCGAATTCCAGCAGCAGAGTGCCGACTTCCGCGGGGTTAGTGTCTTCGCCGCGGGTGGTGCCGGTCTTCAGGTTGACTTCGACCCAGGGCATGCCAGTGGGGGAGTTGAAGACGGGGAGCAGGCGGTTGCCGAGATCCTGGGCGAGCGCGAGCAGGCGCGGATCGTGGGTGAGCTGATAGCTGCTTTGGAGCGCGCCGAGCAGGCGGATGGTAATCTCAAAATTTTTGACGTAGATGTCTTTGTTAAAGGAAAGCTGGGTGTCGATGAGTTGACGGTCTTCGTCGGCCTCTTTGTTGAGCCCCATCAGAATCATGGTGTCGAGGGCGTCGACGGGGGTCATGAGGAGCGAGGTGCCGTACCAGTCGAAGGGCTGGTTGGTGAGGGGGCGGAGCTCGTCGTGTCCCCATGCATATTGGCGGTAGCCGTTCCAGGCGCGGAGGAACTGATCGCGGACCTGCTGGGCCATGACGGCCTGAGAGGGGACTGGCTGCGTCGTCTGCGGGGTGGCGATGGAGGGGCCGATGACGGCGGCAGCAAGGAGGAGCGCGACGGCAGACTTCTTCATGGCGGTCTGAGGAGATCGTAATGGAGTTGAGGTCGAGGGGTCACGAGGTGACATGATGGTTGTACTTATGTCTCGACATTGGGATCGTTCCTTACTTGGGCTGGCGGCGTTGCTGGCACTGATGCCTGCGGGAATGGGGCAGAGGCAGTCCACGCATCCGGAGTCGGATTTGGTGGTGTATGGCGGCACGGCGTCTGGGGTGATGACGGCGTATGCAGCGGCGCGCCTGGGGATGAAAGTGGTGCTGCTTGTGCCGGGAGTGCATGTGGGCGGGATGGTGACGGGCGGATTGTCCGCCACCGACCTGGGAGACTCCGCCATCATTGGAGGGTATGCGCGGGAGTTTTATAGGGAGGCCGCGCTGCATTACGACTGGCACGATCTGGACGCGCCGGAGCATTGGCTATCTGAGCCGCATGTGGCCGAGGCGATTTTCAATCGGATGCTGCGGGATGCGGGCGTGAAGGTCCGGCTGCACGAGCGGCTGCGCGAACGCGGTGGCGTAAAGATGAATGGGAATCGCGTGGTAGCGCTCATCACGGAGGACCGCAGGCAGTGGGCGGGGAAGGTGTTTGCCGACTGCAGTTACGAAGGCGATCTGATGGCGGAGGCCGGTGTGCATTCCGTGGTGGGGCGCGAGTCGGCGGCGGCGTATGGAGAGAGCCTGGCGGGGGTGCGCGCGCAGACGCCGAGGCATCAGTTTCAGTTCCCGGTGAACCCGAACGACGAGGAACATCATCTGCTGCCGGAAGTGATGGCGGGACCGCTGGCTGCCGCGGGGTCGGGCGACGGAAAGGTGCAGGCCTACAATTTCCGGCTGATTCTGACCAACGATCCGGCGAATCGGTTGTCGTTTAATGAGCCTCCGGGATACGACCGCCGTGAATATGCGCTGCTGGACCGGTATCTGAGGGTCTTTGTGCAGTACACAGGACGGGAAGCGACGGTGCGGGACGTGACGAACCCGGTGGCGATTCCGAATCGCAAAGCGGATTTCAACAACAACGGAGCATTTTCGACGGATTTCATAGGGCACAGCTGGTTCTATGCGAACGCCAGCTATGCGGACCGGGCGCGGATATGGCGGCAGCACATGCTGTACACGCAGGGATTCTTCTGGTTTCTGGCGCATGACCCGTCGGTGGCGCAGAGTCTGCGCGAGGAGATGAACCAATGGGGGCCGCCGCGGGATGAATTCGCGGACTCCGGCCACTGGCCGGATCAGCTCTACATCCGCGAGGGGCGGCGGATGGTGGGGACGTATGTGATGCGGCAGCAGGATCTGCAGACGGATCGCACGAAGGCGGACAGCGTGGCGATGGGGTCGTACAACAGCGATTCGCACAACGTGGAGCGGGTGGCGATGCCGGATGGCACGGTGCAGAACGAGGGGAACGTCGAGGTGCCGGTGGAACCGTATGAGATTCCTTACCGGGTGATGTTGCCGCAGCGCAAGGAAGCGGTGAATTTGCTGGTGCCGGTGTGTTTGTCGGCGACGCATGTGTCGTATTCGTCACTGCGGATGGAGCCGCAGTACATGATGCTGGGGCAGGCGGCGGGTGTGGCGGCCAGCCTGGTGGTGAAGCGCGGTGTTGCCGTGCAGGATGTGGCGGTGGATGCGCTGCAGAAGGAACTGCGGGCGGAGGGGGCGATTCTGCATTTGGGGGAGCAGGTTAAGGCGGCGGCTAAGAAGGATTAGCCGCTAATCGCCACCGCTGCTCTTGAGCATTTGTTCGGCATGGCGGAGGCTGGTGTCGGTGACCCTGGCTCCGCTGATCATGCGGGCGATTTCTTCGGCGCGCTCCTGCGGGGTGAGCAGGCTGATCGACGTCTGGGTGCGGCGCTGCTTTTCCTGCTTCTCGATGAGGAAGTGCTGATCGGCGAAGGCGGCGATTTGCGGCAGGTGGGTGACGCAGAGGACCTGCTGGACTCTGGAGAGGGATTTCAGTTTTTGGCCGACGGCTTCGGCGGCGCGTCCACCGATGCCGATGTCGATTTCGTCGAAGACGAGGGTGCGGGGGACCTGGACTTTGCGGGCTTTGGCACGATTGGCCCCCTCTTCCACGCTGACTTTGAGGGCGAGCAGGACGCGGGACATTTCTCCGCCGGATGCGATTTCGTCGAGGGGCTTGAGGGGTTCGCCGGCGTTGGTGGCGATGCGGCACTCGACTGTGTCCCAGCCGTGGGCGGTCCACGCGGCGGGGTCCTCAGCAGGCGCGACGGCGATGGAGAAGCGGGCCTTCATGGCGAGGTCGTTCATCTGAGCCTCGGCAAGTTTTTCGAGTTTTTTTGCGGCAGCGGTGCGCTCGGCAGTGAGGGCGTGGGCGGCTGTTTTATAGGCGGCGGCGGCTTTGGCGAGGTCTGCGCGCAGGGACTTGACGATCTCGTCGCGATTCTCGATTTCGGCGAGTTTATGCGCCGCTTCTTCTCCGAAGGCGATGACCTCAGCGAGCGATGCGCCATATTTGCGCTTGAGGCGATCGAGGAGCGCGAGGCGGTCTTCGATTTCTTCGAGGCGCTCGGGCGAGGCATTGATTTTTTCCGCGTAGTCGCGCACGGTGGCGCTGATGTCTTCAATGGTGGCGCGGGCGGAGGCGAGCTGCTGGACGGCGTCGAGAAACTGAGCGTCGAAGCGGGCTAATTCTTCGATGTGTTTTTGCGCGGCGACGAGGGCGGCCTCCGCGGAACCGGTGTCTTCGTAAAGAACGTTGTTGGCGCCCATGGCGGCGGAGTAGAGGCGTTCGGCGTTGGCGAGGACGCGCTTCTCGGTGACGAGAGCCTCGTCTTCGCCCGGCTGGGGCGCGGCGGACTGAATTTCTTTGGCCTGGAACGACCAGAGGTCGGCGAGGCGGAGGCGGTCCTGCTCGTCACGCTCGAGTCCGGTGAGGCGGACCTGGATGTCGCGCCAGCGGATGAAGGCCTCTTCGGTGGCTTCGTGAGCGAGCCCGGCGAAGCGATCGAGGAGGATGCGCTGCTGTGTGGGATCGAAGCCGCTCAGCGTTTCGGACTGGGCGTGGATGAGGGCTAGCTCAGGCGCAAGGGCGCGGAGGACGGCAACGGTGGCGGGCTGATTGTTGACGTAGACGCGGCCCTTGCCATTATCGAGAATTTCGCGGCGGAGGATGATTTCGGCGCCTTCGGCGTCGATGCCGTTGGCTTCGAGGATCAACTCGGCCCCGGGTGTGCTCTCAAAGACGCAGGAGAGCACGGCTTTGTCGGCTCCGTGGCGGATGAAGTCGGTGGAGGCCTTCTGGCCCATGAGCAGGGCGAGAGCGTCGACGAGGATGGACTTGCCCGCGCCGGTTTCGCCGGTAAGCAGATTGAGGCCAGGGCCGAATCCGGCAATGGCGTGGTCGATGACGGCGTAATTTTCGGCTCGGAGTTCGAGCAGCATGGGAGGCTCTGACGGGCAGCATATCAGGAGAGGCGGCCAACGCGGGAACGGGCCTCGTGCCACAATGTTGTTAGCCGTCATGGAAAACGAAATCCCCGCACCCGAGCCCCAGGCAGAACCTACTCCCAACACAAACGCAACCGAGTCGTTTGGCGCGCTTCTCTCCCAGTTTGAGCAGAGCCACAAGGCCGACGCCGGCGCGAAGCAGCTGGAAGGCATCGTGGTGTCACTGGATGCCGAGTCCGTGTTTCTCGATATTGGCTACAAGGTCGAGGGCGTGCTGCCGCGATCGGCGTTCAAAGAAAACGCGGAGGGCGTGAAGCCGGGCGACAAGTTCCCCGTCTCGGTGAAGGGCCGCAACGAGGAGCGGTATTACATCCTGTCGCTGACGCGCGTGAGCCAGCCCAAAGATTGGGCGTCGCTGGAGACGGCGTTTGCGGAGAAGGCCGCGATTGTGGGCACGGTGACGGCGGTGGTGAAGGGCGGGCTGAGCGTGGATGTGGG
>DATHQV010000109.1:0-2295 GCA_035482355.1 Acidobacteriaceae bacterium | reverse complement strand
GAGAAGGACGCGGTGAATTCGCAACATCGAGGCACAAAGGCGGTCGCGCAATACCAACTGAAGGTGGGAGCGGGGGAGCGGGAGGTGATCCGCCTGCGTCTGAGCATGCGCCCTCCGGCAGAGTTTTCCGAGCGGCGCATTGAAGGCTCCGGAGAAATGTTCGGCAAGGAATTCGACGACCTGTTGGCGCTGCGGCTGCAGGAAGCCGACGCGTTCTATGACGGGCTGGCAGGACCGATGCTGGGAATCGACGAGCGCAACGTGCAGCGCCAGGCGCTCGCGGGAATGCTGTGGACCAAGCAGTACTACTATTTCGATCTCGACCAGTGGTTGAAGGAACACGGAGCGTCGGCCCCAGCGGCGGCGCAGCGAATGAGAATCCGCAATGCGCATTGGTTCCACATGGTGAACGAGCACGTAATCTCCATGCCCGACAAATGGGAGTATCCCTGGTACGCGGCCTGGGATCTCGCATTTCACTGCGTAGCGCTGGCACTCGTCGATCTGGATTTCGCCAAACAGCAGTTGGAGCTCATGCTGCTGGAAACGTATTTGCATCCCAACGGCCAGATCCCCGCTTACGAATGGAACTTCGGTGACGTCAATCCGCCGGTGCACGCGTGGGCGGCGTGCTACCTCTACCAGTATGAGAAGCATCGCTGCGGCAAGGGCGACGTCAATTTTCTGAAGCGAATGTTCCAAAAGCTGTCGCTGAACTTCACCTGGTGGATGAACCGCAAGGATGCGACAGGCAACAATGTGTTCGAAGGCGGCTTTCTCGGGCTCGACAACATCGGGGTATTCGACCGCAGCGCGCCGCTGCCGACGGGAGGCCGCCTGGAGCAGTCGGACGGCACCGCGTGGATGGCCTTTTGCAGTCAATGCATGCTGCAAATCGCGCTGGAGCTGGTGCCGCACGATTCGAGCTACGAGGAGATGGCCGTCAAGTACTTGGAGCACTTCCTGTGGATCGCGACGGCAATGCACAAGGTCGGGGACCACGAGGATGTGCTGTGGGACGAGAAGGACGGCTTTTTTTACGACCTGCTCCATTTACCGGACGGGCGTGCCATGCGGCTGAAGATTCGCTCGCTCGTGGGGCTGTTGCCCCTGTGCGCAGTGACGGTAATCTCCCGGGACGTGTTCCAGAAGTGTCCGCGGGTGGTGGAGCGGGTGGTTCAGCGGCTGGCGGCGCAGGGCGGGCTGCGGCGGGCTTTGAGCTTCCGGCGCGAAGCGGGGGTGAATGGGCGCTCGATGCTGTCGGTGGCGGATGAGGGAAAGCTGCGCAGGATCCTCACGCGAATGCTGGATGAGCGGGAGTTCTTAAGCCCGTACGGCATCCGCTCGCTCTCGCGGCATCACGAACAGGAGCCCTACATCTTTCACTGCAACGGCACCGAGTTCCGGGTGGACTACTGGCCGGCCGAGTCGAAGTCCGGGCTGTTTGGCGGCAACTCGAACTGGCGCGGGCCGATGTGGTTTCCCGTGAATGTGCTGCTGCTGCGCACTCTGTTGGTGCTGTTCAGCTACTTTGGAGACAACTTCAAAGTCGAGTGTCCGACGGGATCGGGGTGCCAGATGAACCTGCGCGAAGTCGCCGAGGAGCTACAGACTCGTCTGACCCGGATATTCCTGCGCGATGAGTATGGCAAACGGCCGGTGTATGGCGGAACCGAGAAGTTCCAGACCGACCCGCACTGGAAGGACTTGGTGTTGTTCTATGAGTACTTCCATGGAGACAACGGCGCCGGCATTGGGGCCAGCCATCAGACAGGCTGGACCGGATTGGTCGCGATGATTTTGGGGCTCGGTTACCTCGACACCGTCGGAGGGCCGCATACGGAACCGCTGGCGAGAACGGACAACGCAGTAGGCACCGTCAGCATCAGGGTTCCGGCGGCGTGAGGGCTTCGGTCAGAAAGGGAGGGAGCGATGAAGGTGCTGGTAGTCGATGTTGGCGGAACGAGCGTCAAGATCGCGGCTTTGAACCAGGGCACGCGCCGCAAGTTCAAGTCGGGGCCGACGATGACCGCCCGACAGATGGTTGCCGGCGTGAAAATTCTGGCGCACAGCTGGAACTACGATCGCATTTCGATCGGCTATCCGGGCGTGGTCAAGCACAACCGGCCCTTGACCGAACCCCACAACCTCGCTCGCGGCTGGGTCAACTTCGACTACGCGGCGGCATTCGGCTGTCCGGTCAAGATCATCAACGACGCGGCGATGCAGGCGGTGGGCAGCTACAAGTCGGGAACCATGCTCTTTCTGGGCTTGGGTACCGGGCTGGGCTCGGCG
>DATHQV010000108.1:0-14826 GCA_035482355.1 Acidobacteriaceae bacterium | reverse complement strand
AAATGATGGACCTTCTCCGGCTGCGGAACCTCCACCGGCCGCGCCGCTTCGCGCTCCAGCGAACGGCTCACCAAATCCCGCGATCCCAGCCCCACCGCTAACGCCAGCGCCAGCACAATCCCCCCAAACAAAATCCCAAATCCCAGCTCGACAATCTCGCCCCCCAGCGCAAGGTGATCGAGCACCATAGCGCCGGTCAGCACCAAAATCATCCAGCGCACGCCCATGCTCAGTAGCCGCGCATAACTCAGATTCAGATTCACCGCGGTAATCAGCACGCTGCGCGAAGCAAATCGCGCCAGCACATTCCCCGCCAGCAGCAGAATCGCCGCGCCAATCACCCGCGGCACGTAAGCCAGAATCCACCCCGAAACAATCAGTTCCGACGTGCCCGCCTCGAACGCCGAAGCTCCAACCACAACTCCCGCGATCACGCAGAACCAGAACACGATGCGCGCCACCAGCAGCGTGGGCGTAATCCGCGGCGTCCATTCGGAGATCGCATTGCCGCCGCGGCTCATCCGCTCATCGAACTTCAGCGCATTCAGAATCCCGCGCACCAGCACCGACAGCAGCCATCCCACCAGAAGAAAGAAAAGGAACGCAACAATAAACGCAAGGATGCCCGGAAGCAGCGTGGCGATCTTGTTCATCACCCGGCTCATCGACTCGTGCAGCGATTGTTCGACTTGTCCCCACATATCTTTTCTCCTTTGCCTAACCTGGCCCCAAAGCGCTTACGGATTAAAACGATCGGGCCAGCGCCAGCGCGACAGCAGATACGGTTTCTTCTCTTCCCACGCGCGCGTGAACTGCTCAACACGCTGCTCCGTCGCAGCGCTCGTCATTGACGAAACTTCCCTCACATACGAAGCGGCCCAACCCAGATACAGCGGCGTCAGCGCGCCCATCAGGTGCACGCGGCTGATCGTTCGCAGCCGCCATGCCAGCGCAAAGTCGTACACGATGCTCGCCCACACGTCATCCGGTATGCGAAATTGTTCCGGCGTCAGCCGCGTCAGCCGCCGCAGCTCCAGCATGGTGTTCGGCGGCAGCAGCAATCGCCATACTTCGTCCAGGTTCTTTGAGCCCAGCAGGAACGAATCCAGCATAGGCTGTGCGTCAATCGGCGCTGCATCGGCCTCCTGCACCTGCTCATTCCCCCACACCGGAGCAGCTTGCGATCCGCGCACCCGCTGCCATTGCGATGCGCAGCTCACCATATCTTCAAACATCGATCCGCCCAGTTGCCCCAGCACCGCACTCAGTTCCAGTCCCGCCGTCGCCACCTGATGACGCACGTCGATGTGCACCTGGCCCACCACCGCCTGCGGCGTTTGCGTGGCTGCCACCGTCACCGGCCACAGCAGCCCACTGGCCTCGCTGACCGCATCCCCGTGCGCCAGCCGCTCGCACATCGCCCCCGATGCCGCGAAATCGAAGGTCAGCGGATACCGCACTCTCTTCCCATAAAGCGCCCGGCTCAGCGGCGACAAAATGCCGGTGTTCAGCAGCCCATCGTATTTGCCCACCGGATAAATCGGCATTGCCAGCCCGCACTGGCGCTCGAGAATGGCATAGGTAAACAGCTGGATGACATGCGCCTGCAGCCCCGCAAGATCCGGCCCCAGCACAATGCAGACGCGCGCATTCAGCGACGCAGCCAGCGCCAGCACCGCACGCTGATTGGCAGAAATCGGCGACCATAAATCGCCGCCGCTCGCCTGCGCTGTATACGAAACCAGCGTCGGATGCCCTTTCTCATGTCCGCCAGTCCCGTTTTGTTCTCCGCCCTGATTCTCACCGCCCGCCGTCGGCTCGTCGTCCCCGCCCGGCCTCGCGAAAACAATGCGCAGCGAAGCCGCATTCGCGCCCAGGTCCGCAACCACCTGTTCAGCACGCGCGCGCAGATCGGCAGCAGCGACCGCACCCGCCACGCCGACCACCACATCCGGCGCGCCGCTGCGCTCCTCCTGCTGCTTCGTCTCTTCCGGCAATTCAATGCCTGCCATCAGCGTCTCTTCCTTTTGTCACAGCGGCAGCGACAATATGCCATGCAGCGGAATCCCAATCCACGCCGGGCGATTGTTCAGCTCGTACACCAGCTCGTAAAGAGCCTTATCCAGCATGTAGATGTCCAGCACGATGCGAAAGTCCTCGCTCGACGCCGGCACAATCTGCGAGCCGCGCACGACCTCGCAGTACGCCCGTAAAAACTCCCCCGAAACCGACGTTTCCCAAAGCCGCGCCCATGATTCGAGCTGCGCATAGTCTTCCGGCCTGCGGCTCGTGTACCGCGTCAGCGCAACAAACGCCGCATAACTGAACGAACGCAGCATCCCCGCCACATCCTTCAGCGGAGAATACTTGGCCCGCCGCTCCGCCAATGGCCGCGCCGGCTCGCCTTCAAAATCCAGAATCACAAAGTCGCCCTTCGATCGCAGCACCTGCCCCAGGTGGTAATCCCCATGAATGCGCGTCCACTGCCCCGTGCTCTTCACTTCCGCTAGCCCGCGAAATTTCCCAAGCAGCGCGCCCCGGCGGCTCAGCGCCAGCGCAGCCGACTCCACCGTGTCATCCGGCAGCCGCGAAAGATTGCTCTTCAGCGCATCGAACGCGTTCGTCGCGTGCAACGTCAACTGGTCCCGCATCGCTTCCAAATCCACGCGCGTCGGCGTCATCGGTGTGAACGCCTCCTCCGCGCCGGAAGACAGCGCCAAATGCATCTCCCCGGTGCGCCGTCCCAGCGTCCCTGCAGCCTCCAGATAAATCCCGGCATGCTCCCGCGCTTCGTTCGGAATTGTCTTCCGATCCGCCAGCGGCACGGCCGCCGAGCGCACCGACGCCGTGCTCTCGTAATACCGATCCAGTTCCTCCAGCGTCCACTGCCATCCATCGCCTTCGTTTTGCACCAGCCCCTGCAACAGCGCCAGCGTCGACGCTTCTTCATCCCCGCGACGGTATTCAATCGATCCGCCAAACGGAGGAATGTTGTGGAACTGCGCCTTCTCCGTCAGATACCGCCCAATCTCCACATCCGGATTCACTCCCGCGGCCTGCCGCCGGAAAATCTTCATGATCAGCCGGTCGCCAAAAATCGCCGAGGTGTTGCTCTGCTCCGCGCTGCTCAGTCGCGGCGTCAGCGGTTGCGTTCCGCGCAGCAACGGCAGCACCGTTCCCGGCATACCGCGCAACGATCCGTTCCGCGTCTTCAATTCCGCACCATGCGCCAGAATCTCCTCAAGCGCTGCAGGTGCGCTCGACCGCAGCAATCCATCGTGCAGCACTCCGGACCTCATCGACGACCCCGCCGTCGCCAGCACCTGATTCGGATTCGATTCCCGCACCGACACGCCCGCCTCGCCAAAACTCATTGCGAGGCACAGCAGCCAGCAATCCGGATCGCCCTCCGCATACTCCACCTTGATCCACACCAGCGCCGAACGATTCTCATCGAACAGCGCCGAGTCCGCCACTTCTACCCGCGTAATGGATTTGGATTTCCCCCCAAACCACCGCTGCCTCTGCAAATATCCCGGCAGCAGTGTCTCCAGTTTCCGCACGCCTTCCCCGCCCAGCACCGTCTGCCAGTCGCGCTCCGTCTCTACATAGAAGGCCTGCTCCGCGCCTTCCTCCGCCAACTCCGCCGCATGGTTCGGCGCAGCCTGAATCTCCAGCCACAAAAACCCGTACGGCCCCACCGTCAGCGAATACGGCTGCTTCGTGATCGCCGGGAATTCCACGTACCCCAGCATCTCCACCGGGATCATCCCTTCCATCCCCGCCAGATCCAGCAGCACCGGCTGCGCAAATCGCGACAGGTTCGCCACGCACAACACCATCTCCCCATCGAATTGGCGCACGTAAGCCAGCACCTTGCGATTGGAAGAATCCAAAAACCGCAGCGATCCCCGCCCAAACACTTTGAACAGCTTGCGCAGCGCAATCATGTTGCGCATCCAGTTCAGCAGCGACGATGGATCGTTCTGTTGCGCCTCAACATTGATCGCCTCGTAACCCCACACCGGGTCCATAATCACCGGGCTGTACAGCCGCGCCGGGTTCGCCCGCGAGAAGCCCGCATTGCGATCCGGCGACCACTGCATCGGCGTCCGCACTCCATTCCGATCGCCCAGGTAAATGTTGTCGCCCATCCCAATCTCATCGCCGTAATACAAAATGGGCGTCCCCGGAAACGAAAACAAAATGCTGTTCAGCAACTCGATGCGCCGCCGATTGTTATCGAGCAGCGGCGCCAACCGCCGCCGGATCCCAATGTTGATCCGCATCCGCGGGTCGGCGCTGTACGCCAGGTACATGTAGTCCCGCTCATCCGCGCTCACCATCTCCAGCGTCAGTTCGTCGTGGTTGCGCAGGAACAATCCCCACTGGCAGTTGTCCGGAATATCCGGCGTCTGCGCCATGATGTCCGTAATCGGCAAACGATCTTCCTGCCTCAACGCCATATAAATGCGCGGCATCAGCGGAAAGTGAAACGCCATGTGGCATTCGTCGCCGTCGCCGAAATACGGCCGCACATCCGTCGGCCACTGATTCGCCTCCGCCAGCACCATGCGCCCCGCGTAGCCCTCATCAATCGCCGCACGCATCGCCTTGATCACCGCGTGCGTCTCCGGCAAATTCTCGCAGTTGGTCCCGTCCCGCTCCACCAGATACGGAATTGCATCGATGCGCAGCGCGTCCACGCCCATATCCAGCCAGTAGCGCATCACCGACAGCACTTCCTCCAGCACCGCGGGATTGTCGTAGTTCAAATCCGGCTGATGCGAAAAGAAGCGATGCCAGTAGTAAGCCTGCGCCACCGGATCCCACGTCCAGTTCGACTTTTCCGTGTCCGTGAAAATAATCCGCGCGTCTTTGTACTTCTGATCCGTGTCGCTCCACACATAAAAATTCCGCTCCGGCGATCCCGCCGGTGCATGCCGCGCCCGCTGAAACCACGGGTGCTGATCGGAACTGTGATTGATGACCAGCTCGATCATCACCTGTAACCCGCGATCGTGCGCCGCATCCAGGAAACGTTTGAAATCCTCAAGCGTCCCGTAGCTCGGGTGGACGCTCATGTAATCGGAAATATCGTAGCCATCGTCCCGCAGGGGAGATGGAAAAAACGGCAGCAGCCACAGGCACGTCACGCCCAGGTCCTGCAGATAATCCAGCTTCTGCATCAGCCCCGGAAAATCCCCAATGCCGTCGTTGTCGCTGTCGCTGAACGCTTTGACGTGAATCTCGTAAATGATCGCGTCTTTGTACCAGAGCGGATCCGCGATGCTGCCTGCCTTGCGAACAATGGACTGCGTTTTCGGCATCGTGCCTTGCGTCCTCACTGGTAGTAGTCGAAATCTTTTTCCGAGCGCACCCGGCGCAGCACCCGGAAGATATGCGCAGGAATCTTCTCAGGCGTTAGCTCAATGTAATTATGCGACCCCTGCCACACATAACGCGCCCCGGTAAGCTGATCGTGCACCTGGAACGTTTCATTCGCGCGCAGTTGCAGCCGCTCCAGATCGAGATCCACCCACCCCAGCTGCGTGTGAAACGCATCGAGATTCACCACCGTCAGCACCACGTTGCTCCCATCCCGGGTGCTCTTCGAATAAGCGATCAGATACGGATTGTCTGTGGGATGAAAGAATAGCTCGTGACTCGCATGCAGCGCGGCATTCTCGCGCCGCGCGCGGTTAATCTGCGTAATCGCACCGCTGATGCTCTGCGGAGCATCCAGATGCCAGTCGCGAATCTCATACTTCTCTGAATTGAGATACTCTTCGCTGCCCACCCGCATCGGCTGATTCTCGCCCAACTCATACGCCGGCCCGTATATGCCATAACTCGGCCCCAGCGTCGCCGCCAGCACCACCCGGCTTAGAAACGCCGGCCGTCCCCCAATCTGCAGCAACTCCGGCAAGATGTCCGGCGTATTCGGCCACAAATTCGGCCGCATAAATTCGCACACCCGCGCATGCGTCAGCTCCGTCATGTAGTCGGTCAGCTCCTGCTTCGTGTTCCGCCACGTAAAGTACGTGTACGACTGCGTGAACCCCACCTTCGCCAGCCGTTGCATCACCCGCGGCCGCGTAAACGCCTCCGCCAGAAACAGCGCGTCCGGAAAATCGTGCTTCACCTCCGCAATCATCCACTCCCAAAACGGAAACGCCTTGGTGTGAGGATTATCCACGCGAAAAATGCGCACGCCCTGCTCAATCCAGAACAGAAACACGTTGCGCAGCGCCTCCCACAGCCCTTCCCAGTCCGTGCTCTCGAAATCCAGTGGATAAATATCCTGGTACTTCTTCGGTGGATTTTCCGCATACTGAATCGATCCGTCCGCCCGCTTCTTAAACCACTCCGGGTGTTCCTTCACCCATGGATGATCCGGCGAGCACTGGAACGCAATGTCCAGCGCCAGTTCAATGCCCTTCTTTCCCGCCTCCCGCAACAGATGCTTAAAATCCGCCAGCGTGCCAAGATCAGAATGGATCGCCGTGTGGCCGCCCTCTTTCGCGCCAATCGCCCACGGGCTCCCAACATCCCCGGCCTCCGCCATCACGGAGTTGTTCTTCCCCTTGCGAAAGCTGGTCCCGATGGGATGAATCGGTGGCAAGTACAGCACGTCGAAGCCAAGCTCCGCCACATAATCCAGCCGCGCTTCGCAGTCCTTCAACGTCCCATGCCGCCCCGCCTCCAGGCTCGTCGACCGCGGAAACATCTCGTACCACGCCGAGTACCGCGCCTTCTCCCGATCTACCGTCACCCGCAGCTCGCGCTCATAACGCGTCTCCATCGCCGGGTCCAGGTGCTGGCCCATCAGCGCCGCCAGCGCCGGATCCATCGCCACGTCCCGCGCCGCCTCGCTGTCTTTCGCCTGGCGCAATTCCAGCGCCCACCGCCGCAGCACATCCGCATCGTCGCGGCCGCTCCGCTCCGCTGCCTCTTCAATCAGCTGCGCCCCGTTCAGCAGATCCACCCGGACGTCCTGCCCCGCTTCAATCCGCTTTTCCAGATCGCTTCTCCACGTATCGAAGTGGTCGATCCACCCCGCCACGGTGTACAGATATTCGCCCAGCCGCACCGTGGGGAAAGCGGCGCGCCACCGGTCGTTGCCCAGCGGCTCCATCGGCACAGCCGTCCAGTTGGGAATTTGCTTGTATCGGAACAGCAGGCGCGCGGTCACGTGGTCGTGACCATCCGCGAAAATGTCCGCTTCCACCTGCACCTGATCGCCGGCAATGCGCTTAATGGCGAAACGGCCCGCGTCGATTTCCGGCTCGACACGCTCGATCACGACGCGCTTCCTTCCATCCACGGGCTTCAGTATGATGTCCGCCTTCTGCATGGTTCCGTTCGGCTCTCCGGCCACCACGGAGCCGCACGCAGACGAATATTCGGATTCTCGCGTACGTGAATTCAGAGCGCTTCTGCACACACTTGTGGCATGACGCTCCGGGGATCGGCGCCGGGTATTCAATGGTGTCGATGGGTTGGGGAATGAATTGGTTGCCGAAGCCTCGGCGATAAGCGTGGATCGCCCGTTAATTTCAGGTTCGGCGATGTCATCCCCACCGAAGTGAGCGACCGGCCCCGATGTCGGATCACCCGCCACGGCCAATATCAATAAACGACTGTCATCCCGACCGGAGCGCAGCGAAGTGGAGAGCCTGGCCCGAGCTAAGCCGAGGGCGATCCCCCGAACGAGGTTCGGGGAAGTAATCCAATGCCCCGCTCGCGCCAGCGAGCGGCTCCCATGCCTGGATCAATTTTCCGACAACATGCTCGGCTCTTCCGGCGCCCGCAGCCGCACCAGCCGGTCAATCGTGTACGGAGCCCGCTGCGAACCGGTGTAATAGTGCCGCACCTGCAGCTCGCCCAGCAGCCCAATCGCCAACAGTTGCGTGCCCGCCAGAATCATCACCGCCGCCAGCACAAACAGCGGCCCGTGCTGGTCCATCACCGCCTGATGCGTGATAACCTTCAGCGCCACCAGGAACGTCGATACCAGACCCCCGCCAAAAATACCCAGCGCCCCAATCACCCCGAAGAAGTGCAGCGGCCGCGTCATGTACTTCAGCAGAAACCGGATCGTCAGCAGGTCAAAGAAGACTCGGAACGTCCGCCCAATCCCGTAGTGCGACTTCCCCCGCTCCCGATTCACGTTCGTAATGGGTATCTCGCAGATGCTGGCCCCATACCACGCCGCCAGCGCCGGAATAAACCGGTGCATCTCGCCGTACAGCGGAATGTTCTGAATCACTTCGCGCCGGTACGCCTTAAACGTCGTCCCAAAATCGTGGATATCTACGCCCGAAAGCTTCGCCATGAGCCAGTTCGCGCAGCGCGAAGGAATCCGCCGCATCACAAAGTTGTCGATGCGCTCCCTCCGCCACCCGCTCACCACGTCGTAACCCTCTTCCAGCTTCTCGAGGAACGCAGGCACCTCGTTTGGATCGTGCTGCAGATCGCCATCCATCGCTAGAATGTACTCGCCCTGCGCGTGGTCAAAACCCGCCGCCAGCGCCGACGTCTGCCCAAAATTCCGCCGCAGCTTCACCACCAGCACCCGGCTGTCCACCGCCGCAATCTCTTCCAGCAAACGGCACGTCCGGTCGTTCGACCCGTCGTCCACAAACACCAGCTCGAACGAGTCGCCCACATGCTCCATCACACCCTTCAACCGGTCGTAAAGCACGGTCACGTTTTCTTCTTCGTTATGAAAGGGCACGACAATGGAGTACTTCGGCATGGTGCTCTTATTATATCCAGTGGGTGCGTCCGGCGAAGGACTTAACCGGGTCCGGGTGCCCCATGTCCCTGGGTTTGGGGACATGGGCCCGAGCGCGAAGCGCCCGCTCTTGCCTTCCCGCTACTCGACACCGTTAGCGACTCATTCTAAAGAGGTAAGCGCTCTCCATCTTTCGGCTACGCCCCCAGCCCCGCAGCCAATTCCACCGTAATCCTTGCCGCCTCTTCGCAAGCCGCCCGGCTCACGTCCCGATGCGTCACAAATCGCATCCCGTCCCGCCCCACCGTCCCCGCCAAAACCCCGCGCTTCCCCATCTCCGCCGCAAACCCAGCCGCGGCATCCCGTCCCGCCACCTTGAAGATCAAAATGTTCGTCTCCACGTGCCGCGGATCAATCGTCAGCTTCGGCGACTCCGCCAGCCGCTCCGCCAGCATCCGCGCATTGGCATGATCCTCCTGCAGCCTCTTCGGACCCTCCTCCAGAGCAATCAGCCCCGCCGCCGCCAAAATCCCCGCCTGCCGCATCCCGCCGCCCAGGCCCTTGCGGATGATCCGCGCCCGGTCCATCTGCTCCCACGTTCCCACCAGCATCGACCCCACCGGCGCCCCCAGCCCCTTCGAGAGGCAGAACATCACCGTATCGAATCCCCGAGTCAAATCCTTCACGCCCACGCCCAGCGCCACCGAGGCATTGAAAACCCGCGCCCCATCCAGATGCAGCGGCACCCCGCGTTCTTTCGCCCCCGCCCAAATCTCTTCGAGCACCGGCAGCGGCGTCACCGTTCCCCCCGCCAGGTTGTGGCTGTTTTCCAGCGAGATCAGCCCCGTCTGCGCGCGATGGTAATGCTTCGGGGTAATGTGCGGCTCAATGTCCGCCCACGTCAGAATCCCCCGCTCCCCGGGAATCGTGCGCGGCACGCAGCCGGAAAACGCCGCCACCATCGCCATTTCCCAGTCCATAATGTGCGAACGCGTCTCGCAAATCACCTCCTGCCCATGCTGCGTGTGCAGCCGGATCGCCGTCTGGTTCCCCATCGTTCCTGTCGGAACAAACAGCGCCGCCTCGCGCCCAAAAATCGCCGCCGCCCGCGCCTCCAGCGCATTGATCGTGGGGTCCTCGCCGTACACGTCGTCGCCCACTTCCGCCGCAGCCATCGCAGCGCGCATCGCGGGCGTCGGCTTTGTCACCGTGTCACTGCGCAGATCGATCGTGTCCACAGAAACAGCAGCCCCGGAAGCGTCTTCAGCAAAAGCAGCAGTATGAACAGACATGTTTTTCCTCTATTGTCCCAATCCTAAACTTCGTTCAGCAAATGCATTCCGCATAGTGTCAGTACAAATTCGCAGCTTGCGGAAAAAGCCACATCTTGTATCAGGGCACGAGTTTACTCGTGCCGAAAGATGCACAAAACCAATGGGATTTAGCCCCTGCGGCTGCACGTCGAACCACCTCTAATCCCCATTGAAGATAAACATAATGCTGAATCGTCTACGCGACCGCCGGCTCAGCCCCCGCCGGCTCACTGATGAATCGCGCGAACACTTCATTCGACAACAACCGCCCCCTCTGCGTCAGTGTCACTCGATCGCCATCCGCAAAATGCAGCAGCCCTTCGCCCTCCAACTCCCTGACCGCCGCCAAACTTCCATGAACCGCCGGCGGCGAATAACGCCGCCGCAGTTCCGACAGGCTCACTCCCTCATTCAAACGCAGGCCGAGGAACCACGCCTCTTCCAACTCCTCTTCCTGGCTCAACCGCCGCGGCCCCGCCCATCCCGGCTCGCCCAGAAACTTCTCCAGATCATCGCCCGTCGCAAACCGCACTGCCCCGCCCGACCGCACCCGCAACATCGAATGTGCATCGAGGCCCAAGCCCAGATACGGCTGCCGCCGCCAGTACTTCAAATTGTGCCGCGACTCGCACCCGCTGCGCGCAAAGTTTGAAATCTCATACTGCGCCAGTCCGTGCCCTGCCAAAAATCCAATCCCCTCGGCATACAAGTCAGCAATCAAATCGTCGCCCGGCACCGTCTGCGCGTGGTACCGCGCCCCACTCGCCAGCATCTCGCGCCCCAGCCGCGACTCATCGTCCACTTCCAGCATGTAAATGCTCGCGTGATCCACACCGGACTCCACAAGCACACCCAGCGATTCATACCAGGATTCCACCGTCTGCCCCGGCAGCCCCGCAATCAAATCCGCGTTCACGCTCGCAATCCCCGCAGCCTGCACCCGCCGAATGTCCTCCAGCGCCACCGCGTGCGTATGCAGCCTTCCCGTCAGCCGCGCTTCGCTGTCCACAAACGACTGCACCCCAAAACTTATCCGATTCACGCCGCATTCCACCAGCGCATCCAGCACCGCCGCGCCCAGCTGTCCCGGCGCGCACTCCACCGTGATCTCCGCCGTCGGCATCACCGCAAACTCGCGCCGCAAATCCGTGAACAACCGCCGAATCACCTCAGGCGCCAGCAACGACGGCGTCCCGCCCCCCAGATAAATGCTGTCCACCGCATTCGGCAGCTTCGCGCCCCACTGCTGCGCCCGCGCTCGAATCCCCCGCAGATCCTCTTCCATCCGCTCCACGTAACGCTCGTGATAGCTGGCCGGAAATACTCCTGAAGCAAAATTGCAATACGTGCACTTCGAACGGCAAAAAGGAATCGATAGATAAAGCCCGAGTTTTTCCATACATCTCTATTTTCCCACCGTCGCTCTCGCAAATCCATTCGTCCCGGTGCACGGCACCACGTCCCGGAGCACGGCAAACTGCAAATTTCTCCAGCGCGACCGCAACTTCAATCCCCTCGCAACCACATAACATTTCCGCAACAATTCGCGAGCATTCGCGTTCATTATGCCCAGAGACAACAAGAGGTTCCGGGATTCGAGAGAAGTTCGAAACGGAACACAGGAGGTCTCATATGAAACGGTTCCTTCGCGCATTGGCTTGCACCGGTCTTCTGAGCATCGCCGCAGCAGCGGCTCAGGCTCAGGTTGCTGTTGTCCGTGTCCACGCGCCCTTCCGCCCCGCGGTTGTGGTCGCCGTTCCGCCCTGCCCAGGAGCAGGCTACATCTGGACGCCCGGCTATTACGCCGGAGCCGAATGGGTTCCAGGCGTCTGGGCTTATCGCGGCTACGATCGTGGCTATGTCCGTGGTTACGACCATGGCTACGCAGTGCGCGACTACCGGCATGACTACCGCTTCGCCCCCCGCGGTTATCGCCGGTAAGCAGAGAGGTTAGTGGACGCGCCTCCCAGGCCGCGTCTGAAAGACGCACCCGTCTGAAGCTCCCCGCTTCCGGGTGCGTTTCCTTTTGCCCCCCATCAATTTTCGCTTCCCGCCTTCAAAACCGGCGCTACCATATGCATACCTGCTTCGGGAACCGCCAGCCCCTTTTCTTCGTATTGGTTCCTGTTGCATCCTCGGAGGATTTCGATGGCCGGTCTGGTCGGTGTCGGACTCTATTTCCTGCCCTCGCTCATTGCCGTCGCGCGGCATACCCACAACTCGACGGGCATCTTTATGTTCAACCTCTTCCTCGGCTGGACTGGCATTGGCTGGTTCATCGCGCTCATCATGGCCCTCTGCTCGTCGTCGTGCCCGCCCTACTGGCACTACTATTACCCGCCACCGGGCGCCTATCCTCCACCGCGTCAATGGTATTGACCCCATTCGCAGGAATTACGCGTAAACTTGGCGTCATCAGGCCCTGCAAACGTTAGAACCGCGCAACATTTTGCCGCGTCTAACGTTAGTAAAGGTAGCCGCTATCCGATCCGGAAAAGGAACTCGAGTCGCGGCGTCAGATCGAGTAATTTCGTGGGCGATCTGACAGGAGGTTTCATTATGCGCACATTGCGCTACGCCTTGATGATTGCACTGTTGGCCACCCCTTTCGCGCTGGCTAAACCGGCCCAGGCTCAGGTGGCGGTCGGCATCGGTATCGGCCCCGACGTCGGCTATCCGGCGCCTTATGCAGTAGCCGGTCCCCCGGTCTGCGAGTGGGGCTATTACTCGTACTACCCGTATGACTGCGCGCCCTACGGCTTCTATGGACCTGACTGGTTCTACGGCGGCCTCTTCATCGGCGCCGGCCCCTGGTACCACGGCTGGTATGGACGCGGCTGGGGCTATGGATACGGCCACGTTGGCTACTACGGTCGCGGCTTTGGCGGCTACGGATACCGCGGTGGCTACGGCGGATTCCGCGGCGGCTACGGTGGTGGATACCGCGGCGGCTATGCCGGCGGATACCACAATAATGTTTACGGCGCTCGCGGCTACGGCGGCGGATACCGCGGCGGCTACTCCGGCGGTTATCGCGGTGGCGCAGTCGGCGGAGCCCGCGGCGGAGCGGTCGGCGGCTTCCACGGCGGAGCAGCCGGCGGCGGATTCCACGGTGGTGGCGGCGGCGGATTCCATGGCGGCGGTGGTGGTCGCCGGTAAGGAATCAAGCCACTGGCAAGACTCGAAGGCCTGCTCCACGGAGCAGGCCTTTCCTTTTGAAAGAACAGAAATGTCATCAGATAAAAAGAAATGTCATTCCGAGCGAAGCGCCGCCACGAAGTCATCCATCGAGCACCGCTCTGAACCGGCGCACAGCCGAGGGACCCCCGCAGGGGAGTTGGTCGCGAAGCGGCCAATAGAAATCCAGGCGCGGACAGCGAAGAGCCCACCAATTCATCAATCATTTTGTAACAACAGAGATGTCATCCAGAGCGAGGAGGCGCCACCACTATCTCCATCGCGCACCGCCCAACCCGGCGCGCAGTCGAGGGACCTCCCGTACACCGTCTGAAAACCTCGTTGACAAGCTCAGGCGACCATGACAGTCCCCGGAAGGAGCCAGTTCTTCTGCGAGTTCAGAATCCCCGGGCGACCCTGATATCTTTACAGGCACACCATGAAGGTACGCATCTTCCCGGAGTCAGTGGTCTTTGTGCTCGTGCTGCTTGGCGCGCTTTGTCTCATGGACGAAGCGTGGCGAGGGCCAGCTCCCCTTCCACTGGTTCGGTTTCTTCTGGCTCATCACCTATGGCAATTCTGGAACGCACTGAGGTGGCAACATATGTATTCGCATGAGGTTCTCCATTTCCTTTCCGGCATGTTCGGCTCCGTGTTGGGCTGCTGGATTTACTTTGCAGTCCAAAAGAGGAAAGCTCAATAACGACAAATGACCTGGTCGACGACACAGAGCGCGAGCACAATGATCTGGCGCAGCTCAGGCTTCCAGTCGAAATAACAGAGATGTCATCTCGAGCGAAGCGCCGCCACGAAGTCATCCAGCGAGCGCCGCTCGAAGCCGGAGCGCAGTCGAGGGACCCCATACGCCGGGGTCACCGCCGAGCGAACTGGCGCTGGCCTGGTGGCCGGAACGGGAATCGGTCGCGAAGCGGCCGAGAAGAACGCTCGCACGGACGGACTATCCAACGCGTCGCGAAAGCTTATGCCCCGCGCGCCAGCCCCATCGCCATCCCCGCAATCCGCTCCGCAGCATCCGGATGCGCCAATCCCCGCGCCCGCTCCGCCATACCCGCCAATCTCTCTGGCGCCTTGAGCAGAAGCACCAGCGCCTCCAGCAAGTTCTCCTGCGTAAGATCCGCCTCCAGCAGCACCTGCGCCGCGCCCGCCTCCGCCATCACTTCGGCATTGTGCCGCTGATGATCGTCCGCCGCCTGCGGAAACGGAATCAGCAGCGCCGGTTTCCCCGCAGCCGCCAGCTCCGCCACCGTCGAGGCCCCACTCCGCGCCAGCACCAAGTCCGCAGCCTCAAACCGCCGCGGCATGTCATCCAGGAAAGCCGCCACTTGCCATCTCTCCGCCGGCGCGCCACTCGCCTGGTACGCCGCCATCGTCGACTCCGCATGTCGCGCCCCCGCCTGATGCAAAATCGTCAGCCCCGGCATCGCATCCAGCAGCGCCGCCGCAATCTTTGGCATCCTTGTATTCAGCACCCGCGCTCCCTGGCTCCCGCCAAACACCAGCAGATGCGGCGCAGCCCCCGCAGCCCTCGGCGTCAGCCGGAAAAACTCCGCCCGCACCGGAATCCCCGTCACCTGC
>DATHQV010000107.1:0-3856 GCA_035482355.1 Acidobacteriaceae bacterium | reverse complement strand
GACGAATCGACAAACCCTGTGATCCCCTTCTGCAGATCGATCACAATCAACGCTGCCTTCTCATCAAGTTGTGTAAGCGCCATTCCTCTTCCTTCCTTGAAACCTATACCTATGCCTGCAGGCCAATCACCCGGCATGCTTCTTTTGAAACTCCACACTCATCCATAGGCTGATCGTTGCAATCCCGGCGAAAAACACTGCCTGCGCCGCCAACCCGCTGCCGATGTGCCCCGCGCGAAACAGCACATACCCAACCACGGCATTGACCAGCGACCACGCGACATTCACCGGAGCGGAGGACAGTCCCTTCCCTGGCGGCTTTGCAAACGGCGTCGGAAATGCATCGCCCGAAACGCCTTTCACAAAATGCGGCACCACGTTCGTCAGAAACATTCCCGCAAAGAAACAAGCGATATAGCTATACCAATGCATTATTCTCTCCTCTTGCTCACGCTGCGCTCTCTTCAACGACTACATCGTCATCGCTTACCTGCAGCAAGCCCTTCGCCTCATACACAGGCCGCATCGCTGCATTCACCGCCGGCAATTTGAACGCAAACCACATCGCACCCACGACAACGCACGCGCCCGTAATCATCACCGTGTGTGGCGCGCCGATCTTGTGCGCCAGCACGCCTGCGAGCAAACTCCCAAACGGCGCCGACCCCACAAATGCCATCGTGTAATAGCTCATCACCCGTCCGCGCTTATCCTCGGCCACCAGCGACTGAATCACCGTATTCACCGCCGCCGCGCACTGCATCATGCCAAACCCCACAAACATCATCAGCAGCAGCGACACCCACAACACGTGGGAAAGCCCGAACAGCACCAGACCCGTGCCAAACGTCGCAGCCGAGATCTGAATCATTCGCGCGAGGCCCACCACCGACTTGCGCACTGCCAGCGACAATGCCGACACCAACGCCCCGATCCCACTAGCTCCCGTCAGCCATCCGAGCGTGTGCGCGCCGCCGTGCAGCACCTGTCCTGCAAACATCGGCAACAGCACTGCATACGGCCATCCCATCAAACTCACCAGCGCAAACAACGTCAGCATGATGCGTATCGGACGAAAGCCGCGCACATAGTCCCAACCCTCACGCATCTGCTCCAGCATGCTCAGTCCATGCCGCCGCGCCTCACTCTTCGTAATCCTCATCATCAGCAACGACGCGATCACCGCAAAGTAGCTCACGCCGTCGATCAGAAAGCACCATCCCTCGCCAACCGCAGCCACCACAACGCCCGCCACTGCCGGCCCAACCAGCCGCGCCGCGTTCACCATCGACGAATTGATCGCAATCGCATTCGGCAGATCCTCGCGGTCTTCCACCATCTGCACCAGAAACGACTGCCGTCCCGGCATATCAAGCGCGTTAATTGCACCCTGCAACGCCGCCAGCGCAATAATCTCCCACAACGTAATCATGTGCGCCAGCGTCAGCGCGGCCATTGCCAACGACTGCACTGCAGCCGCCGCCTGCGTCCAGACCAACAGCTTTCGGCGATTCAGCCGCTCTACCCACACACCCGCCAGAGGCCCCAGCAGAAACGTAATAATCTGACCCGCAAAACTCACCACCCCCAGCAGCAGCGCCGAGTGCGTCAGCCTGTACACCAGCCAACTCGTCGCCAGCCGCGTCATCCACGTCCCCATCAGTGACGTGCCTTGGCCCACAAAGTACAGCCTGAAGTTCCTATGCCGCAGCGCCCGCCACGCATGCGATATCGAGTCCACTCTTTCCGCGCTCTTTCTCTCCACGCTCACCTCAGGCCCTCACTGCTCTGCCAGCCGCCGGATGATCTCACCAGCTCGAAACAACGTCTCCTGCTCACGCTTCTCCAGCTTCGTGACCGCCTGCGCCAGCCATGTGTGCTTGGCATCCTTCACACTCTTACGAACGGCCGCTCCCTTCGCCGTCAGAGCAACCATCATCTGCCGTCCGTCGGTTGCATGCGGCTTGCGCGCAACCATCCCCCTCTTCTCGAGCGCCACCACCGTCGCTCCCATCGACTGCGGCTTCACTCCCTCCGCGCGCGCCAGTTCGGCCGTCGTCGCTGGTCCTTCCCGGTCCAGCCTCGCCATCACAGCCGACTCCGTCAATGAGAGCTCATGCGATCGCCCCGCTGTGCGGACTCGCCGCACCAGCAGCCCGATCGCCTGCGTCAGGTCCAGCAAATCCTGCTCCTGCTTCCTCGCCATAAAAGAACTATGGCATATCAACAGCCCAACTTGCAAGTTAGACTTCTAAGTTTAACTTGCAACCCCTGCCCCTCTTACTCCCTGATCTTCGATTTCGATCGCACAACCACCGGAGGGCGATACCTCTCAGGGTCGCGACACGAAGTAAAAAGTAGTCCCTTAGGCCCTATCACCCTCCCAAACCCTGCTCGAAACCTCCTGCTGCAAATCGGGGAAACAGAAGATACGAATCGCCCCTGACGGGGAACGGCGGGCTGCCGTAAACCTGTTTGCTATTTACCTGGCTCAAATTCGCTGGGGATTCCGTAGACGCACCCCCTCGCGAGGTGTGGCCCTTTTTGACCGCCCTCCGCGCATTTATGAGTGAGGTCCGAAGTGAGGTTCGTCATGACACCGCCACGCGATCGCCGCATCCTGCTGACACTCCTCAGCTTCGCATCCCTCAATGCCATAGCAGCGGTTCTACTCATCCCCAACCTCATGCCCTTCCGTGACAACACCGGAGCCGTCGCCACCTATAACACCGCCGGCAACATCAACGAGCAGAATCCTTTCTTCCAGAGCCTCGGTACCAACGGCCGCACCTGCGCCACGTGCCACCAGGCAGACCAGGCCTTCGGCCTCAGTGCCGCCGGAGCCCGTCTCGTCTACGCACGCACTCACGGCCTCGATCCGCTCTTCGCCCCCGTCGACGGCGCGAATTGCCCCACCGACGACTCCGACGATCCCTCCGCGCACAGTCTCCTGCTTAACAACGGACTCATTCGCATCGGCATCTCGCCCCCGGCGAGCCTGCAATTCACCATCACGGTTGTCCATGATCCTTACCACTGCGCGCTCACCTTTGATCCGCAGACCGGCGCCCCCATCTACTCCGTCTATCGGCGTCCGCTCCCCACAACCAATCTCCGCTTCCTCAGCACAGTCATGTTCGACGGCCGCGAAACACTCAAGCCGCTCAACAGCGCGACGACAGATGCTGGAAATCTCGCCTACGACCTCACCGACCAGGCTACGAATGCCATCCTCACGCATGCTCAAGGCGCCGCAGTCCCCACCGCGCAACAGCTCGCCGAAATCGTGCAATTCGAAACCGGCCTCTCTACCGCGCAAACACGCGACAACATCGCCGGCTCACTCTCTTCCTATGGCGCTACCGGTGGCCCAAGCACTCTCTCCACCCTTAACGCCGCTCCCGGCATCAACGACCCGCTCGGCGGCACACCCATCGGCGTCAACTTCAACGAAAACGCCTTCTCGCTCTACACTGCCTGGGAGAACATCCCCGCGCCCACGCACTTCCCCTGGGTGCCGCTCACTCCCGGGCAATCCAGCGATGAGATGAGGCGCGAGATCGCCGCCGGCGAAAAGATTTTCAACACACAGCCCGTCATCATCACGGGCGTTCGCGGACTCAACGACAACGCAACCATCGGTAGTCCAGCTTCCATCACCGGAACCTGCACCACCTGTCACGACACGCCCAACGTCGGCAATCACTCCGTCGCTCTTCCGCTCGACATCGGCACCAGCCGCCAGCCTGGCGATGAAACAGATCCAGTGATCATCGCCGCGCTCCAACAACTCAGCGCTCCCGATCTTCCCATCTATAAGATCAGCGGCTGCCCCGACCCGGCGCATCCCGGTTCG
>DATHQV010000106.1:0-12793 GCA_035482355.1 Acidobacteriaceae bacterium | reverse complement strand
ACGGAGAGTTTCTCTTCGACGCCCAGGTCCTTGCGCAGCCCGCGGACCGCGACAATGAGCTCCTGGAGCAGTGCGAAGGCCGCTTCCACTGTGCCGGTCTGCGGATCTCCCTGCGGATAGCGGCTCAGCGCGATGGACTTTGCCGGTGGCTCGCCGTTGAAGAGCGCATGCCACAACTCCTCGGTGAGGAACGGCATGATGGGCGACAGCAGGCGCAGCGCGGTTTCGAAGGTCTGCAACAGCATGGTGAGCGCGGCGCGCGTGTAGGCTTTATCGGCGGTCTCGCTGAAGTCGAGACGCAGCTTTACAATCTCCAGATACCAGTCGCAGAAGTCGCCCCAGAAGAACTGGTAGACGGTGTTGGCTGCTTCGTGGAAGCGGTATTCGCCCAGCGCCGTATTCACTTCGTGCGCAACGGAGTGGATGCGGGCGGCGATCCAGCGCGCTTCAATCGGCGCATAGGGCGGCACGGACGGCATGTGGCCGAGCATCCCTGCGTCCACGGTGATGCCGGCTTCGCGCGCGCGTTCCACGTTCATAAAGATGAATCGGGCTGCGTTCCAGATTTTGTTGGCGAAGGCGCGATAGCCTTCGGTGCGCGCCTCGTTGAAAGCGATGTCGGTTCCGGGTGAGGCCATGGAGGCCAGCGTGAAGCGCACGGCATCCGTTCCATATTTCTCGACGATTGTGACTGGATCGATGACGTTGCCTTTGGTCTTCGACATCTTCTGCCGGTCGGCATCGCGCACCAGGGCGTGGATGTACACCTCGCGGAACGGGACCGTCTCGGCGAGCGGGCGCTGCGAACCATTCGGCATCGGAATATCCTGCATGAACCAGCAGCCCAGCATGATCATGCGCGCCACCCAGAAGAACAGGATGTCGAATCCCGTCACGAGCAGGGAAGTGGGGTAGAACGCGGTCAGGTCGGGGGTGGGCAGGCCGTCGGGGGTTGGCCAGCCGAACACGGTCACCGGCAGCAGTCCTGACGAGAACCAGGTGTCGAGCACGTCAGTTTCCTGGGTGATCTCCGCGCTGCCGCAATGCGCACAGGCGGTAGGATCTTCGCGCGCCACGGTGATTTTCCTGCAGGTGGCGCAGTGCCATGCCGGAATGCGATGGCCCCACCACAGCTGGCGCGAGATGCACCAGTCGTAGATGTTGGTCATCCAATCCAGATAAACCTTTTCGTTGTTCTCCGGCGTAAAGCGGATCGGCTTTTGGCCGGATGCATCGGGCTGGACGGCGGCTATGGCGAGGCTGGCGATGGTCGGTCCGCCTTCGCGCGCCGGCTTGTTGACGGCGACGAACCACTGCGTGGAGAGGCGTGGCTCGACGACTGTCTGGCAGCGCGCGCAATAGCCGATGGCGTTCACGTGATCGCGTGCGGCGCCCAGCAAGCCCTGGGCCTCCAGGTCTTCGAGGACTTTTTTGCGTGCGACGTAGCGGTCGAGGCCCGCATACGCGCCGGCTTCCACATTCATGTGCCCGGTCTCGTCCATCACGGTGATCGACGGCAGGTTGTGGCGCTGGCCGATGGCGAAGTCGTTGGGATCGTGCGCGGGCGTAACCTTCACCGCACCGGTGCCGAAGTCGGACTTCACCCAGTCGTCGACGATGACCGGAATCTCGCGGCCCACCAGCGGCAGGGTCAGCATTTTCCCGTGGAGATGCGTGTAGCGCTCGTCGAGCGGATTCACGGCCACGGCCACGTCGCCCAGCATCGTTTCCGGTCGCGTGGTGGCGACGGTGAGGAACTCGCTGGGCGCGCCGACCACCGGATAGCGAATCTCCCAAAGTTTGCCCCGCTGCTCCTCGTGCTCCACTTCCAGATCGCTGATGGCCGTCTGGCAGCGCGGACACCAGTTCACGATGTATGCGCCACGATAGATCAGGCCCTGTTCGTGGAGGCGGACGAAGGCTTCGCGCACGGCGTGCGACAGGTTGTCGTCCATGGTGAAGTACTCGCGCGACCAGTCCACGGTGTCGCCGATGCGCTTCATGGAGGAGAGAATCGCGCCGCCATAATGGGCGCGCCACTGCCACACGCGCTCAACAAACGCTGCGCGGCCCAACGCCTGCCGCGTCGTGCCTTCGGTGGCGAGTTGGCGTTCCACCAGCATTTGCGTGGCGATGCCGGCGTGATCCGTTCCCGGCACCCACAGGGTCAGGTGGCCGAGCATGCGGCGCCAGCGGACGAGAATATCCGTCTCGGTGTGCTCGAACATGTGGCCCATGTGCAGATTGCCGGTCACGTTCGGAGGGGGCAGAAGGACGGTAAAGGCGTGCGCGTCCGCTCCAGGCGGTGGTGTCTTCACGTCGAAGAGGCCCTCGCTGACCCAGAACTGTGCCCAGCGTTCCTCAATGGACGCGGGGTCGTACTGCCTGGGCAGCTCGGCCCGTGATCCCGGCTGGTCGTTCAATGCAGCATTCTCCTGAGTGCGTTCTGGGTGGGACATGTAACTTTTCACCATATAACGTTTGCGTTTTCGATGCAGGCTGTCGCGTTCCAACAGAAAGGCCGCCCGCAGGCGGCCTCTCCATGCGACCCAAATCCGCAGTTAGAACGGATTCAGTTTGTCCAGGCCGGTCTTCTTTTTGTGTTTGCTCGACGACTCGTCTTTCTTGTCGTAGGGCGCCTTCTTCTTTTTGGTGGCTTCCGGCTTGCCGCTGGCGGTGGCGCCGGTGTTTACCTGCGCATTGTCGTTAATCTGCTGCGGAGCCTCGGCCGGCTTATCGACACCAGGCAGCGGCTTGGGGGCACCCTCGCCGACCGGCGCGACGATCGGTTTTGTTTCAGGATTTGCAGGCTCAGTGGCCGGTGCGCTTTCAGCGGCAGGCGTGCCACCGTTGGCTGCCGGGGTAGCGGTGGTTCCCGCATCGCCCTGGCTGGGAACCTCGACGGAAACCGAATTCCCCGAACCTCCGCTGTTCGGCACGTCGCCGAAGCTGAGCTTCTGCGCGGGCTGTTGGGTGGTGGGCGGAGCGGTGCCGTTCTGAATCGCAGTGCTGAAGGCGGCCGGCTGGTTCGCGGTCACACCCATGGGAAGCGGATCGCCCTTGACCGCAGCCGTCATCACGGCCTGGGTCTGCTTCACTACATCCGGCGCAAGCACCGGTGGAGGAACATTCTGCGTGGGCTCACCGACGCGCGCGGCTTTCACCGTGCTCGGACCGCGTCCGATCAACTGCAGGGTCCGAACGCCGAGTTTCACGTTCACGCGGCTGTCTTCCTCGGCCTGGCTCTCGGCCAGGGCCTGGGGCGTTGGATCGGGCACAGGCGATCCCATGGCAATCAGGCGGTCCTTGGCGTCTTCCACATGCGGGGCCAGCGGATAGCGCGAGACGACCTGGTCCCACGCCTCGATGGCGCGGTCGTCGTAATACTTGGCCAGCTCCGCTTTGGCTTTGGGCGGCAAATTCTTCGAGTGGCCCAGCATCTGCGCTTCGGTGGCATAGGCATCGCCAATGGTGATCAGGGTCTGATCGCTGTGGCTGAAGAGCGGATAGGTGTCGGCCACGGTTTGCAGGCGGGCAACTGCCGCGCCCCAGTTCTGGCGGCTCGCATAATATTCTCCCACTTCATATTGCCGCTGGGCCAGAACCTCCTGCACCTCGCGGAGTTTCTGCTTGGCCTGGGGAATCAGCGAGGAATCGGGGAACTGCTCGAGCATTGTGCGATATTCGCGGTCGGCGTTCACCGCGTTCTGCGGATCGCGGTCGGGCTTTTCCATCTGCTCGAAATAGATGTTGCCCACTTTCATCTGGGCTTCGGCGGCCTCGGGCGAGTTGGGGAAGAAGGTGATGAAGTCCTTGTATTCCGACTCAGCCTGGGCGAGCGCAGCGGTTCCGCCCTCTTTGAACCAGGTATCGCCGACGGCCAGCTTGGCGTGCATGGCGTACTCAGAGTCAGAGTAGGTGTTGAGCAGGGTTTGCAGATCGAGGCGGGCTACATCGTACTTGCCCTTCTTCATGGCCAGCATGGCCTTGTCGTACAGGAGCTTGTCGGGCTGTTGCGAAGCCACGTTGCCGAGCGGATTCGCGCTCAGGTCAACGTTCTTCTTTTGTTTCTTTTTATGCTTCACAACGCCAAACGCGGCCGGCGAGCAAGCCAGCGCAGCGACGAGACAAAACGCCGATGTACGAAGAAACAACCGATTCATAACACCTCAATCAACGCAGACGCGTCCCGGTTCCTGTTCTCCGGCGCGGCGCGGTCTGCGAGGACCCCGAACCGGATTTGCCCCTGTGGTCTTTAGACGGCGACCGTTGCGGATTGAGCGCCGCATCCAGCAGCGAGCGCGCGTCGCGTTCCGCATGGCCCTCGCCGAAAACGGCATTGCCAGCTACGAGCAGCTCGGCTCCCGCTTCGACGACGCTGGCGACCGTGTCGTGAGCCACGCCGCCATCCACCTCAATCCTATAACTCAGGCCCAGTTCCTGTCGAAGTTCTTTGAGACGTCGTATCTTGTTGAGTGAATAGGGGATAAATCGTTGTCCACCAAAACCGGGGTTCACGCTCATGACGAGAACATGGTGGACCATGCCCAGCACCGGGATCAGGAGGTCGACCATAGTGGCCGGATTGATGACCACGGCCGGCTCCATGCCATGCTGGGCGATGAGCTCCAGCGTGCGGTGCAGATGGCGGCAAGCCTCATAGTGGACGCTGACCCAGTTTGCCCCGGCGTCAGCAAAGGCAGGGATAAACTCGTCGGGATTTTCGATCATCAGGTGGCAGTCGAGGGGGAGCTTCGTATGCTTGCGCAGGGACTGCACGATGGGCGGACCGACAGTGAGATTGGGGACGAAGTGGCCGTCCATCACGTCCACGTGGATCACGGTTCCGCCGCCGCGTTCGGCAGCAGCGACCTCTTCGGCAAGGATCGCGAAATCCGCTGAAAGAATGGATGGGACGAGCTCAACCACGGTGGATTTAGTGTAGCAGCGGGCCACGGCGGGCGAGGTCCGCTGCGGCTCAATTTGAAGTGAAGGTCAGCCGGTAGTCTGGGTAGGAGGTCGACCCGGTTCTCAGCTTCCCGAGCCAGGTCATAAGTACCGCGTTCGAGGACCACACTGGGTTCGCGGTCATGACGTTATCAACGATCGATGCAATATCCGAGGCGTGAAGCTGAGCCAGTCCGAATACGGAAGACAGTTGAAGGAGCGGATTCGAGGAATCCAACGTTGGCCGGAGTGTCCGGTTGACTGCAATTGTGAGTCCCTCAGAGGGGTCGCGAATTTCATCCAGAACATGGGCCCACCAATAAACGACTTCTTTCGCATCCAGCTTGTCGGCGATGGCCTCAAGGGCCGCGGCAATTCGTGCCGCCAGGTCGCTGCCCTCTTCGACCGACTTCGATTCCCGCAACGCAAATCCACAATCCTCCAGGATGTTCCTCCTGGCAGCATCGAAGACTTCAAGCGGAAATCCTGCAACCTCGTCCAGATAACGCGAGAGAAGCTGTCGTCTGGTCTCGGGGTGCAGATCGTTGCGGACTTCATCGTAGGAAAAAGTAGTGAGCCGGCCGTCAGGTCGCCGTTCTCGCATAGCCTGAAGCGACCGGATCACTTCAGCCCATTGCCGAGTCGGCGCAGGCGGGAACTTCGTGCTGCCGTCGATCCCGCCGCTGATCATCGAGATCCAAAGCCGGTACATCGAGTCAGAAAACGGCTCCGTAGCGCCAAATTCAACGGGAACGGAGCAGCGCTGTGCAATCTCTTCGGCCGAGTCGCAATCCCAGAAGCGCCGGCCACCCACCAGGACGGCATCGGAGGAAATTCTCAGCCCGCTATCACCCAGGCTGAAGGAGACCCACCAACCCGGAAATGACTGCATCATTTCCGCCAATGCTTCGATTACAGAGCCACTGATTCTTTTCGGAGCGCACTCCACAATGGAGAGCCTGTCGTGCTTGTTGTACATGTCATCCACGACGAAGAAATCGGGGTCGCGCACAATGTCGCGTTCAAAAGAAAGGTCGTCATCCTCGCCATCGACGGAAAGATCAACCTCCCCCATAGGGCCAGCGGACCCAAAGCGCCTCAGAACGCGAAGAACGTGATTGCGGAAGCGGTAGAAATCCTCCCATGTGATCAGCGGTGGCTGATCATAGTCGGCGCGCGGCAGTTCGAAGATGGTGCCGATCCTGAGGATTGCCATATCGCGCTTTTGTACCGGCCTTTATGTCGATAATGCTGCGCCTTTTGTGTAAATGGAGTACCCATCATATGCGATATTCGCAGTCGGCCTCGCGAGCGCTTGCCGTTCGGCGCGGCCGACGCCGTCAGCACGGGCGACGCTAATCAGGTTTGGAACCTCTTGACGACAGGCTCGAAGCGGAACTATAGTCGATCATCGATATAGTGAAGGTCGAGCCTTCATGCCTAAAAAGAAACTGGATCCTCTGCCGTCTGCCGCTTTTCAGATTCTGCTGGCTCTTGCCGGTGAGGACCTGCACGGCTACGCCATCATGCGGCAGGTGCAGGATCAAACGGGTGGGCGCGTGCGACTGGGGCCGGGGACTCTTTACAGTTCCATCCAGACGCTGCTCGAACAGAAGCTGATCGACGAGGTGTTTGGCGAGGACGACGCTGCCGGCGGGGAACGCCGCCGCTTCTATCGGATGACCACGGCGGGCCGCAACGTGGCATGCAGCGAAGCGGAGCGGATGGCCGGTCTGCTGCGCGTGGCGCGAGCGCGACGCCTGTTCAGGGGGGAACATGTCTGAGACGTTCTATGCCCTTCTGCTGCGCCTGTATCCGGCGCGTTTTCGCAAAGAGTATGGCGAAGAGGCGATGCGGGTTTTTCGCGAGCGCCTGCGCGACGAGCGTGGACCGATGGCGCGGTTCCGCCTCTGGTTCGATTTGGTGGGCGATGCCGGATTGTCGCTGCCCCGCGAATATCGCCGGGTCGCTCCGGCACTGGCTGCGGTTCCGGCTTCGGCGCAATCGGGAATCCCGCTCTTCGAGACGCTGGAAACGGAACTGCCCAGGCCGGGATCGTTTTTCTTTGGGACGTTGATGGCGTTCGCGGCGGTGGCGGGTCTGGTGTTCCTGCTGAACCACGCCGGAACCGTCCGGCAGTACGGTGTGCGGTTCGGACGCTACGCTTCGTCGCCTTATCGGGGCGCGATTGCGCCGCAGGGCGGCGGGGCGGGGATGGCGGGGAACGGCGTTTCCGCGATGACCCCTGGGCAGCCGATCGTGTGGCAGCCACCTCCGCAGCCGGGTGCGCAACCGCTTTATAGCCTCGATGATGCGGAGCGCCGCCGCATCCTTGCAGCGGTTGCGGCTACGCTGCGACAGTCCTACCGTGATGCGGAGGCCGCGCAGAGAATTGCGTCGGCACTGGCGCGGAACGAAGACGACGGCTTCTACGATGTCGTGACAGACGGCGGATTGTTCGGCGCGTACGTGAGCCGGCAAATGCAGGCGGTCAGCGGCGATCGCGGCCTGGCTCTGATTTACATGGAGATGCCGATGTCGAGCGCACCGACGGTAGGGCCCGATCACTGGATCAACGAGCATTTTCTACTGCGGGTTCCGGTTGCGCGCGCCGCTCCGGCTTCGCCCCCAGGAGTCTGAGCTTCGGCTAAGCGACGGGCGCTTCCTGCTCGCCGTGTCCTGAAGTGGTCAGTACTACTGCGGCGGCGATGATGAGTGCGCCGCCGATCCAGGTGCCAGCGCCGAGGCGATCGCCGAGCAGAGCCACTCCGAGAATCGCGCCGACCGCTGGTTCGATATTCAGGAAAACTCCTGCCCGCGATGCGGGGACGTGATGGATGCCCCAGTTCCACAGCAGCGTAGCGGCCGCGGTGCAGAGCAGGCCGCTGCTGGCGACAGCTAGCCAGATGTGCCAGCCCACGCCGCGAACCGGGGGCAGGCCGTCACGGACCAGCACCCACACAACGAGCATCGCTGTCCCGGTGAGCAGGCCCCACACGGTCACCGTCATAGGCGAATGTCCGCGCGCCATGAGGCGCTGATTGCCGAGGATCCAACCCAGCGCGATGAACATGGCGGAGAGAACCAGCAAATCGCCAAGCAGGCTGCCGCCTCCGATGACATGATGCTGGCTGCTAAGAATGATCAGGACCACGCCGGCCGTCGATCCCGCGATCGACAGCCATCCCTTCAGATCGAGGTGCTCGCCGGAAAACATGGTCGCGCCGACTGCAAGGATGACCGGCATGGCGCCCACCATGAGCGCTGCGTGGCTGACGGTCGTCATCGCCAGGCCGTAAAACTGGACAAGGAATTGCAGGGGAATACCGAGAAACGACGAGATGAAAAGGATGGTCCAGTCGCGGCGCGAGAAGCGGGGCCGCTCCACGATGAAGAGCAGTGCCGCACACGCGAAAAGAAAACGGTAGAGGACGAAGTGCCCGACGCTGAGGCGAACAAAGGCGATTTTGCCGAAGAAAAAGCCGAGGCTCCAGAAAATGCCGGCCAGCGCGCAGGCGCCATAGCCGAGCCCGCGCCCAACGCGGCTGCGCCGCTCGTCGCCGGGAATCTGTGTCACCGTGCTGCCGCGACGTTCGTCGAGTGCGGAGGCCATTGCATCGTTGGATGAATCATTCCTCCGATGGTCGCACGGAAGCGGGACCGGCTTCGATCACGCTTTCACCAGCGCCTGCCACTCGTCTCCCAAAAAGAGCCGAATGGCGGCCACGCCCGCTGCGCCCGCCTGCACGCAGGCCGACGCATTTTTTTCCGTGATGCCGCCCAGCGCGAATACCGGCGTTGGGTTTGCCAGTTCCACCGCAGCGCGGAGAGCAGTGAGACCCACGCCGCGCGTGGTGCGCGATTCAGACACCTTTTCAAACACAGGCGAAAACAGCAGCAGGGTAGCGCCCGCCGCCTGGCGAATTTCTTCGGGCGAATGGCAGGCCGCGCTGACCACGGGCTCCCGGCCGGCGCGCGCATAAACCTGCTGGGCGGCGCGGATGGCGGTGGCCGCTGCGCCGCTGAGTGCGTCGTTGACGTCGAGCTGAGTCGCGAGCGCTGCGGGGACGTGGATGCCATCCGCTCCAGCGTCGAGCGCTACCTGGGCTGGGCCGTTGACCAGGACCCGGGTTCGGCCGCCGGCGCTGCGCACCGCTTGAACCACGCGCGCGGCGAGCGGCTGCAGGTCGGTGAGCGACAGGTCTTTCTCGCGAATCTGAATGGTGTCTACGCCGCCGCTGGCCCACGAAGCCGCGAGTTCAACGAGGCGTTCGCGCTGCGATGCGTCATCGCCCGTGAGCAGCTTACGGTTCGTTATGGCATAGAGCAGCATCTAATTCAGTGTAAAAGCGAATTCACATACTCGGCTCCCGCAGGATACGCGCCGAAGGTTAAGATGAGCACTGGCCCGCATCCGGTCGACTCCGCGAGTCGGGATCTTTTTGAACGCATGGCGAAATACGATCTCCTGGTCATAGGTTCAGGCCCTTCCGGTCAGCGTGCTGCCGTTTCCGCGATCAAGAAGGGCAAGCACGTCGCGCTGGTTGAGATGCGCAATGTGGTGGGGGGCGTGTGCATCAACACCGGCACCATTCCCAGCAAAACCATGCGCGAAGCCGTGCTGCACCTTTCCGGATACAACTACCGGTCGATTTACGGCATGAATTACCGCGTGAAGGAAAAGATCACGATGGCGGATCTTGCCTTTCGCGTGCAGCACGTCATCAAAACCGAAATTGACGTGACCGACGCCCAGCTTTCGCGCAACGGGGTGGAAGTGATCAATGGTGTCGCGCGTTTTGACGACGATCATCACATCCATGTGGAAGGTCTGCGCGGCACGAATACCTACGAGGCCGACAATATTGTGATCGCGGTTGGTACGCGGCCGGCGTCGTCGCCAACGGTTCCGATCAACGGGCGCACCATCATCAACAGCGATCAGGTGCTGGAGCTGCAGGATCTGCCCAAGAGCCTGATTGTGGTGGGCGGCGGCGTGATTGGCGTGGAGTACACATGCATGTTTGCCGCGCTGGGCGTGCGGGTGACGCTGGTGGAGAAACGGCCGCGTCTGCTGGAATTCGCCGATCAGGAAATCATTGAGGCGCTCAGCTACCATCTGCGCGACAGCCGCGTGACGATGCGCCTGGGCGAGGAAGTGGAGAGCGTCGAAGAGCTGCCCGACGGCGCAGTGGTGGCGAATCTTGAGAGCAAGAAGCGCATCTCCGGCGACGCGCTGCTGTACGCGATCGGACGCCAGGGCAATGTGGATGAGCTGAACCTTGCCGCGGCCGGGATTGAGGCGGACAAGCGCGGCCGCATCCCCGTCGACAAGGATTTCCGGACGAAGGTCCCGCACATTTTCGCGGTGGGCGATGTGATTGGCTTTCCGGCGCTGGCTTCGGTTTCGATGGAGCAGGGGCGGATTGCGGCGGAGCGAGCCTTCGGCAACGATCAGGTGCAGTCCAATCCCAGCTTTTATCCCTACGGCATTTACACCATTCCGGAAATATCGTTCATCGGCAAGACTGAAGAGCAACTGACGGAAGAGGATGTGCCGTACGAGGTAGGCGTGGCGTATTATCGCGAAATTGCGCGCGGGCAAATTCGCGGCGACACGACCGGGCGTCTGAAATTGATTTTCCATCGCGAGACCCGCCAGGTGCTGGGCGTGCACATCATTGGCGAAGGCGCGGCGGAACTGGTGCACATCGGACAGGCGGTGATGTCGCTGAACGGCACCGTCGATTATTTCATCGATACGGTCTTTAACTATCCAACCCTGGCTGAGTGCTACAAGGCCGCCGCGTTCAACGGCATCAACCGGCTGGCTCGCTTCGAGGGCTAGGCTCGGGTGGAGGTTTCCATGGCAAACACAGTGGGCGTAGTGATGACGACGAAAGTCGTCGCGGGACTGATCGACGGGCACCAGATCGTGGGCGAGCTGCAGGAGTTCCCGAAAGATCTGGACGATACGAACGGCCTGATTGAAGTCCCGGCGGAAAGCCTTTGCGAAATGCTCTGCGACGCGACGGTTGCGCTGGCCCAAACCGGTACGAATGTGGAAGCCGTGGGCGTGGCCATGCCGGGCTATGTGCACCAGGGCGTGCTGCTCGATTCTCCTAACCTGCCGCAGCTAAAAGGAGCGCGCGTCTGCGACAACGTGAAGGCGGGCCTCGAGAAGCGCGGCCTGAACATCAAGGTGCGGGTCTTCAATGATGCGGATGCCGTCGCAGCGGGCGTGGCTGCCACGCGCGGGCAGCTGGAACGCACCGTGCGGGTGTGGACCATCGGCAACGGCATCGGGTTCGGACGTTATCCGTACACCGAAGGCCCGTGGGAAGGCGGTCACATGACAGTGACGCTCGACCCCAAAGAAAAATACTGCGGGTGCGGAGGCCTCGGGCATTTGGAGGGGATCCTCGGGCATCGCGCCATGCGGCTGCGGTTCCTCGATATGGAGCCCGACGAGATTTTCGCCAACGCGAAAAAGGGCGATCGCAGGTGCCGCGAGTTTGTCGAGCTGGCGCACCGCGCGCTGGCGGCTGCGACGGCCTCGCAAATCCATCTTGAAGGACCGGGACGCTTTTACTACACCGGCCGCGATATCCAGCGCCTCGATATATCCCTGCTCAAGCAATATCTGTACGAGATGATCAAGATGAGCCCGTTCCAGAGCTACCAGGTGGAGATTTTGCCGGAGGATCCGCGGCTGTCGGTGATCGGCGCGGGCGTGGCCGCAATGCTTTCCGACGGGTGCTGAGAATCTCGCTCTGCCCTCGAAATCGTCCCCGCGTATCATTACCGCAACTTATGCCTCGTCGGGTAGAAGCTTGCAGCCGTTGGTCCGCCACGATCGCCTTATCGTGCGCCGTGCTTCTGATTTTGGGATGCAGAGGCAAGCCGGCGTTTGAGCCGCTCGATCATCCGCGCCTCAATTCCGGCGTCACGATGGTGGACGTCAACCTGCACAGCGCGGCTCTCGAGCGCGACGTTGTGTACCGGGTGATTTTGCCGAAAGCTATCGCGCAGGATACAAAATTGCCGGTGGTCTACCTTCTCCATGGCGGCGGAGGAGGCTATCGCGACTGGTCGAACGATTCCGACGTGGCGCAATATGCTGCGGGAGGGCTGATTCTGGTGATGCCTGAAGGGGCGTCGTCCTACTGGGTTAATTCTGCAACCAAGCCGAAGGATCGCTACGAAGATTTCCTGGTTCAGGAACTGATCCCGGACGTGCAGCGAAGATTTCCAGCGATCGCGGATCGATCCGGGCGCGCCGTTGTGGGCGTTTCGATGGGCGGATACGGAGCGGTGAAGCTGGCTCTCACGCATCCCGACCTGTTTGTGTTTGCTGGAGCGATCAGCGCTGCGCTGGACGTGCCCAGCCGCCCGTTTTCGATTCACCGGATTGGGCAGTGGGAGCGCTTCCGCTCTATTTTCGGGCCGATCGGCAGCGCCAGCGAGCGCGCGGGCGATCCGTATCTGCTGGAAAAAACGGCCGACCCCGCGCAAACTCCGTATCTCTACCTGGGGGCGGGAGAACAGGAAGCTTTGCTGGGTGCGAATCGCAAGTTTGCCTCCGATTTGGCGAAGCGGGGATTTCGCTATGAATTTCACACGGCGCCGGGCGGCCACGACTGGAACCAGTGGAATGCGCAGATTCCGGGACTGTTTCGCAGCCTGGCGCAGCACGTTCCTGCCGCGGTTAATCCCCGAAAGTGATTCGCAGTCCCGCTCGGGCTATTTGCGGCGTACCCAGCGTGGGTGTGGGGGTTTTGCCTACCTCAATGGCGCGATTGAAAAGGTTTTCGCCGGACGCAAAGGCGACCAGGTGGCGTCCGAA
>DATHQV010000105.1:0-70462 GCA_035482355.1 Acidobacteriaceae bacterium | reverse complement strand
GGTCGGGCTGCTGGCGGAGTCCTGGGTGGACAATACGCGGCCCGGAGCTTCCAACCGGCACTTCGGCTCGTTGGCCGGAATTACGGCTGAGGCTTTACATGTATCTGCCACGGTTACCGATCCGCTCACTCTTACCTTGTCGTTTACGCCGATGGCTGACGGGCATTTTCGCATTCTCGTGGCTGCGCCGCCTTATGACGGATCCGGGGACGCCCTCCAACTCGTCCGCACGACTCTGACTCCCGCTCCGCCTGAGGCGCATCGCGCCTGGTGGCATGCCTTCTGGAATCGGGCAGCGATCATCCGGGTGACTTCGGCCGATGGGGTCGGAGACTACATGGAGAACCTCCGCAACATTTATCTCTATGCCGCAGCCGCGGAGCGCGGGGTCGAGTATCCGGGCAGCCAGGCGGGCGTTGCCGATATGCTCTCGTCGGCACGGGATGAGCATCGCTGGGATTCTTCTGCATTCTGGCACTGGAATCTGCGCATGCAGGTGGCGGCCAACATCGGCGCCGGCCTCTACGATCTCAATGCGCCCTACTTCAATCTCTACCGCGAAGATCTGCCCACCATCGAAAGCTGGACCCACCAACATATGGATGGACGTGCGGGGGCGTGTGTTCCGGAGACGATGCGCTTCAACGGGCCGGGTATCGAATATGAGTCGAGCTGGACCCCGATCAGTCTCGCCCATGACTGCGATGCGCAGTGGTCCCCGTATTTCAACGCGCGCACGCTCTCGACCGGGGCAGAAGTCTCGCTCTGGATCTGGCAGCAGTATCTTGCGACCCAGGACCGCGCCTTTCTCGCGCGCAATTATCCGGTGATGGCCGCATCAGCACGTTTCCTGCTGGCGTATCAGAAGCCCGGCGCGGACGGCCTGCTGCATACCTCGCCTTCAAATGCCCATGAGACGCAGTGGGATGTGAGCGATCCTACGACCGATCTCGCGGCGGCGAGAGCGCTCTATCCGGCAACCATCGAGGCAGCGCGGTTGCTGAACCGGGATGCCGATCTGGTGACACGCCTGCGCGCAGCGATTCCGAAGATTCCGGACTTTCCGCGCACGCAGTCTGCGAACGCGCAGACGCTGTTGCCGCCCTCGGCAGATGCCGCAGGTCAGGACGTGATCGCGGAGTCCTGGCAGCCAGCCGCGCATAATCACAACGCCGAGAATGTCGGCCTGGAGCCAGTCTGGCCCTACGACCTCATCGGGGATACATCACCACTGTTTGCGCTGGCACGGCGGACGTATGAGCATCGCCTGTTTCGCGGAGTGGCCGACTGGAGCTTCGATCCGATCCAGGCGGCGCGGCTCCATCTCGGCAGCGAGGTCGGATCTACGCTCGTCACCGTAACTGAGCGTTCGCAGCACACGGTGAATGGCTTTGCCAACTGGGATCGCCCTTATGGCGAGTTCTACATCGAGGAGACGGGGATCGTCGCGGATGCACTCGAAGAGGCTCTCGTCGAGGACTACGACGGCGTAATCCGCATCGCGCCAGCGATCCCGCCGGCCTGGGATTTTGATGGTTCGGTGTTTGTGCGGGCGCGTACTCGAGTCGACGTTCAGGTCCATGACGGGGCAGTCACGACGGTCGTTCTCGAACCGGGCCTCACACAGCAGCTTCGGGTACGGAACCCCTGGCCCGGGCATGCGGTCGATGTGCTGTCGAACACGGGCGCCAGAATCCTGAACGGGGATGTGGGGCCGGTGCTGCGGATACGGGTCATTGCCGGCGATCGATATTATCTCACCCGTCACGACCACAAGGTCGCTGAAGAGAAATTCGCGCCCGTCAGCGGATTGCCTGCTTCGAACGTCAAGACGCTGGGGCCGGTGCAAATCGGACTGGCAACGCGGTAGCTGGAACTGGAAGATGATGACCCCCTGCCCTGCACGAGGCGCTGCTCTTCGCCAGAAAACCTGTCTTCTAGTTCTGATTGCCGCGGGCTCGGCGCTCTCGGCGGCGGGGCAGCGCAGAGAGGGCAGCGCGTGGGTCGGAACCTGGGCGTCGGCGCCAATGGCAGGGGAAACATCGCCGGCTCTTGCGGCCCAAACGCTGCGACAGATCGTGCGGACCTGCGTTGCCGGATCGGAAGTTCGCATTCGCGTCTCCAATTTGTTCGGAGCGCAGCCCCTCCGGATCGAAGATGTGCATCTGGCGATCGCGTCGACCGGCGGCGCAATCGTTGCCGGCACGGACCACGCAGTCAGGTTTGCGCATCGGACCTTTGTGGTTGTGCCTGCGGGCTCCTCGCTGGTCAGCGATCCAGTCCGGATGAAGCTGCCGGCGCTGACGGAGGTTGCCGTGAGCTTCTATCTGCCAGAGATTCCCGGCCCAATCACCTGGCATCCGTCGGCGCACCGGACCAACTATCGGGCACGCGGCGACGTGAGTGGCCAAATTGAATTACCGGATGCGGCGACCACCGGATCGTACTATTTCCTAACCAATGTCGACGTGCAGGGAAAAGAGCTGAAGGGGGCGGTCGTGACTCTGGGTGCTTCGATCACCGAAGGCTACAAAGCAACGGATGCGGCAAACGACGGGTGGCCGGAGGTTCTGGCGCAACGGCTGGCGAGTCAGGGAATCAGGGTGGGCGTCCTCAATGAAGGCATCAGCGGCAATCGGCTGCTGCATGCGGGGGCGGGACCGAGCGCCGAGAGCCGGTTTCAACGCGACGTGGTCCAGCAGCCCGCCGTCCGCTGGGTGATCTTCGCCGATGATCCGATCAATGACCTCGGTTCGACCCATCCTCCGCCGACTTTGCCGGCGCTCATCGAGGGTACGGAGCATCTGATTGCTGCGGCTCACAGGAACCATATTCGCTTCTATTGTTCGACCCTTACGCCTTTCGAGGGGGCCGATTACTGGACTCCCGCGGAAGAGGTCACGCGGGAGGGGTTCAATTATTTCATCTGGGGCAAGGCCAGCGGGTGCGACGCGGTGATTGATCAGGATGAGATTACTCATGACCCCGCCCACCCCACCCGCTTCCTGCCAGCCTACGACAGCGGCGATCATCTCCACCCGAACGACGCAGGACATCGCGCGATCGCTGACGGCATTGACCTGTCGCTTCTCCGCTAAAGAGCGATCTCGCCCATACGACCTGCGCAACCGGTGATCGCAATCAGCCCACTGTAAACTGACGAGGTACCAAAAGTTCCGGGAGTTCAGAGGAGGATCATTGCGACTCAAAACCAGCTTGCTGACTCTCACATGCGGCCTGCTTGCAGTTCTTGCAGTCACCCCGCGCATGAGTAGTGCGGCGCAGATGCCGCCGCCTCCCCACGCGAAGCAGATCCACCTAAAGCATGTTCTCGTGATCGGGCAAACGAAGGGATTTGAGCACGATTCCGTTTCGGATGCGATGGCCGCGATCTACAACATGGGGAAGGACAGCGGTTTGTGGGATACGATCATGCGCACCGACACCGAGCTGCTGACGAAGAAGGACCTTGGCCGCAATGCAAAAAATCTCAATGCCTTCGACCTGATTGTCTTCGCCAGCACCACAGGCGAACTTGATCTGGACGCAAGCCAAAAGCAGGACATTCTTTCATTCGTGCACGATGACGGCAAGGGTTTCGTGGGCATTCATGCAGCGCTTGACACGAACTATACGTGGCCGGAATACGGCGAAATGATTGGCGGTTGGTTCGATCAGCATCCATGGATGACCTTTAACGCGCCTATCATCAATGAAGATCCGGATTTTCCTGCGGTCCGTCACTTACCCAAATCGTTCGTGAAGTACGACGAAATCTACCAGCCAAAAGACTGGTCACGCGCGAAGGTCAATGTACTGCTCAGCCTCGACCCCACGAAGCTCGACTACGAGAACAACCCGCGCATCCATCGCACCGATCACGACTTTGCCATTGCGTGGAGCAAGATGTACGGCAAAGGACGAGTCTTCTATTCGACCCTGGGGCATACCGAAGAATCCTGGGACGACCCTGACATTCGTAAGATGTACTTCGAAGCCATCAAATGGGCGCTGTGGATGACCGATGGAAGCACGGCGAGCCATCCGCGGCCTGCATCACCGCAATAGCGTATTGTGCCTTCTTCGACCTGAGTCCTGCGAGACACGTTCTGCTGGAGGAAGACGTTTATATTCACGCCATCATCCAACGAAAATGATCCGCGTCTCGCGTTGCAACAGCATTCCCCAATCCATTGCGAGAAGAATGATTGAAACCTCACGCGCAAATTCGCATCAGTCGCAGAGACTTTCTTGCTTCGGCCGGGATGCTGCTCGCGAGTCAGTCTCTCGGCCGTAACCTGCACGCTCAGGTACATCGGGAAGGCAAAGCCGACCACACACTGCGTATCGAGCCCTGCGAACTTGAGATCGGTCGAGGCGTAACCGTAAAAACAATCGCCTACGATGGCCGGGTGCCGGGCCCGATGTTGCGGTTGCGCGAAGGGGTCCCGGTCAGCATCGACGTCACGAATGCCGCCTCCAGCGCCGACATCGTCCACTGGCATGGGCTGGCTATCGATTCGCTCAACGACGGCGCAATGGAAGAGGGCTCGCCCATGATCGCCCCTGGCGAAACCCATCGTTACACGTTTACGCCGAAACCTGCGGGCACGCGCTGGTATCACACCCATGCTGGCGCGTACGGCGATCTGGCAAAAGGGACCTACACGGGGCAGTTCGGCTTCCTGATCGTCGAGGGTGCTCAGCCGCTCCCTCACTACGATATGGAAGTGAACCTCGCGATCCACCACTGGGAGCCGTCCTTTGTGCCCATGGTCGAGACGATGCGCGCCGCGTCTGCGAATGTGCCGCTGACGAATGGTTCCGACGTTGGCTACAAATACGCCACGATCAACGACCGCATGCTGGGTACGGGCGAACCGATTCGCGTCAAAGAGGGCCAGCGTGTTCTGGTGCGTTTGCTGAATGCAAGTGCCACGGAAAACGTGGTGCTCGCATTGCCAGGCCACCGCTTTACGGTCATGGCGATGGACGGCAACCCTGTTCCGAAGCCAACCAGCGTCGAGGCGCTCTCTCTGGCAGTTGGGGAACGCGTGGATGCTCTGGTGGAGATGAACAAGCCGGGCGTCTGGATCCTCGGTTCAACGCTCCAAGAATCACGGAAGATGGGCCTGGGAATTGTGATCGAGTACGCTGGCCAGTCGGGTGCTCCAGTGTGGAACAAACCAGCTCCCGCTGTGTGGGATTACACGCAATTTGCGAGCTCTGCGGCCGTGCCCGAGCCCGATGAGTCCTTCGAACTTATCTTCCGCGATATCGGCCCACAGCACGGATCGCAATTCGACACGTGGACCATTAACAACCAATCCTGGCCCAGGATCGAACCGTTGACGGTCCACGCCGGCAGGCGTTATCGGCTGGTGTTCCGTAATGGAAGCGGCGATCAGCATCCGCTTCACCTGCATCGCCACACCTTCGAGGTGACGCGCATCGGCGAAAAGCGTCTGAGCGGACTGAGGAAGGATGTCATCAACGTCATGCCGCTCGACACGGTCGAAGTCGACTTTATCGCCGACAATCCTGGGGACACATTGTGGCATTGCCACCAACAACTCCACATGGACTACGGTTTCATGCAGCTCATCAGGTACGCGACTTAGCGGATCGAAGGCGTTCTGCTGGTCGAAAAATCAAAGGTTCCGGGGTCGTCGCATTGATCAAGGCAAAGAGGTTTCGAGTCGCGTTCTGTTTAGCCACCGCCAGTGCAGGTCTCTTCCCGGTTCCGCACATCCATGGCTCGGCGCGCGCCCCCTGGCAGACGGAGAACCTTCCCTCAGCAGGAACAACCCCTGCTCAAGACCCCGGGACGGCTTTGTATGCGCAGCATTGCGCTATCTGTCACGGTGATCAGCGGCAGGGCAACCTGCCCGGTTTCCCTCCTCTGCTGGGCATAACGCATCGCATGACCAACGACAAAATCGCCGACCTGATCCATTCAGGGAAAGGACGCATGCCCGGCTTTCCAGGTATGCAGGACAGCGAACTGAACGCGCTGCTGCACTTCCTCGACACCGCGGGGTCCTCCCCACAAATGGCGACCAATGGCGCGGAGCATTCGAGCCTTTCCGCGGCGGGCGAAGCTCTCTTTCAACAGAACTGCGCCTTCTGCCACGGCCGCGACGCCCAGGGCGGAGAGACGGGTCCCGATCTTACTCAATCCCGGCTCGTCCGCCGCGATCGTACCGGGGATGATATCGCCAGGGTTATCCATGAAGGCCGTCCCGATAACAAAATGCCTGCGTTCAATTTCTCCACGCAGGAGGTTCGCAGCATTATCGCTTTTATTCACGCTCGAGAGGCCGAAGCTGTCGAACATCCCGGTGGCCGTCGTGGTGTTGCCGTCGCCGATCTGCAAACCGGCAACGTCGAAGCGGGCAGGCGCTACTTCGAGGGCGCAGGCGGATGCAGACAGTGCCATTCGCCGAAGGGTGATCTGGCCGGCGTTGCCTCCCGGTTCGAGGGGCTCGAGCTTGAGGAGCGCATGCTCTATCCCCATGACGCCCCGAGCCGGGTCACGGTCACAGTGCCATCCGGCGAGACATTCTCAGGCGTTCTCGCCTACCGCGACGAGTTTACTGTGGCGCTGCGCGACAAGAATGGGGTCTATCGCTCCTGGCCCGCAAAGAAGATTCATTACACCGTCGATGCGCCGGTGGAGGCGCACGTCGAACTTTTTAGCAAGTACACCGACGAAGACATTCACAACCTGATGGCATATCTTCAAACACTGCGCTGATCGCTGCCGCGTGAATATGAGGTTCAATTGACGAAGCCGCTGCACTATCGATGCCTTCTCACGTTCGTTGCGCTCTTCGCAGGCCTTTCTCTGACGGGATCGCTGGCTGCGCAGGACCTGGAGAATGCACAACTCATTCACCCCACGCCCGACTCGTGGCCCATGTATCACGGCGACTACTCCGGCCGCCGGCACGTCCCTTTCACGCAGATCACCCCGCAGAATGTCGGCGATCTTTCGCTGGCATGGGCTTTCCAGACGAATCAGGCCGCGCAGATCAAGTCAACGCCCCTGCTCGTCGACGGCATTCTCTACTTCACCGTGCCCGACAACATCTGGGCCGTCGACGCGCGTTCTGGCCATGTGATCTGGCACTACAATCGCGTCGCCACCAAAGGCGATCACATTGGCCATCGTGGCGTCGCCATATATAAGAGCTGGATCTTTTTCACCACGCCCGACGCGCATCTGATTTCGCTCAACGCCAGGGACGGCACAGTGCGGTGGGACAAAATCATCGCCGACGTGGATAAGGGCTACTGGAGCACCATGGCGCCGCTCGTAGTTAAGGATCACGTCATCGCCGGGGTGGGTGGGGACATGGACAACCTCCCCGGCTATCTGCGCTCTTTTGATCCGGACACTGGCGCTGTTCAGTGGCAGTGGGACGTCACGCCGCCTGCAGGCACGCCTGACACGGCTACCGGTGGCATGACCTGGATGACCGGTACGTACGATCCTGATCTGAACCTCGTTTATTGGGGAACGGGCAACCCAACGCCCGTCCTCAACGGCAAACCACGTCCGGGCGACAACCTGTATACCTGCAGCATCGTCGCGCTAAACCCGGACACAGGCAAACTGGTCTGGGGATTTTCCCTTTCGCCGCATGACACGCATGACTGGGATGCCGTTGAGACGCCAGTCCTCGTTGACGGTCTGTTTCACGGACAACCGCGCAAGATGGTCATGCAAGCCTCACGGAACGGCTTCTTCTTTGTACTCGACCGCACGAACGGGAAGAGCCTTCTCACCGCTGCCTATGGCCCGACCAACTGGTCCCTTGGCGTGGACAAGGATGGCCACCCGATCCCCAATCCAGGCAAAGAACCGTCGGCGGACGGTCGTCTCATCGCGCCGGATGAAGGTGGGCTCACTAACTATCGAGCGCCCAGCTTCGACCCAGCCACCGGTCTATTTATCGTTGATGCGCATCCGAGCTATAGCATCTATTTCGCCAAGCCGGCGGATGGCACCTATGGTTGGGCCGGAGCTGATTATGGCTTGTGGGGCAAGGGCGTCATCGATGCCATCGACTACCAGACCGGCAAAATTCGCTGGACCCACGAGGTGGGAGAAGGCGGTTCGGGCGCCGGCGTCATGACCACCGCCTCAGGTCTCACCATTACCGGCGACAGTCACGGGAACCTGCTCGCCCTCGAAACCAGCAGCGGCAAGACCCTGTGGCATGCGGGAATGGGCTCACCGATGCAGAGCTCGCCCATCAGCTACGAACTCGATGGCCGGCAGTACATCGTCACCTCCAGCGGCGGAGTACTCTTTGCCTGGGACCTTCCCGAGCGCCGCATCCGGAATTCGTCGTCGAGCGAACAGTCTCGCTGAATATGGCAGCAGTTGCTCTTCCTGGAGAAGTGGAAACGGCTTCCCGAGGAAGTCCAGCAGGTGGCTCGCCGGCTCTTTTCCTGAGCGGCACAAGTGGTATCAATTCAGGTCGGGCAATAAGAATTCGGATCCTTCAGATGGCTCAGCTTTGGGGAGAAGGTGAATGTGCCGTTGCCGTTGCCGAGCATGACTACATAATTTCCTTCATCCTCGCTCGTAATTACGAGATCGGCAACTCCATCGTGATTAAAATCTGCGGCCGCAATGTGGAACTCCTTTCCCATTTGCGGCAAGGGAAAGGACCACGATTGCCGGAACGATCCATCGCCGGCGCCGAGAAGAACCACGGCGGAATTCGACTCGAGATCCGAAACAGCGAGGTCAAGGTTGCCATCGCGAGTAAAGTGGCCGACCGCGATGGATGCGACCGACCCAACCGTGGCGATTCTTCCCGAGCGAATCAGATTGCCCTTCCCATCGCCAAGAAACTCAAGGAGGGTGCCATCGGCGTCCCCAACAATCACGTCAAGTTTGCCATCGTCGTTGAAGTCGCCAACGACTAACGCACGCGGGTTCCTGCCGATCAAGTCGCGAGAAACCACGCGCAGGAATGTGCCATCGGCTCTGCCAAGAAGGACGGTCAGAGAGTGAAGGTCCGAGTGTTCTCCATCCAGTGGTGTTGTTTCCACCACGTCAGCAACGCCATCTCCGTTGAAGTCACCCACAGCAAGAACGGATGGTGCGTCGGGGATGTCCACTGAGAAGACTGCGCTAAGCCCACCTGGTCGCGAGCCGTTAGCAGAGCCAGCGCGGACTGACACGGCCGGAAGTACGGCGGCCGTGAGAACGATAAGCAAATACTTGGTACGGCTCAAGAAAAGATCTCCTGGTTTTGCGATCGGCAAAGCGCGAAGAAATGGCTTGGTTGGGCCGGCGGTTGGCGTGGCATTCAAGAAGGAGGCTCTGCCCAAACTGCCTGCTGGCACCAACGGGTATGACTTCCGACCCGCGCACCAGGTTGTGAGTTCCTGCAGAACACGCTTGGCCTCCATTCGCCCGTTAGACGATCCAGAATTCAGGTCGCGAACAAGAGAAACCACGATCTCTGTGGCGACTTCGGCGTCCAGCCCGGGGCCGCGATCACAACAGTCGACGGCCGCCCGCATGATCCCACAAGTGGATTTCTTCCAATCGCCCTCTTCACGCTTCCCGATTATCCCGCGTCGAAGAGGCCTGTGGCCTGGTTCGAAAGTACGCCGGGACGGCTGAAGCGTCTACTGCGCAATGCTGGAAGCCGTAGAGACCCGAAAAACACGTTGCCATTTTGTTCAACTAGCACATAAATAATTCTTCCGCTGTCATTGAAAAGAATAAGGGAAATGATTGCCTTCTCGAGGTTGAGTATTACCGTTAGCGGTGAGCAACCGCACCGCCGCAGCACGGCGAGAAAAGATCAACAAGTTGCCACCGCCTCCAAAATCCGACACGCAGCAAAGCAGCGCGTTGCCACCATCCCCTATCCAAATGGGGCGGTCATAATCGAATCACTGCGGGCGCCAGGTCATTTCTACTTTGACGGGGATTTCGTTTTTGATCGGGACGGTGAGGAAGCTCGGCCGGTTGATTTTGAAGTCGGAGCATGTGGCGGGGACGGTTCCGCTGATCTGAACCTGGTTGCCCTGTGCCGTGCGCTGAAACTGGACGTGCCGATAGTGCGCGGTCTGACCGGCGAACTGGACTTCGAGATCGGCGTCGACGATGGTCGCGTTGGCGGTTGGCTCGGTGAAGTGCGTGCTCACAATCACCATGGGAAACTGCGCGCCTCGCGTGGCTTCGATCATGTGCAGGTCGCGGTTGCTGTCGCCTGAATCGAAGGACTTGACCGGGGCGGCGATGAGGAAGTCGCACTGGCCGGCGTGGCAAACGCCTTTCCCTTTGGCCGCGCGGCTGACGCCGTTCACTTCATGCATGGGATGAGACATGTGGTAAGTGAGGGTTGATTGATCGAGTATCCATTTGGTGTCGGCTTGCGCGGAGGCAGGCGTCGCGAAGAGCAACGGGAGCGCGGCGAATAGTGTTGCAAGTAGGAACGTCGACTTCATTCCTTCTCCCAAAACTTGAGGTGAATGGGCCACGAGACGGCGATGATAGCGGTGCCGTAGGCGATGGCGGTGACGTAGGCCGCTGTGCCGTGATACGAGGCGAGGCCGTGAACCTTCTCTCCAGCGTTCTCCTGCTTGTAGGCCTCGATGCCGAGGAGAGGCGTGATGATCATGCCGGGGCCGTGGACATACTCCAGTGCGCGATGGAGGCGGATAGCGCCTTTGGGCTGCACACCGGGAACCTTCGGCGCGAAGATGGAGTAATACGCGGTGGTCCAGTACATGCCGGTGGTGACGCCGCCGAGGGCGATGTGGAAGTCAAGATTCCCCGCGGTCGGCTCGGTGATGGGCTCGCCGTTGTGGCCTTTTGATTTGGCCTGGGGGCCGGTGATGAGCGTGGCGGCCATGGGGATGGCGGTGAGCAGCCCGAGGGTTTGATGAACCTTGAGCATGTGGGTCCGCTTGTTGAGCAAGGCCTGCATCTGCGCGTTGGCCTGGGTTTGCTGGGGCGTGAAGCCGAGATCACCCAGGTTGGGCGCGGTGGGTTTGGTTTGGTCCTGCTGATTGGGCTGCTGCTGGGGCGTTGCTTGCGGCGTTGACTGGTTCTGGATAGCTGGGTCGGGTGCGTCGGCGAGGGTTGCGGCGGCGGTTTGTGCACGGCCGGTGGCCGAGAGAATCAAGCAGGATAGGGCGATTGCCTGGACAGCGAGCGTTCTGCGGAAAGCCGTTGTCATTGTCCCAACCCTATCTTCGTTCAAAGATGCCGGTTTGGGTATGCAGGGTGGATGACGATTTGTTCATTTGGGGCGCGTGTAGAGTTCGGAGTCATCCGTTTGAACAATTGGAGGGGCCAATGTTGAAGGTGGGAACACCGCTGGGGATCTACCGCACAAACGCAGTGATGATTTGGTTCGTCGCCAAGGCGGCAACGTAAGCCAGGACGCTCATGTACGCGAACTGCAGCGCGGGCCAGCGCCACGAGTTTGTCTCGCGGCGGACGATTGCCAGGGTCGATGTGCATTGCATGGCGAAGGCGAAGAAGACGACTAACGCCATGGCTCCGCCTAACGTGAGGTCGTGGCGGAGAGCGGCCTGGAGGCCGAGGGAGTGGGTGGTGGGGTCGGCTCCGTAGAGAGTGCCGAGCGTGCTCACGATGACTTCGCGGGCCATGACCGAGGTGAGCAGGCCGATGCCGATTTTCCAGTTGAAACCCAAGGGGCGAATGAGCGGCTCGATCACGTGGCCGATGTGGCCGATGATGCTGGATTGCAGTTCCGCGTGGAAGGGGACGTGGCTGAGTATCCAGAGCACCAGCGTGACGGCGAGAATGACGGTGCCGGCCTGGCGCAGAAAAACCTTGCCGCGATCGACGAGGCGCAGGCTGAGCGAGCGGAAGGTGGGGAGACGGTACTGCGGCAATTCGAGAATGAACGGCGCGGAGGAAGCCTTGAGGATGGATGATTTGAGCAGCCACGCGGTGGCGAGGGCGGCGATAAAACCGAGCACGTAGAGCGAGAGCATGACGGCGGCGCGGAGGCCGAAGAAGTCGCCGAGGATGGGCTTGTTGGGGATGAAGGCCGCGATCATGAGCATGTAGATGGGCAGGCGCGCAGAGCACGTCATGAACGGGGCGACGAGGATAGTGGCGAAGCGGTCGCGCTTGTTCTCAATGGTGCGCGTAGCCATGATGGCGGGCACCGCGCAGGCATAGGCGGAGAGCAGCGGGATAAATGCCTTTCCGTTGAGCCCGATGGCGCGCATGACGCGGTCGGCGATGAGCGCGGCGCGGGCGAGGTAGCCGGAGTCTTCGAGGACTCCGATGAAGAGGAAGAGCAGAAGGATCTGGGGGAGGAAAACTAAGACGGAGGAGATGCCGCGCCAGACGCCATCGATCGCGAGCGATTCAAACCAGCCGTGACCGAGCAGCGGCGCAATGCGGTCGCCGGCGGCGTTGATGATGTTTCCGAAGCCATCCGACAGCGGCTGGCCGATAGCGAAGACAACCTGAAAGACGGCGAAGACGACGGCGAGAAAAACGAGCGGTCCCCAAATGCGATGCAGAAGGACGCCGTCGATGCGTTTGGTGGTCTGGTTGGAGATGGGGGCTTTGTACCGGGTGCGCGAGCTGACGCCCTGAGCCCACTGGCGGTAAGAGCGCAGATTGCCGAGGACGGGAAGTTCGATTTTGTTGGCGACGATGCTGGGGTCGGGATCGGATTTGCGATTGAGGAACTGATTGATGGAGTCGAGGCCGGCGCCGCGGGTGGCACTGATTTTGGCGACGGGGACGCCGAGTTCCTGAGCGAGACCGAGGGTATCGATTTGTCCGCCTCGCGCTTCCATCAGGTCGCTCATGTTGAGCAGGACCAGGGTGGGAAGCCCAAGGGCGAGCACAGGCGCGGCGAGCATGAGCTGGCGGCGGAGGTGCAGCGAATCGAGAACTAAAAGGATGGCGTCGGGGACGGGCGTGCCGGGCATTTCGCCATGGAGGACGTCGACGGCGACGCGCGCGTCTTCAGAATACGAATCGAGACCGTAGATGCCGGGAAGGTCGATGAGGACGAGGTCGGGGCGTCCGATGCCGTTGAGGCGGCCGACGCGCTGCTCGACGGTGACGCCGGGATAGTTGGCGACTTTTTGGCGGAGGCCGGTGAGACGATTGAAGAGCGTGGATTTGCCGGAGTTGGGCGGGCCGACGAGGGCGACCGTATGGATGCGGCCAGGGAGTCGGGGACCGCTGGGGAGGTCAATCGGCTCTGGGGTGCAGCAGCTGCTCATTTTGCCTCGTACTCGCGAACCCGAATCGCCTTAGCCGTGTCGCGGCGAAGAGCGACTTCAAAACCGTCGATGGAGTACACCGTTGGATCGCCGGCGGGGGCACGGCGGACAACCGTGATTCTGGCCTCCGGAACGAAGCCCATATGCATCAGGTGATGCTGGATTTCGCCGGGGAGGTCCAGAGATTCGACGACTCCGGTGGTTCCGATGGGCAATTCGCTTAGAAGGCTCAACTTCCATGCTCCGGACAGGTCGAAATCGACGTCTGTCTCGGCCTCAAAAAACGATGATAGCGCAATTGCGACCATTTCGCTCCTATATTGCGAAGGATAAGGGTCTGGGCGGTTGCTTTCTGTGATTTAGGTCACACTGCGGAGGGGAATGGGCTGGGAGTGCTGGGTTGGGAATGGGGGCCGCGTGGAGGGCCGAAACGGGGCTGGGTAGTCTGTTAGTTCAGTTGAGAAACTCCTGAGAAATGCTGGGGTTCTGGCGTTTTTACAGGACTTTCCGTCACTGCGTGAGACGAACCACCGCGCGGTTGTTTCGCGGGCAGTATGAATCCCTCGCCTGTATGTCATTTTTTGGTATTTGTTGCGAGGGCCTTCGCCGCCTCATTCGGTTAAGCCGAAGATTTAAGGGCGTCCGCGCTTTCACCTTCGGCGGCCTGCTTGGATCGCAGGAAGACGGTCGGAACCTGGACAAGGACGAAGATCACCAGCGCTCCGTAGACGTTCACCCAGTGGACGGCTAACGGCATGAGGGACGCGGCGACAATCACAAGGCCGTACTGCGTATCACGCCACTCGACGTCCCAACCAGCGTCGGAAAAGCGTGCTGCCGCGGTCATGAACCAAGCACAAGCCAGGACGAAATAACCGCACCGAGCAAACCACCGGACAATGGGATCCCGCGACCCGCTCTGCATATAGAGGAGCAGCCCGCAGAGGGCGGCGATGATCACGACACCGCAAAGGAATGGGACCGGCCCCATGCGATTGGGTTCCGTATTTTTTCCTTCACGCGCGAGTCGGCTTTTATAGTCTCTTTCAACGAGTTGTGCCGGAGTCGGTTTCTTGAGGCGAGGCTTGCCGGGCAAAAGCGCCAGAGGGGTCTGCACGACCAGGAACAAGGCAAGTGCTTCGTACCGATTAATGAGCCCGATCCAAAGTGGAAGGGCGGACGTAGCGGACGCTGCAAGGCAAAAGGGGAGCCAGTACAGGTTCGAGGTTCGTCCGGAGTCCGCGAAGCGGCCGAGGACTTTGAATACCCAGACAAAATAGAGGATGCCGTAGCCGAGATGCGGAACGAGCGCACCGATCCCTGGATCGTAGGAATTTTGCAACCAGATGAGCGGGAGCGCGAGGCAGGCGAAGGTGAGCAGAGTGCGGAGAAAGCCAACTGGCCCGACCAGCAGTCGCGGAGAAACCGTCCGTTCCGGGGACTCAGCTTCTGTGCGCCCCGCGGTGGATGTGGCGAGCCACGCGAATCGGATGGCCACGATGAGCGCGAAGGTGAGTGGAGGAATTGCGGCGCGCCAGGGAAGGGTCATGGATGGGTAACACTTTACCCGAAGGTTGGTTAGGAGCGGATAGCAATTTTGGGGGGACGGGGTGAGTGAGATGGATGCGGGGTCAGTTCGGAGTCATCAACCTATCGATCTTGGACTTTGCGACACCTGCCTCATTCCTTCACGACCGATGGCCGGAGGTGGTTCCTATATGCTGGGGCTAATTCAAGGCATGACGGATTCCAACAATTCGACGGATTCCGGCGAGACTCCGGGTGCGCGCCGCCGGCTGCGGGATTCGCGCCTGATCCAGCGGCTGATCCATCATTTTCCGCCGGGGCAGTTTGGGCGGTATCTGGTGGTGGGGTTGTGTAATACGGCCTTTGGGTATGGGTGCTATGCGGGTCTGACACTACTGCTGACGCCGCATCTTCCTTACGCCTACATCGTAGCCAGTGTGCTTTCCGGTCTCGTGAACATTACGTTCTCTTTTCTCACCTACAAATGGTTCATCTTCAAAACGAAGGGCAATTATTTGCGGGAGTGGGTGCGGTGCCTGCTGGTGTACAGCAGCGCGATCGCGATCTCGACTGCAGCGCTGCCGTTGGTGGTTTACGGGCTGCGGCATCTGACGCCGGCGCGGGGGTCAGCACCCTATTGGGCGGGAGCGATGCTGATGGGTATTACGGTGATTGGTGGATTTCTGGGGCACAAGAATTTTTCGTTTGCACCGAGCGGGAAGAGAGCGGCTGACGCGGTGGCCCAAAAGTAGGCCGGCTGGTCGCTGCTATCAATTCAGTTGACCTTGCAAAGAGGCATAGCAAAGCGGGCGCTACGCGCTATGGCCCATGTCCCAACCCAGGAACATGGGGCACCCGGATTCGCTTGTTCCACCGGATTAGTTCATTACTGCGCTGGTGCTGCGTCCAGGGGCTGTTTGAGCAGGTTCATGGCTTCGGCTGGGAGGGGTTTGTCGGCTTGCTGGAGAAGAAGGCTGACCTGCCACATCTGGGTCTGGTTGAGCACCTTGTCGTAGGAAGGCATGCCGGTGAGGCGGATACCGTTGGCGACCTTCCACCAGGTTTCGCCGACGGGGTCGTCGCTGACGCCGACGACGCCGTTGCGGTGCGGGGCCCAGAGCTGTGGGGCGTGCGGATACATGTGATTGGCGAAGTCCGAGGGGCGTCCGTAGAGCCCGTGGCAGGATGCGCACTGCTGGCGGTAAATTTGCGCGCCGGCGATGAGGGTGTCAGGACTGGGCTGGATGGGAGCGGTGGCCGGCATTTCCTTATCGATGCGGGCGCCGAGAGGGACTTTGACGATCCGCTTTTCGAAAGGGAAGGGTTGATCGGCGACGGCGACAGGAGGATGGCCGAGGTGCAAGTAGAAGAAAGCCCATGCGGGAAGGATGAGCAGGCCAATGATCAGGCCGAGCAGAAATTTTGCCATGCGTCGATTGCCTCGAAAGGAGAAGGGTAACAGGGGGCGTTCTCGGAATGTTTGCACGGTGGTGAAGAATTCGCAATGGTGCGAAGTGCTGGCAGGGCGCAACTTTCTCAATTACAATTTCGCCAGCGTCCGCAGGACTTCAATCGAACGGGCTTTCCAGGAGGCGGGAGGAAACATGAAAGATCCACGGGTATTGTTCACCGCTACTTTTCTGTCTCTGGGAATCCTGGCGGTGGCGATGGCGCCGCGGGCGTATTTGCGGGGTGATCTGATCGGCGGATTCACGCTACTGATCGCGGCTGTTCTGTTCTTCAATCGGTGGCAGGGGAAACGATCCTGAGAACCTGAAGACGGCCCCTGATCCTTCATTCCCACTCAACAAGCTGGCGCAATCGGCAAGCCGGTTTGCGGCACTGCAATTTGCACACAGTGACTTGCGGTTACGATCCTGGCCAGGAACCCAATGTTCAGCATTTTCTACGAATTGAACCAGACGTTACGCCGGTTGGCAAAGACACCGGGGTTCTCTGCGACGGCGGTGCTGATGCTGGCGTTTGGGATTGGCGTCACGACAGCGATTTTCTCGATTGTGAATGGAGTGCTGCTGCGGCCTCTTCCCTTCCCGCAGTCGGACCGGCTGGTAACGCTGGGCGACCAGCTAAGCGGGACGAACTGGGGAAAGCATGATCCGGGACCGGTGACGGGTCCGGAGGTACTGATTTATCCGCGGGAGACGCGGTCATTTGCGAGCCTGGGAGGATACGCGTGGGACGGATTCGAGGTTTCCGGGATCGGCGAGCCGGTCCAGGTGGTGTCGACGCGCATGACGTCGTCGGTGTTTACAGCTCTGGGCATGGCTCCGCTGATGGGACGTGTGTTCACGGACCAGGAAGACGAGCAGAAGCAGCAGGTGGTGGTGCTCAGCTATGCGACGTGGAAGGAGCGCTTCCACGGAGACGCGAACGTTGTCGGCACGAAGGTGCTGCTGGACCGGAAACCGTATCTGGTGATTGGAGTGATGCCGCGGGACTTTGAATTCCCGCTGTATCCGGGGCGGCAGAACCGTAGTGAGATGTGGGTACCGATGAGTTTTGCAGCCGATGAGATTGCGCCATCGGCGGACTCCTACTGGCACTTTGGATTGGTGGGGCGGCTGAAGCCGGGCGTGACGGTGGCGCAGGCGCAGGACGATGCGGAGCGCGTGGCGCAGCAGGTGATGCAGGGATACCCAGCGGACTCGCGGAACTTTCACATCCGTGCGGTCGTGTATCCGCTGCAGGCGATCACGGTGATGGACGCGCGGCCGATGCTGCGGATGCTGTTTCTGGCGGTAGCGGTGGTGCTGCTGATTGCGTGCGCGAATTTCGCGGGCCTGCTGCTGGTGCGGGCGATCCAGCGGCAGCGGGAAACGGCGGTGCGGCTGGCGATTGGGGCTCCGGCGATGACGCTGGCGCGGCAGATGATTCTGGAAAGTCTGGCGCTGAGTGGCTGCGGCGGACTCCTGGGGATTGGGCTGGCTGCGGCAGCGATCGCGGTGGGGAGAAACTTTCTTCCCGAGACGATGCCGCTGGTAAATAAGATCGCGCTGGATTGGCGGGTGGCAGGGTTTGCGCTGCTGCTTGCGGCACTCACCGGGTTTTTCTGTGGGCTGGCGCCAGGGTTTGCGGCCCTGCGCACGAATGTGAATGCCGCGATGAAAGACGGCGGGCGAAGCGGATCGACGGGCGGAAGCCATGCGCGGCTGCGCAGCGCGCTGGTGGTGCTGGAGATTGCGGTGGCGCTGGTGCTGCTGACCGCATCAGGGCTGCTGTTGCGGAGTTATCGCCTGATGAGCGCGGTGAATCTCGGGTTCCGGCCGGATCACGTAGCGACAGCGGTATGGGGATTGCCGCTGGAGCAGTATGGGACGCAAGCGAAAGTGGACGCGTTTAACCGAACACTGCTCGAACAACTAAGGCAACAGCCGGGCGCGGAGGCAGTGGGGCTGACCACCGTGCTGCCTATGGCGGGCGGGCCGCAGGAGGCATTTGTACCGGAGGGTTTTGTGGATCCGCGAGGACCGGACCGCACAGTGGCTTGCCCCTATCAGGTGGACGGCGATGCGCTGGAGGCGCTGGGCATGCCGCTGCTGCGTGGACGATATTTCACGGAGAGCGACAACGCGGATGGGCAGCTGGTCGTGATGGTGAATCACGAACTGGCCGAGCATTACTGGCCGCATCAGGATCCAATTGGGAAGCGGTTGCGGGTGGGGACGCAGCAGTCGGGAACGCCGTGGCAGACGGTGGTGGGCGAAGTGGCGGACGCGAAGCAGGATACGCCGGACGCGGATGCGCGGGAGCAGTTCTACGAGCCGGTAGCGCAACTGCGGACGGATGCGGGGCCAACGGCGCTGCCCACGGATTTATACGGCAACGCGATCTTTCTGGTGATGCGATCGAAGTTGCCAGCGAAGCAGATGGAAAGTGGGATTCGGAGCGTAGTGCGTGGGATCGATCCGCAATTGGCGCTGACGCTGCTGCGCACAATGGATGAGGTGGTGGCGCAGAGCGAGGCCCCCCGCCGGTTCAACACGATTGTGATTTCGAGCTTCGCGCTGGCGGCGGTGCTGCTGGCGGTGCTGGGGATTTACAGCGTGGTTGCGTTCTCCGTGGCGAGCCGGGTGCAGGAGATGGCGATCAGGATGGCGCTGGGCTCGCAGCGATCGGATATTCTGCGGCTGATATTTGTTTCCGGACTGAAGCTGGCCCTCGTGGGAAGCGTGCTGGGTCTGGGCGGGGCGGTGGCGGCGTCGCGGGTGATGCGGGCGTTCCTGTTTGGTGTGAGCCCGTTTGATCCGCTGGTGATGATCCTGGCGGCAGTGGTGGTATTTGCGCTGGCGCTGGCGGCGTCGGCGCTGCCGGCGCGACGTGCGGCGAGCGTGGATCCGCTGCAGGCGCTGCGGGGCGAGTAACGATGGCGATGAAGGTGCGGCCGCTGCACCTCACGGTTCTGAGCTGGCTGCTGATTGCGTTGGGGGCGGTGGAATTTGCCGTCCACGCGGTGAAAATTCGCTGGCCGCTGACGGCGGATGGGGTGGGCGTGCCGCTGTTCGAGCTGGTGATTCTGGTTTGCGGCGTTTACATGCTGCGGGGCCAGCCGTGGGCGCGTTGGGGAGCGCTGGCGTGGATCGGGTTCCACATCATTGTGAGCTCGCTGCACTCGGTGCAGGCGGCGATTGTGCATGGGCTGCTGTTTCTGGTGCTAGCGTGGCTGATGTTCCAGCCGGAGGTCAACGCGTGGTTTCGCCGGGAGGAACCCGCGGCGCGCTGAGCGGAGGTCTTCCTATTCGGGTCGCCAAAACGTCTAATGCCTGAACCCCAATTCAGGCGCGCGGCGGGCGGGGGATGCCCGCAGATGATTTAATACAAGGAACGGCAATTTTTTCTTGTTTCAAGGGCAGTGGAGGCATTCAGGTTCATGCGTTTTCGCAAGAGTTCCGGATACGCCGCGTATCCGTTGTTGGCAGTACTTCTTTTTGCTTCTTTCGCGGCACGCGCGCAGGATGCAACGCCCCAGCAGCAGCAATCCACCGATCCCGCCGCGCCGCAGAGCACACCGCAGCAGCGGGCTGAGGTGCTGCGCGAGGCGCAGGTGCGGGTGAATGCACGGCGGAAACAGCGCGTCCAGCAGATCATCCAGGACACATACAGCCACAAGTTCGAGTTTGATTTTGGGGGCGGGTATCTGCGGTTTCGTCCAGGCAATCATTTGCAGCACAACAGCGAATCGGGTTGGGACGTGGATATTACGGACTACGTCCGGGGCAATCTCGGCGTGACGGCGGACTTTCGCGGCTACTACGGGGTTGCGTACACGGGGCCAAACCAGTTCACCACCTACGAGCCGAGCATCAGCCAATACACGTTTCTGGCGGGGCCGCGATATCGCTTCTACCGAGGACAGCACTGGGGATGGACGGGCCAGGTGGAAGCGGGCGTGGGCCACGGCAACTTCGGGACGGGCACAAACGGGCTGCCGCCCCAGTTCGTCGGCCTGTATTCGGACGCAACGGTGCTGAATGTTTCCGCGGGTGCCTCGGTGGATTACAACCTGGGCCCGGGATTGGCGATCCGGCTGACGCCGAATTACCTGATCACGAATTACGGCAGCACCATGCAGTACAACGCTGGCGGGAATCTCGGGATTGTGTATCGGTTTGGACGGAAGTAGAGGGAGCTGGTAGCCAGTAGCCGAACGGCTAATTCGGGAGCTGTGGATCGTTCTTCCACGCAAGGGTGCTCACTTTGGCTTTGGGCCAGCCTTCTTTTTCGAGGATGGTGTAAACGCGGTCGACTCGGGCCTGCGAGGCGCCGGGAGCGATGGCGAGTTTCACGGACGTTACCACTGATGGGTTGGCGTCGTTGTAGCAGCCGCCGCGCAGATCACCATCCAGGGATTGCAGACTGGTTTTGTACCAGCCGCCCATGCGGTTGACGTAGAGGGCTCCGTCGCGCGTGATGCCGATAGTCATGGGGCACGGGTTGGACAGGATGCCGAGCGCGAGCAAGGCGGCGAGCATGGCTGCACGATAGCACGCTGGGATGCTGGGTTGAAGCCCGGCTCCTTTTGTGGGCCACGCGCCTCGGCTGATTCCCCCTTCCGTTTCGCCAATCGGATGAATCGGTACAATGTGCATGAACTTCCTTCGCTTTGATTGGCGTTAGCCTGCATGCACAGCTTCCCTCTTCTGATGGCCTCGACGGCGCACCTCCTCTCCGGGTGTGCCCAGACGCTTGGCCTCCTGTTTGTCAAAAGCGACCTGAAGCATTATCTGCGGGCGCACTATGGCGACCACACGTTTCAGGACCTCTACCATTGGCAGCTTTTCTCGTTTGACACGCTGCTGCTGACACCGTATTTCCTGGTGATGGTGGTGCTGTCGTTTTACGGGCTGCATCGCTACCACCTGGTGTGGCAGTACTACCGCTTCAAGAAGAATGCTTCGCACGAGCCGCCGCAGCATTTTGCCAAGCTGCCGCGGATCACGATCCAGCTGCCGATTTTCAACGAACAGTTTGTGATCGACCGGCTGCTGGAGGCGGTGTGCGCGCTGGACTACCCCCGCGAGTTGCTGGAGATCCAGGTGCTCGACGATTCGACCGACGAGACGCAGAACGTGGCGGCGGCGATGGTCGAGCGGTACAAGGCGGCGGGGCACCCGATCGTATATCTGCACCGGACGAACCGAAGCGGGTTTAAGGCAGGCGCGCTGCAGGAAGGGCTGAAGACGGCGACGGGGGAATTTGTCGCGATCTTCGACGCGGATTTCGTGCCGCCGCCGGACTGGCTGATGCGCGTGGTGCATCACTTCGCTGAGCCGGAAGTGGGGATGGTGCAGACGCGCTGGACGCATCTGAACCGCGACTACAGTTTCTTAACGCAGGTGGAAGCGATCCTGCTGGACGGGCACTTCGTGCTGGAGCATGGGGCGCGGGCGCGGTCGGGCGTGTTTTTTAATTTCAACGGAACCGCGGGCATGTGGCGGACAAAGGTGATTGGCGAGGCCGGCGGATGGCAGCACGACACGCTGACTGAGGACACCGATCTGAGCTACCGGGCGCAGATTATTGGATGGAAATTTAAATACCTGATGGACGTGGAGTGTCCGGCGGAGTTGCCGATTGAGATGACGGCCTTCAAGACGCAGCAGCAGCGCTGGGCGAAGGGGCTGATCCAGACATCGAAGAAGATTTTGCCGCAGATGTTTCGCAGCAATGCTCCGCGGAAGGCGAAGATCGAGGCGTGGTACCACCTGACGGCGAACATCAGCTATCCGCTGATGGTGGTGCTGAGCGTGCTGCTGATGCCGGCGATGATTATCCGGTTCTACCAGGGCTGGTGGGAGATGCTGTTCATCGACTTCCCGCTGTTTCTGGCGTCGACGTTTTCCATTTCGTCGTTTTATCTGACATCGCAGAGGGTGTTGTTTCCGAAGCACTGGTACAAGACGTTTTTGTATCTGCCGTTTCTGATGTCGCTGGGGATTGGGCTAACGATTACGAATACCATCGCGGTGATGGAAGCGATATTCGGGATTCAGAGCGCGTTCAAACGGACGCCGAAGTATCGCGTGCAGAAGAAGGGCGAGAAGTCGCAGGCGTCGAAGTATCGCAAGCGGCTGGGGCTGATTCCGTTCGCGGAGTTGCTGGTGGGGTGCTATTTCGCGGCTTGCATTTGGTACGCGATTGCGAACGAGAACTACTTCACGGTGCCATTCCTGGTCCTGTTCGTGGTGGGGTATTGGTACACCGGCTTGCTGTCGCTGTTTCAGGGGCGGTTTGAGCGGTGGCGGAGCGGAGGAGCGAACCTGGATGATGCTTCGCCCAAGCCCTTTCCTGTGGGAGTTTGAGGGGTTACCGGAAGATGTGGATGGGTATCGATAGCCGCAGCTTCTTCCATGCCCTATCCGCAGTGTAGACAGGCACGTTCAGGATCATGCCAAGCGCCAGGCATGCACGGTCCCCAAGCGACAACCCGAGGGGACGTGTCTGAGGCAGCAAGTTCGCGGTCAACTGCGCCTGCTCATCGTCAAAAGGGACGGAGGCGTGAACGGTCGACCGCGCGCTTTGCCACGCTTCACGCGGGGGTGAACCCAGTCTCACAAGGCGGGACTGAGCCTCGGCCAGATTCACTGTACTTGCGACTGACTCGGCGAAAGCCACGCCTAATAACGATTCGTATCCTTGTTCTTCGAGCGCGATAGCGAGTATTGCCGATGCGTCGAGCACGCACCTACTCATGTTTGGCCGCTTCCCGGCGCTCCGCAATCAGTTCGTCCACGGCGTTCGTGCCTGGCTTTATATAACGGCGGATCTGCCGCCGAGCTTCTTCGATACGCTGGCGGCGCGTCGTCAGATAATAGCGGTCATCCTTCTTCTCCAGGATGATTTCTCCGCCGGATTCCACGCCGAGTTCCCTGCGGACGTGAGCAGGAATGACGACTCTGCCATTTTCGGCCAACTTCAATCGTATTTGCGTTTCTGGCATATTTCCCTTCAATGACATTTCCGCCCGTTATGCCATTTTCTCACAATGGGCACTTTTCGGGTTATGCCTCCCTTACCTGAGTAACCCCACCCCCAGGAATCCGCTTGCTTCAGCCTCCAGCTCGGCCTAGCGTTTTAAACGTCGAAAGCTCTGTTCCCCGCGAACAGAGCTTTTCCATTTGCGCCCTGCCCAGGCGGGGATATTCTCCGCTGTTTGAAATCTCAACAGTCGCTGGCCGACCGGCTCCACGAGATAGTGGAGCGGGTAACCCAACTATTTCGTTACACATACGCCAATAACCTGAACTAAGCACCTTGTTTCCATACACTTAGAGAATCGCAATTTGCTAAGCGCTTTTTTTTCCTACACTTACAAAAATGAGGGGGGAGGGGGGTAGGTCCATCGGAGCGCGCCGTTATACTCACCCTCATGAAATCTTTGCATTCTGTTCGCGTTCTGCTGGTTGGGTTGGGAGTTTGTCTGGTTACCGCTCCGTCTTCGTTTGGATGGGGGAGCAAGGGCCACGTGATGATTAACAAGCTGGCGGCGGGAGGGCTGCCGGCGGATATGCCTGCGTTCATGCGCACGCCGGAGGCGATCGGGGAGATTGCGTATTTGGGGCCGGAGCCGGATCGCTGGCGTTCGCGCGCGGAGGCCGAGCTGAGCGCCGAGCAGGCGCCGGATCACTTCATCGATCTGGAAGAAGCGGATCTGATCGGCAAGCTGCCGCGTCGGCGGTATGACTACATTGCTGCGCTCTACGAATTTGCGGCGGCGAACCCGGCATCGGCGGACGAGATGCGGCCGGAAAAGGTCGGGTTCCAGCCTTACATCACGAACGAGGTGTGGGAGCGGCTGAAGAGCGCGATGCGCGACTATCGCACGCTGAACGCGCAGGGCAAGGACACCAGGCCGGTGGAAGCCGCGATCCTGTTTTACGCCGGATGGCTGGGGCACTACGTGGGCGATGGATCGCAGCCGCTGCATGTGACGGTGCAGTACAACGGGTGGACCGGGCCGAATCCGAACGGATACACGACGGAGCACAAGATTCATTCGCAGTTTGAAACGGCGTATGTGGATGCGGTGGTGAGCGAGGGAGAAGTGCAGGCTCTGATGACGCCTGCGCATCCGATTGGAGATGAGTGGGATGACTACCTGGCGTATCTGCGGCATACCAGCACGCTGATTGAGAAGGTGTATCAGCTGGACAAGGTGCACGGGTTCGATGGAACGGGAACGCCGGAGGCGAAGCAGTTCACGGAGGAGCGACTGGCGGCGGGCGCGTCGATGCTGCGGGATTTGTATGTCGCGGCTTGGGTGAAGAGCGCGGATCCGGTGCCGGATTGGCACGATCATGCGGAGGTGGCGCCGGCGGCTGCGCCGCCTGGCGTGACAATCCAGAAGTTGGAGAGCGGTGGGCCTGCACAGGCATCAGATGCCGCTCTGGCTGCGGCTACGGCGCCGTTCACCGACAAGGTCTATAAGATTGGGGGCGGTATTTCTGCACCGTTTCTCAGCCATGCGCCAGATCCCCAATACACACCTGAAGCAAAGAGAGCTAAATATCAGGGCGTAGTTTTAGTGGACCTTATTGTCGATGAAAATGGCAATCCGAGAAACGTTCATGTCCTGCGTCCGTTAGGCATGGGACTTGATATGAAAGCCGTGGAGGCAGTGAGCCAATATCGATTTAAGCCGGCAATGATGAAGGGTCAGCCAGTGCCTGTGGAAGTGCACATTGAAGTGAATTTCCGGCTCTACTGACGCGAAGCTACTGAGCCATCAGCGGCACGACTCGCGTGAGCAGATCGGCCAGCTGGGCTTCGACGGCGCGGCCGGTTTCCATCACCTCTTCGTGACTGAGCGGTTCCTTCTGGATGCCGGAAGCCATGTTGGTCACGCAGGAGATTCCTAACACTTCGATTCCCATGTGGCGGGCGACGATGGTTTCCTGCACGGTAGACATGCCGATGAGATCAGCGCCCAGCGTGGCGAAGGCGCGGATTTCGGCGGGGGTTTCGAAGCTGGGTCCGAGAACGCTCAGGTACACACCTTCGTCGAGGCGGAACTTCATCGCATCAGCGGCCTGATGGGCGAAGCTGCGGAGGCGCGCGGAGTAGGCCTCAGACATATCGAAAAATCTTGGGCCGAAGCGGTCGTCGTTGGCGCCGGAGACAGGATTGCGGCCGGTGAGGTTGATGTGGTCGGCAATGAGGACCAGCTGGCCTTGTTTGAAGGCCGGATTGATGCCGCCGGCAGCGTTCGTGAGGATGGCCTGGGCAATGCCCATGCGGCCGAGGACGCGGATGGGAAAGGTGACTTCGTCGGAACTGTAGCCTTCGTAAGCGTGGACGCGGCCCTGCATGACGGCGACGGGAATATTGGAAACAGTCCCAAGGACGAGGCGGCCGCTGTGGCCGGGAACGGTGGACTGCGGGAAGTGCGGGATGTCCGCGAAGGAGATGGCAGTGGGATTGTCGAGCTGGTTGGCGAAAGCGCCGAGGCCGGAGCCGAGGACGATGGCGATACGCGGGCGCAGCTGGGTGCGAACGAGGAGGTAGTCGGCGGCGGCGGTGGCGCGATCGTATTGGGTGGTGGTCATGGTCGGGAGTCAGTTGTCGGTTGTCAGCGTTCAGCTTTCAGACAAAGGGTTCAGAAAAAGCGGATGCGCTTCGCGCATTTCCCACGACTGCCAAAACCGGGCAGATATGGGACAACCGGCAACCGGCCGCTTCACTCACAGGTTACTTGATCAAAATGCCGACGATGCTGGCGGACATGAGATTCGCCATCGTTCCGGCGAGCATGGCGCGGAGGCCGAGTTTCGCCAGCTCGTTGCGGCGGTTGGGGGCTAGTGCGCCGATGCCGCCGATTTGGATTCCGATCGAACTGAGGTTGGCGAATCCGCAGAGAGCGAAGGTGGCGATGGTGACGGAGCGGGCGGCTACTGCGCCGGTTTTCGCTAATCCGCCAAGGTAGGTGTAGGCGACGAGTTCGTTGAGGACCATGCGGGTGCCGAGCAGGTTGCCGATGGTGGGCGCGTCGTGCCACGGGATGCCGATGAGCCAGGCGATGGGGGCGAAGAAGAAGCCGAGGATGGTATCCAGCGAGTGCGGGAAGGGGATGTGGTGCGCGGCGAGGAGATTATGCGTGCCGCCGAGGATGCCGTTGAGCAGGGCGATGAGGGCGAGGAAGCTGATGAGCATGATGCCGACGTTGAAGGCGAGGCGTCCGCCATCGATCGTTCCTCTGGCAATGGACCCGATGAGATTTTCGTCCTTATGCGTTGCGTCTTCGGGGATGTGGACGACGCCTTCGGTGGCGGGTTTCTCGGTTTCCGGGACGAGCATTTTGGCGATGAGGATGGTGCCGGGCGCGGTCATGATGACGGCGGCGAGCAGGAAGCTGGGCGAGATGCCGTAGGCGATGTAAGCGGCCATGATGCCGCCGGAGACGTGGGCCATGCCGCTGGTCATGATGGTCATGAGCTCGGAGCGGGTGGCGCCGGGCAGGAAGGGGCGGATAGTGAGGGGCGCTTCCGTCTGGCCCATGAAGATGCTGGCGGCGACGTTGAGGGATTCTGCGCCGGAGACTTTCATGGTGAACTGCATGAGCCGCGCGAAGAAGCGGATGATGAGCTGCATGATGCCGAGGTAGTAGAGGACGGCGAAGAACGCGGAGATGAAGATGATGGTGGGCAGGACCTGGAAGGCGAAGAAATTGGTGCCGAAGGTAGTGCCGATCTTCGAGGGCTGCGCGGCGAGGTCGCCGAAGACGAAGGTGGATCCGGCAAAAGCGTAGGCGAGGAGCTTGTTGACAGCGGCTCCGGCAGCGTGGAGGATGCGCTGGCCGAAGGTCCATTTGAGGACCATAAAGGCGAAGAGGATTTGGAGGCTGAGACCCCAGATGACGGTGCGCCAGCGGATGGCGCGGCGGTCAGTGGAGAAAATCCATGCAAGCAGCAACATGGTCAGCAGTCCCAGCACACCTGTAAAGCGAGCCAAATGGGTCTCCCTTTGGTTTTTCTCAATCCTATGGGTGCGTAGGGGATTTCAGGAACTTATTTTTGTTTTCCGCCGAGATGATTTTGCGAATGAGGGGTGGTGGTGAGGCTGGCGCGTCGGTAATGACGAGAGATTCGCGGAGGAGCTGTTCGGGTTCGGCGAAGAGGGATTCGTCCTGGGCAAAGAGGGTGGCGAGCGGCTGGCCGGATTCGATTTTTGCGCCGAGTTTGACGTGCATTTCGAGGCCGGCGTGGGGTTCAACGGGCTCTCCGGCACGTTCGCGGCCTGCGCCAAGGCGCTGCACGGCCCATCCGATTTTGGTGCAGTCGGCGGAGGTGAAATAGCCGCTGCGGTCGGCGAGGAAATCGCGGCGGAAACGCGGGGTGTGGAAGGCTTTTCCGGCATCGAGGGCGGCGAGATCGCCTCCCTGCGCGGCGACCATCTCTCCGAAGATGCGGAGAGCGGAGCCATCGGCGAGCTTTTCTTCGGCGATGCGCTTCCCTTCCTCGGCTGTGGAGGCTTTGCCGCCGAGGTGGATCATCCAGCCGGCGAGGACGAGGGAAATTTCGCGGCAATCTTCGGTGAGGGGGTCGCGGTCGTTGGCGAGGAGGGCGAGCGACTCCTGAATTTCGACCCAGTTCCCTGCATAGCGGCCGAGAGGCTGCGACATGTCGGTTTGAATGGCGACGGTGCGGGTGCCGGCGCGCTCTCCGGTTTCGACCATAAGGGCGGCAAGGTAGGCGGACTCCGATTCGTCGCGAAGGAAGGCGCCGGAGCCGGCTTTGACGTCGATGACGAGGGCGTCGAGCGAGGCGGCGAGCTTCTTGCTCATGATGGAGGCGCAGATGAGGTAGGGACTTTCGACGGTGGCGGTGCGGTCGCGGAGAGCGTAGAGCTTGCGGTCGGCGGGGACGAGGTTTTTGGTTTGTCCGACGATGGAGCAGCCGCACTGGTCTAGGACGCGGCGCATTTCTTCGAGGGAAAGCTGGGTGCGGTAGCCAGGAATGGATTCCAGCTTGTCGAGCGTGCCGCCGGTGTGGCCGAGGGCGCGGCCGCTGATCATGGGATCGGCGAGACCGGCTGCGGCGGCGATGGGCGCGACGAGGAAGGAGGTCTTGTCGCCAACGCCGCCGGTGGAGTGCTTGTCGACGGTGGGACGGCTAAGGCCCTTGTGCTGGAGAACGTCGCCGGAAGTGCGCATGGCGGTGGTGAGGGTGTCGAGCTCAGCGAGGGTGAGGCCGCGGAGGAAGACGGCCATAAGCCAGGCGGAGAGTTGCTCTTCGGGGATCGTTTCGCGGGCTGCGCCTTCGACGATGTAGCGGATCTCGTCAGCGGTGAGCTCTTCCCCATCGCGTTTTTTGCGGATGATGTCGACTGCGTGGAGGCTCATTTTGTGGCGGGCCCTTCGAAGTGGAAGCTGAACGGGAGAATTTCTGCGAAGGGGAGGGTTTCGGGTCCGTGGTCGCCGGGGAAGGTGATGACGGCGCCGGGAGTAACGAATTCGCTCATCACCTGGCGGCACGCGCCGCAGGGAGGGCTGGCGGCGCCGTTGCGATTGGTCACTGCGATGGCGACAATTTTGCGGCCGGGGCCGTGTTCGCTGATGGCGCGAAAGAGGGCATTGCGTTCGGCGCAGCTGGTGAGGCCGTAGGACATGTTTTCGACATTGCATCCGGTGACGATTTGGCCGTCGTCAAAGAGGAGGGCGGCGCCGACGTAGAAGCGGGAGTAGGGGGCGTAGGCGTTCTGGGCGGCTTGCTGGGCGGCGTCGCGGAGACGGTCCAGTTGGGCGGAATCGGGGTTGGACATTTCTCTATGAGGCTAATGGTTTGCAGGGGCTGAGGCAAACGCATCTCAAGTTCCCCAACGCCTTTCCGATAACGGAAGTGTGGATGACCTTACGCGCGAATTTCTATTGGAGAGCCAGGAAGGGCTGGACCGCATGGAGCGGTGCCTGACCGATCTGGAGAACCGGCCGGGCGATGCGGAGTTGCTGGCGGAGATTTTTCGAGCGGTGCACACGATTAAAGGCACCACGGGGTTTCTTGGATTCAGCCGGTTGGAATCGTTGTCGCACGCGGGCGAGAACCTGCTGGGACTGCTGCGCGACGGAAAGCTGGAGGCGAACGCGGAGATTATCAGCGGACTGCTGACGCTGATGGACCGGCTGAGGGGCGTGCTGCGGTCAATTGATCAGACCGGAGCCGAGGGCAAGAATGCGCCCGAGGATGCTGCGATGATTGCGCGGCTGGAAGCGCTGCAGCGGAGTGGAGTGGCCGCGGTCGGAGTAGTCGCGGAACCCGAAGCTGCGATATCCGAGCCGGAGTTGGCAGCGGCTATGGCAGTGCCGGTGCGAGTGCGCAAGCCGCGGCAGCCGGGCAAGCGGCGCGGGGCTGGAGCGGGAAAACGAGTTGCGCCTCTGCTGGTCGATACCGCATGGTCGAAGGCCGGCGAGGCAGGGCTGCACCGGGAATCTGCGCCGGCGAAGGCATGGGATGAGCCGGAAACACAACGTTCCGCATCCGCCGATGCCGGAGCGGTTCCGGTGCGGCCCGCGAAATCTGAAGTGACCGCAAAAGCAGAACCTGCTGATGCGGCTCCGGCGGCGGCGACTGGCGGCGGGACAGCAGATTCGACGCTGCGTGTAGATGTGGACCTGCTGAACCGGATGATGAACCTGGTAGGTGAGCTGGTGCTGACGCGCAATCAGATTCTGCAGGCCACCAGCGCGGATGCGGGGTTCGCGTTGCTCGGTCGGCGGCTGGATATGGTGACGGCGGACCTGCGCGAGTCGGTGATGAAGGCGCGGATGCAGCCGGTGAGCCACGTGTTCTCGCGCTTCCCGCGGCTGGTGCGGGATTTGGCGCTGGGGCTGGGCAAGCAGGTGAAGCTGGAGTTGGAAGGCGAGGACACGGAGCTGGACAAGAGCCTGCTGGAAGCGATTCGCGACCCGCTGACGCATGCCATTCGCAACTGCATCGATCACGGCATAGAGATGCCGGAAGTGCGCGTGGCGAACGGCAAGCCTGCGGAGGGAACGGTACGGCTGCGCGCCTATCACGAGGGCAGCCACGTAATGGTGGAAGTGCACGATGACGGGGCGGGGATGAACCTCTCGCGTATCCGCGAGAAAGCGCTGGAGCGGGGGCTGGTTACGATGGCGCGCGCCGAGCAGATGAGCGAGCGCGACATTCTGCAGCTGATTTTTCTGCCCGGATTCTCGACAGCTGCGGCGGTGACCAGCGTTTCGGGCCGCGGTGTGGGAATGGATGTGGTGCGCACGAATGTGGAGAAGATTGGCGGCAAGGTGGAGGTGGACAGCAGGGCGGGCGAGGGCACGGCGCTGCGCCTGCGGATTCCGCTGACGCTGGCCATCATTCCCGCGCTGATCGTGCACAGCCGGGGACAGAATTTCGCAGTGCCGCAGGGCGCACTGACGGAGCTGGTGCATTTGAACGAAGACGAGATCGGCAGCCGCATTGAGTGGATAGAAGGCGCGGCGCTCTACCGGCTGCGCGGGCATTTGCTGCCGCTGATCTTTCTCGACCGCCTGTTGCAGCAACCGCCGCGCGACGCTGAGATGACGTGCGACATTGCGATTCTGAACGCTGAGGGACGGCGTTTTGGACTGGTAGTGGATGGCCTGGCGGATCCGGAAGAGATTGTGGTGAAGCCGCTGGCGGCCGTGCTGCGTGAGATTGGCTACTACGCGGGCGCAACGATTCTGGGAAATGGGGAGATGGCGCTGATCCTGAACCCCAGCGCGATTGCGCAGAACGCGGGCGTGCGGTTGACGGGAGCGGCGGAAGACACGCTGGACGCGGAACCCAACGCGGGACTCGACGACTATTTGCTGGTGGAGGCAGATGGACGGCGGGCGGCGCTGCCGCTGTCGACGGTGGTGCGCATCGAGAGGATTCCGCGGTCGCGCATTGAGATGGCAGGATCGCGACCGGTGCTGCGGTTCGAGGGCGCGCTGCTGCCGCTGGACGATGCGGCAGCATGCCTGGCGGATGGCGATCCGGAAGCGCAGACCACCGTGGTGGTGTGCCGCGACGGCGACCGCCAGATTGGAATGACGGTCTCGCAGGTACTGGATGTGACGGGCGGACGGCATCTGGAGGAAGCGGGCACGGGCGCGATGGCAGCGGGCCTGACGCTGCTGCACGAGAAGGTGACGAGCATTGTGAGCCTGGCGGGCATAGCAGCACTCGAGACTGACTTCTGCGGAGAGGCGGGGCGATGAAGGATATCGCAGAGCGAAAGACGGAAGTGTGTTCCGTGCGCGTGGGCGACACGTGGTACGGCGTCCCGATTGCGCATGTGCTGGAGATCCTGGGCAAGCCGGCGACGCAACCGGTGCCGCTGGCACCGTATTTTGTTGGAGGGCTGGTGCATTATCGCGGCGAAGTGCTGACGGCGATCTCGCTGCGCCGGGTGCTGGGGATGGAAGCGGCGCCGGGACCCGAGGATGTTCTGGTGTTCGAGTCGAGCGACGGGCCGTTTGGGATGTTTGTGGACTCGGTAGGGGAAGTGATGCAGGTGTCGGCGGCCGAGTACGAGCCGAATCCCGCCACGCTGGACAGCCGGCGGCAGAGTTTATTTGGCGGCGCATGGAAGTTGAAGGAGCGGCTGCTGGTGACTTTGGAGCCGGAGCGGCTGCACCCGATGCGGCTGGCCGCACAAGCAGCGGCAGCCTGACGCCGCAGGCTCGTGGCAACAGGCTGGCGGCGAGGGGAAGTGAGAGACGATGGCGATGCGCGCTCTGCTGGTAGATGACTCGCGCTTTATTCGGAATTTCCTACGCCGGGCGCTGGTCGAGCGCGGCATGGAATGCGTAGAGGCCGCGGATGGGCGAGAGGGTCTGAATTGCCTGCGCGACGCAGGGCCGTTTGCTGTGGCGCTGGTGGACTGGAATATGCCGGTGATGTCGGGGCTGGAATTGTTGCAGGCGGCGCGCGCGGATCACCGCCTGGACGCGACGAAGATTGTGATGGTAACGACGGAGGCGGAGAACGATCACATAGAAACGGCGTTGCTGGCGGGCGCGGATGAGTACCTCCTGAAACCGTTCGATGAGGAAGGACTGATCGACAAACTGCGGATGGCCGGAGTGGAGGACGCATGACCAGCGAAACGGCTGGCACGCGCCATATTCGCGTACTGGTCGTGGACGACTCCGCAGTGATGCGAAGTTTGTTGCGCATGGCGCTGGAAACCAATCCGAGAATTGAAGTAGTGGCATCGGCGGGGAACGGCGAGGAAGCGCTGGAGGAATTCGACCGGGTGAAGCCGGATCTGACGCTGCTGGATTTTGAAATGCCGGGAATGAACGGGCTGGATGTGCTTTCGCGCATTCGCCTACGGGACCGGCGCGTGCCGGTGATAATGTGCAGCACGCTGACGTGGCGCGGGGCGCGCATCACGCTGGACGCGTTGTCGCGCGGGGCGACCGACTACGTAAGCAAGCCGGCGGCGCAATCGGGATTCCGCGAAGGCGTGGGCACGCTGGCACGGGACCTGCTGCCGAAGATTCTGGCGCTGTTTCCAAAAATGCCGCAGCCGCCGGATAAGCCGCGTGCCGTTTCAGGGCCTGGGTGCGGGTGCGTCGCCGGCTCTGGAAATGGGCCGCGGGTAGTGGTGATTGGCGTTTCGACCGGAGGACCGGCGGCGCTGGAAGTTTTGCTGCCGAAGATTCCCGCAGCGTTCGCGCTGCCGGTCCTGATTGTGCAGCATATGCCGCGGCTATTTACGGGACTGCTGGCAGAGCGGTTGAATTCGCTGTGCGCGGTGCGGGTGCGCGAGGCGGCATCGGGAGTGAAGCCGGAGCCGGGCGTGGTGGATATTGCGCGCGGCGACTGGCATATGGAACTGGCGCGGGATTTTCGACTGCGGCTGAATCAGAATGAGCCGGAGAATTTCTGCCGGCCGTCGGTGGACACCCTGTTTCGCACGGCGACCGAAACTACCGGGGGACGGCTGTTGGGCGTGATTTTGACGGGGATGGGAAGTGATGGGCTCGCCGGATGCCGCGCGATTCGTGCAGCGGGGGGCACAGTTTTCGCACAGGATGCGGCGACGAGTGTGATTTGGGGCATGCCGGGAGCGGTGGCGAATGCCGGGCTGGCGAATAAAATTCTGCCGTTGGAAAGTATGGCGGGAGAAATGGGCCGTTGCGTGGCGCTGGCAGGGCGGCGCGGGCCGGTGGAGGCCGCCGCGGTATGAGCCTCTCCACCAAGGACGCCGAATATCTGCGAGCGGTAGTGATGCGCAACTCCGGCAACCACGTCGATCCGGCACGGAACTATTTGTTTGAGTCGCGGCTGCAGCTGCTCGTGCGCAATCGCGGCCTGCAATCGCTGAATGAACTGGTTTCGGTGTTGCGGACGGATAGGGGGCGAACGCTGCAGCGGTCGGTCGCCGAGGCGATGACGATCAACGAGACGAGCTTCTTTCGCGATACGCCGACTTTCGATCTATTGCGCACAGAGCTGCTACCGGCGCTGATTGCGGCGCGCGGTGAGACGCGCACGCTGCGCTTTTGGTCGGCGGCCAGCGCCAGCGGGCAGGAGGCGTATTCGCTGGCGATGCTGTTGCGGGAGCACTTCCCTGCCCTGGCGAATTGGAAGATTGATATTTTGGGGACGGATTTGTCGGAAGAGATGGTGCGGCGAGCGAGCGTGGGGCGATACCAGCGGCTGGAAATCAATCGCGGGCTGCCGGCGCGCTTTCTCCTGAGGTACCTTGTGCGGACCGGCGATGAGTGGGAAGCGGCGCCAGACATCAAACGGATATGTCGCTTCCAGCAGCGCAACCTGTGCGATCCGCAACCGATGTGGGAGCGCTTCGACGTAATTTTTCTGCGCAACGTGATGATTTATTTTCCGCAGGAAACGCGGCGGAAAGTTTTGCTAGGAATGCATCGCTCGCTGGCGACGGACGGCGTTTTGCTTTTGGGGATGAGCGAGCAGCCGCGTATGGAGACGCACTGGGAGACGGTGCTGACGCCAAAAGCTGTCTGGTACCGGCCGTTGCCGCAGTTGCAGGCATAAACAGGGGCTGCGGCGATATCCTCACGGACAGGGATGACGGCGAAGAAAACCTCGGCGAGACAGAAGCGAACTGGCGGCAGGCCTGAGGCCGGGTCTGAGCCCGACGCGCTGGAATTATTTCATCCGGTGACGCGTGCATGGTTTCGCGCGGCGCTCGGGGAACCGACTGCGCCTCAGCGGCTGGGGTGGCCGGCGATTGTGCGAGGCGAGAGCACACTGATTCTGGCGCCGACGGGGACGGGCAAGACGCTGGCGGCGTTCCTCTCCTGTTTAGATCGGCTGATGCTGCGGCCCGCAGCGGCTGAGGGCGGATGCCGCGTGGTCTACATCTCGCCGCTGAAGGCGCTGGCGGTGGATGTGGAGCGAAACCTGCGCGTGCCGCTGGCGGGGATGGCAGAGATTGCGCGGCGCGACGGGGTGGAATTCCGCGAGCCGGAAATTGCGATCCGAACCGGGGACACGCCGCAGAGCGCGCGTGCGCGATTTCGGCGCCATCCTGCGGAGATTCTGATTACCACACCGGAGTCGCTGTATTTAGTGCTGACGTCGGAGACGGCGGCGGCGCTGCGAACGGTCGATACGGTGATCGTGGATGAGATTCACGCATTGGTACCAACGAAGCGCGGCGCGCATCTTGCGCTTAGTTTGGAGCGGCTCGAAGCGATTGCCCAACAGCGAATCCAAAGGATTGGGCTTTCGGCAACGCAGCGGCCGCTGGAGGAAGTGGCGCGGTTCCTTGCAGGGACAGAGCCGGTGGATTCGCAGGGGCCCGGCGATCTTCGCGATGCGGAGAGAACGTTTCGGCCGGTGACGGTTGTGGATGGGAGCGCGCCGAAGGAGTTGGCGCTGCAGGTTCATTTGCCGGTGGAGGATTTGGCGAAGCTGACGCCGCTTGAGCCTGCCACTGGCGACGACAAGCCAAAGCGGGCATCGATTTGGACGACGATTCCCCCGCGATTGCTGGAGATTGTGCGCAAGCGGAGGTCGACGCTGATTTTTGTGAACAACCGGCGGACGGCGGAGCGGCTGGCGGGCGCGATCAACGAATTGGCAGAAGAACCGCTTGCACGAGCGCATCATGGATCGCTGGCTGCGGCGCAGCGGCGCGAGATTGAAGAGCAACTGAAGCAGGGGCAATTGCGCGCACTGGTGGCGACGTCTTCGCTGGAACTGGGCATAGATATGGGGACGATCGATCTGGTGATCCAGATTGAGGCGCCGCCTTCGGTGGCGAGCGGGATGCAGCGCATTGGGCGCGCGGGGCACCGCGTGGGCGTGGTGAGCGAGGGGATGATTTTTCCGAAGTACCGCGCGGATCTGGTGGCGTGCGCGGCGGTGACGCGGGCGATGCATGAGGGGCTGGTGGAGTCGACGGCGATTCTGCGGAATCCGCTGGATGTGCTGGCGCAGCAGATTGTGGCGACGGTGGCGCAGCCTCCGCGCGTGTCGCTGCCAAGACGAAGAGGAGAGCGGCCGCGGGAGGCGGAGATTTCTGTTGATGATTTGTTCGACGTGGTGCGGGGCGCTGCGCCGTTTGCTTCGCTGACGCGGGCAACGCTGGAGAGCGTGCTGGATTTGCTGTCGGGGCGTTATCCGTCGGATGAATTTGCGGAGCTGCGTCCGCGGATAACGTGGGACCGCGAGCGCGATTTGCTGACGCCCCGCGAAGGCGCGAAGGGATTGGCGATTCTGAATGCGGGAACGATTCCAGATCGCGGCCTCTACGGGGTGTTTCTCTCGGGCGAGCACAAGAAGCCGGTGCGAGTGGGCGAACTCGACGAGGAGATGGTGTTCGAGAGTCGCGTGGGCGATGTGTTTGCGCTGGGCGCGTCGAGCTGGCGGATCGATGAGATTGCGCACGACCGAGTGCTGGTTTCACCTGCGCCTGGACAGCCGGGCAAGCTGCCGTTCTGGCACGGAGATTTGGCCGGGCGACCGCTTGAGTTCGGGCGGCGGATTGGGGCGCTGGTGCGGGAGCTGCGCGCATTGCCTCCGAACGCAGCGATCAGCCGGCTGGTGCGGGAGCATGATTTGGACACGCCGGCGGCGGAAAGCCTGATCGCTTATCTGGCGGAGCAGTCTCAAGTCACCGTGACGGTCCCAGATGATCGCAACATTGTCATCGAGCGTATTCGCGACGAGATGGGCGATTGGCGGGTGTGCGTGCTGACTCTCTTTGGGAGCCGCGTCCACGCTCCCTGGGCGATGGCGGCGGTGGAACAGATTGCGCGGGCGGGCGGGCCGCATGTGGAGAGCATGTGGACGGATGATGGGTTTGTGCTGCGCTTCCCGGATGTGGATGCGGCGCCGGACGCGGCGATGTTGTTGCCGGATCCGGAAGCGGTGACGGACCTGGTGGTGCGACAGTTGAGCGGGACGGCGTTGTTTGCGGCGAAGTTTCGTGAAGCGTCGGCGCGGGCGCTATTGTTGCCGCGGCGTCGAGCGCAGACGCGATCTCCGCTGTGGCAGCAGCGCAAGCGGGCGGCGGATTTGTTGGCGGTGGCTTCGAGGTATCCGTCGTTTCCGATGCTGTTGGAGGCTTATCGGGAATGTTTGCGGGACAGTTTCGACATGACGGCGCTGGTGGATGTGCTGCGGTCGGTCAAGGCAGGGGAGATCGCGGTGCATGTGGTGGATCCGCCGAAGGCCTCGCCGTTTGCGGCTTCGCTGCTGTTTGGATATGTGGGGAATTTCATCTACGACGGCGATGCACCGCTGGCGGAGCGGCGGGCGCAGGCTCTCTCGATTGACCAGAGCCAGCTGCGGGAGTTGCTGGGCGACGCGGATTTGCGGGAGTTGCTGGATCCTGTGGCGATCGGCGAGGTGGAAGCGCAGTTGCAGATGCTGGGTGATGAGCAGCGAGCCCGATCGGCGGATGGGATGCACGATTTGCTGCTGCGGCTAGGGGACTTATCGCGGGAGGAGATGGCGCTGCGGGTTGCTTCGCCGGAGTTGTTGCTGGCGCTTGGAAAATTAGTGAAGGCGCAGCGGGTGATCGAGGTTGAGATCGCCGGGGACGAACGGTTCATTGCTGTCGAGGAGGCTGCACGCTATCGGGATGGCCTGGGGATTGCGTTGCCGGCGGGGTTGCCGAAGGCGCTGCTCGCGCCGGTGGCTGCTCCGGCGCTCGAGTTAGTGCGGCGGTATGCGCGGACGCATGGGCCGTTCACGCTGCGGGAGGTTGCGGGGCGATTTGGGATGGAGGCGCCTTCGGCGGAGGCGGCATTACGGACGCTGGTGCTGGATGGGCGCGTGCTGGAGGGAGGATTCCGGCGGGGCGGAGCGCATCGGGAGTGGTGCGACGCGGAATCGCTGCGGTTGATCCGCAATAAGTCACTGACACGGTTACGGAAAGAGATTGAGCCGGCGGAGCCGCGGCTGCTGGCGCGATTTGCCACGCATTGGCAGGGAGTCCTGACGCGGCGGCGGGGGATGGACGCGCTGCTGGACACCATTGAAGCGCTAGAAGGGGCTCCGCTGCCGGCGTCGCTGCTGGAGTCGCAGATATTGCCGGCGCGGCTGGCGCGGTATGCGCCGGCGGATCTGGATACGTTGATTGCGGCGGGCGAGGTGGCGTGGTGCGGGTTCGATGCTCTGGGCGAACGCGATGGGCGGGTGTCGCTGTATTTATCGGACCGGATGGCGGAGCTGTTGCCGCCGCGTACGGGATTCGTTGAGCCGCTGTCGCCGCGGGAAGAGGCGGTGCTGGCGGAGTTGGCGCGGGGCGGGGCGGCCTTCTTTGCGCAGGTGCATGAGGCGACGGGCGGAGGGTATCCGGGGGAGACGATTGATGCGCTGTGGAGCCTGGTGTGGCGCGGGCTGGTGACGAATGACACGCTGCATGCGCTGCGGGCATACATTGTGAAGCCGGAAACGTCGCGCGGGAAGCGGGAGCATGTGCAGGGGGCGTTTCGTTCGCGGCGAACGACGCCGCCGAATGCGCAGGGACGATGGACGCTGGTGGCGGCGGCGGATCGCAGCACGCCTGTGGCGCAGACGGCGTGGAGCCATGCGGTTGCGCTGCAGTTGCTGGAGCGGCATGGGATTGTGACGCGGGAGACGGCGGTGCAGGAGAATTTGCCGGGAGGATTTTCCGCGGTGTACGAGGTGCTGAAAGCGCTGGAGGCCAGCGGCAAGGTGCGGCGCGGATATTTTGCGGCGGGGCTGGGGGCGGCGCAGTTTGCGTTGCCGGCGGCGCTGGAGTTGATGCGTTCGCTGCGCACGTCTGCGCCGGCGAACGCGGAGATGGTGATGCTGGCGGCGGCGGACCCGGCGAATCCGTGGGGGAGCGTGCTGCGCTGGCCGGAGGCGGAGGAGGCTGGGGCTTCGCTGACGCGGGCCGTTGGGGCCAACGTGATTCTGCGCAATGGGGCGTTGGTGGCATATTTGCGGCGGAGTAATCCGAATTTGCAGGTGTTTTTGCCGGGGGATGAGCCTGATCGTTCGGCGGCGGCGCGGGATTTGGCGGGATTTCTGGCGGAATTGGCACAGGAATTGTTACAAAACCCGGAGACTCGGCATCATGGGTCGCTGTTGATCGCGACGATTGGCGGGGTGACGGCGCAGGATCATTTTTTAGCGGGGTTCTTAAGGGAGGCGGGGTTTAGCTCATCGGTGCGGGGGTTTCATGTGCGGCGGGTGGCGGCGCAGGCGGAATGAGGGGCGGCATTGGGCCACACTTCCGGATCGCCGACCAAACGTCCGCCGCGCTGGCCTGAGACACCATCTGGAACGAAATTAGTCGAGCAGTCCCAACTCTTTTGCCTCTGACACAAGCTCTGGATGCCGTTTGACTGTCGGCATGATCAGATGAGTACCCAAGTGCCGAACAACGTTTGCAACCGCGGTCTGAATCTTCAGAGCCTCATCGTGTGGTTCAGCATATTTCGCCGTCCGAAGAATTCCCTGAAGCTGCTCATTGCAAACGTGCAATGCTGCCAGCACATTTCGAGCGTGGCTTGGATCGGAGAAGAGGAACATGGGCGCATCGGAGCCTTGCACGGTAGAAGTAGGTGAGTCGGCTTCGCCATCCGGCAGGAGATGAATCTCGACCTTGTCGCCGATGGAGAGGTCATCGGCTCTCCACTCCGACACCTTCGATGACTCAAACGCGCGGATCACTGCCTTTCCGGTTGGCTCATTTCCCGCCGCAGGGGCGAAGACCGTGATGCTAACGCCCAAAACCCCTTTGCCTCCGACTGCTCCCGTGACGGTATTACCGTTGTTGACCCTCAACGTTAGCTGCATAGTGGCTCAATGCTAGCAGCATTCCAGCCGGGCGTTGCCAGTGGATTACCGGCAAAGCGGAAGTAACACCGCCTCTTTCTTAACGTTTCTGCGGATCGCTTTGCAGCAGGGGGTCTTCGAAGATTTCCTGGTCGATGGTCATCATTTTGATGTCGGCCGCGGTTTCACCGTGGAGGATGCCCTGCTCGTAGACCCTGGACCAGCGGAGGCGAAAGAGAAGCCCCTGGATCGCGATTTTGGTATCAGCAGCGGTGGAGGCGAGGCGCTCGGCCTGTTCGGGGGTCATGGTCCAGACTTCGGGTGCGCCGGACGCATCGGCCCGTTGAGCAAAACGCAGCCGCATGGCGGTGATCGCCTGGCAATCGTTGAAAACCTGGTCGCGCACGCTTTCAAGAAGGTCGTAGTTGTGGGCCAGGCGCGCGTACATGCGGGACTCTGCGGGGGGAAGAAAGGCAACGATGCCGCTTTCTTTAGCCGTGGTCCACACTGCCTGGGATGGGGCGAAATAGCGGTACTCCGCGGTACCGACCGAGCCGGGAAGGCAAGGCGCTGAAGGCAAGGTGATGCGGATTTTATAATATCCGGCCGCGGGGGCTGCGGTGATCGCCTGCTGGAACCATGGCTCGAGATTTTGCATCTTCAAGTCGCGGTCGATGACCTGGAGATTCTGTGCGGCCTCGTTGCGGAGGTCCTCCTGGAGTTGCTGACGCTGGTGGCGGTGATGGAGCAGTTCCACAGTCTGTTCGAGTCCGATGGCGATGAGCAAGCCGAGCACGATGGTGGCGATGTGGATGAGGAAGTCGCGCCAGGTGGTGGCGGCGTGGTGGACTGGGTGGACGTCCAGCATGGGGTCATGCTCCTTCACAGGCTCGGGAATTTCGGCGGCCACAGATGAGTGCGGCGACTCGGTGTGCGCCGATTCTGGCGCAGGCGGCGGTAGGCCCGCGATGATGAGCGGGTCCTGTGGCACGGTTTGGTGCGGCGGTATGTCTTCCGGGGAAATGATGAGGACAGATTATCAGTTGCTGTGCGGGCAGCAAGAGGGATTGTTAGTGGATGGTCTTCATGCGGCGCTGCATGTAGTCCATCAGCAGGTATTCGCCTAACGTGTCGGGGGTGGTGAAGTAGGCTTTGCCTTTGCACATCTGCGTGACTTTCTGGACGAACTGGACGAGGCCGAAGTCGGAGGCGAGCATGAAGGTGTTGATGAGGATGTTCTGGCGCTTGCAGCGCGCGACTTCTTCGAGGGTTTCGCTGACGACGAGCGGATCGAGGCCGAAGGCGTTCTTGTAGATGCGGCCGTCGGGGAGGGTGAGCGCGGAGGGCTTGCCGTCGGTGATCATGACGATCTGCTTCATGTCTTTGCGCTGGCGCTGGAGGATGCGCTGCGCGAGCTGCAGGCCGGCGCGGGTGTTGGTGTAATACGGTCCGACTTTGACGCGGGCGAGTTGCGAGATGGGGAGCTCTTCCGCGGAGTCGTGGAAGAGCACGAGCGAGAGCGTGTCGCCGGGATACTGGGTGCGGACGAGATGCGCGAGGGCCATGGCGACGCGCTTGGCGGGGGTGAAACGATCTTCGCCGTAGAGGATCATGGAGTGCGAGCAGTCGAGCATGACGACGGTGGCGCAGGAGCTTTGATATTCGGACTGATGCACCTGAAGGTCGCTGTACTCCATGTTGAGCGGGAGGGTGAGGCCTTCGCGGGCGATGGCGGATTTCAGCGTGGCGCCGGCATCGAGGTTGAGAGTGTCGCCGAACTGGTAGGGCTGGGAGCCTCCGCTGGTTTCGACGCCGGTGGCGTAGTGGCGCGTGTCGTGGCGGCCGAGATTGGCTTTGCCGAGGGAGCCGAGCAGATCGCGCAACGTTTTGTAGCCGAGAAAATCCAGGCTCTTGTCGGTGACTTCGAAGCGCGCTTCGGTTTGCGGGCCGCCGGTCTGCCCTGCTGATTCGGAAACGGTGCCGGGATTTTGCGAGGAGTCGGTAGAGATGTAATTCTCGCTCTCCATACGGCTGATGAGCTTGTCGATCAGTTCGTCGAGGCGGCCTTCCGCGGCCATCTGATCGATTTTCTGCTGCATGCTTTCGTCGAAGGCGTCACCCTGTTCGAGGGCGCGGCGGAGGGCCTCGCGCAGATCGTCCATGGTCTGGTCGAGATCCTGAAATTCGGCGTAGGGATTCTGAAAGCCGGAGTCGAGCAGGTAGTCGCTGAGCGCCTTGAGCAAGTCGTCCATGCTCATTTCGCCAGCCAGATCGCCGGTAAATTTGGTGTAGCGAACGGTTTTCATGCGACTTCCCTGTTGGTTCGCGCGCCGTTTAGTTAAAGCTGCCCCGGCGAGTTTTGCGGGTTTGCCATTGTTCGTATTCGCGTTCGGCTTCGACGCGTTCGACGTTCTTTTCCTGGGGCTTGCGCTGCGCCGCGAAGCTGCGTTCTTCGTTGCGGCTAATGCGGCGATGCGCGCACATGCCTTCGAGAAGGAATTCGGCGGCCGCGATGACAATTTCAGGAGCGTCGCTGCTTTTGATGCCGAGGGGCGCGAGTTTTTCCTGGAGGCCCTGAATCTGTTTCAGCTCCTGGAGCGTGGCTTTGGCGGGCTGATCGTCGGAGATTTTGACGGTGCCGCCGAGATTGAACCACTGCTCGATCTGCTGGGTGTTGACGTCGGCAAAATACTTGTCGAAGATTTTGCCGATGGCGGCGCGGACGATGTCGCGAACAACGATGTCGGCGCCCTTCATCTCGCCTTCGTATTCCAGTTCCAGTTTGCCGGTGATGCCAGGGAGCGCGGTGAAGAGATCGCCGACACGAGGCGCGACGCGGGATTCGCCATGGAGCAGGGCGCGGCGTTCGGCGTTGGAGACGGCGAGCTCGAGGGTGGAGATGGGGAGGCGCTGGCTGACGCCGCTGCGCTTGTCGACTTTTTTGTCTTCGCGCGCGGTGAAGGCGACCTGCTCGATGACTTCGCGGAGATATTGGGGAAGGGCGGTGTCGCCGAGCTCGCGCTGGGTCCACGCTTCCTGCGCGGTGATGGCAATTCCCTCTTCGAGAGTCTCGGGGTAGTGAGTGCGAATCTCGGAGCCGATGCGGTCTTTGAGGGGCGTGACGATTTTGCCGCGCGCGGTGTAGTCCTCAGGGTTGGCGCTGAAGACGAGGGCGACATCGAGCTCGAGGCGGACGGGGTAGCCCTTAATCTGCACGTCGCCTTCCTGCATGATGTTGAAGAGCGCGACCTGAATTTTTCCGGCGAGGTCGGGGAGTTCGTTGACGGCGAAGATGCCGCGATTGGCGCGAGGGAGCAGGCCGTAGTGCATGGTCATTTCGCTGGCCAGGTCGTGGCCACCGCGCGCGGCTTTGATGGGGTCGAGGTCGCCGATGAGGTCCGCCACGGTGACGTCGGGTGTGGCGAGCTTTTCGACGTAGCGCTCGTCGCGGGTGAGCCAGCCGAGGGGTGTGGCGTCGCCCTGCTCGACGATGAGGTCGCGGCAGCGGCGGCAGATGGGCTGATACGGGTTGTCGCGGATTTCGCAGCCTGCCACGTAGGGCGTGTGCTCGTCGAGCAGCGCGGTGAGCGCGCGCAGGATGCGGCTTTTAGCCTGGCCGCGAAGGCCGAGGAGGATGAAATTCTGGCGCGAGAGAACGGCGTTGACGATTTGCGGGACGACGGTGTCTTCGTAGCCGATGATGCCGGGAAAGATGGTTTCGTGCGCTTTGAGCCGAGCGATGAGGTTCTCGCGCATCTCGTCTTTCACATGGCGGGTGCGCAGGCGGATCTCGCTGAAGTCGCGGCTGGTCCGCAACTCGCCGAGCGTTTGCGGCAGGTGCGAGGGTTGGGTCCGCTGCGGCGTTTCCGCCGGGGTTGTGTGCCGGGTACTCATGATGACTCCTGTGCCGGGTTGCTGAAGCTGAATGCTGGGGTGCTTCTATTCGACGATACTCGGCGGGTAGCCGTCGCAAGAACAGGGTATCGAATTTGGGCTACATGATGGGGCCGGTGGGGGCATCGCCGGCGACGTTGTGGAGTTTGGGCAGCATTTCGTTGTAGAAATCGCGAAGGCGGATGGTGCGGTCGGCATCGGAGCGGCTGCCGAGCAATTGCTGTTTGAAGCCAAGGTCAGAGGGCAGCGCGTCGGCCAGTTGAAAGGCCACCGGGGCGTTCAGATCCAGGTGGATGGCGGGCGTGGTGATTCCGGCGAGGTGCAGAGTGGCGAAATGCAGCGCAGCACACTCTTCGCGCTGGGTGCGGGTGGAACCTTCGCCCTCGTCGTCAAAGAAGTCGACGTCGGCCTGGAGGAATTTGCGCGACTCATCGAGCGCGTCAATTTCAAAGCGGCGTTCGCCCTCGCAGAGAACGTCCATCCGTCCGTCAGGAAAGCGCTCGAGCACGCGCACGACTTTGGCTGTGCAGCCCACGATGGCGAGCTTGTCGCCGTCGGCGCGAACCACGCCAAAGGATTTGTCCTGCACCAGGCACTCGCTGATCATCTCGCGATAACGCTCCTCGAAGATGTGCAGCGGTAGCGCTGTTCCAGGGAAAAGCACCGTGTCCAGGGGAAACAGGGGAATTCTCATGATTGAGTCATTATGCTCGTGCCCGGGCGGTTGTGCCGGACGGGCAGGATTTCTTTTGCGTTCCGCGTTACCCGCTTGATTCTGCGGGGTGCACTTCTTTGGACTACTCAGGAATCTCCATGTCATCGAGCATGGCCTGCATTTCGCGCTGGGCATGCTGGTTGCCTGTGCGTTTGGCGCAGACGATGCCGTCGGCAAGGCGCTGTTTGGCTTCGGCGGTGCGACTGGCGCGGGCCAGGGTTTGGGCGGCCATGAAATAGCCCGCGGTGTAGTCGGGGTGGTCCGCCAGCAGGCGGTCGAATTCCGCGAGGGCGGAAGCAGTATCGTTGCGGCCGGCAAATTCCATGGCCAGGCCGTAGCGAGCGAAGGCGTTGGTGGGGTCCTGAGCCAGAATTTCGTTGAGGGTTGCGATCTTGTCCATGGTTCCTTCTACATTAATGATTCCCTGGCGAGGGGGTGGGGCGCAAAACGTTGGCGCAAGAAAGCGTGTGGGGTACAGGTGCGAGGCCGTCAGCTTTGCGTCATCGGCTCTGCGCCCGTAAGCTAGAGATATATGGAGAGCCGAATGGAAATGAATGGTCCGGCGCTGCCTGCGCGCGCTGTGGCCCAGTCGCAGTCCGAAATGACCGAGCTGATTTTGCCCAATGACACGAACACGCTGGGCAATCTGCTGGGCGGACGCCTGATGCATTTTATCGACCTGGTGGGCGCGATGTCCGCCTATCGACACGCACGCAGCCACGTGGTGACGGCGTCGATGGAGCACATCGACTTTATTGCACCGGTGCATGTGGGCGACTTGCTGATTCTGAAGTCGTCGGTGAACCGGGCATTTAAGACGTCGATGGAAGTGGGCGTGAAGGTCTGGGTGGAGAACGCGCTGGCCGGCGTGCTGCATCATGTGGCCTCGGCGTATCTGACGTTTGTATCGATTGACACGCAGGGCCGGCGGGTCCCGGTTCCGCCGCTGGATTTGCAGAACGACGTAGAGAAGCGGCGCTTCAACGATGCCGGCCGCCGCCGCGAACAGCGGGAAGTCGAAGCGCGACGCCGCCACATTACCAAGTTTGAACCTGCCGCTCCTGCGAAGAGCTAGCGGCAAAAAGGAAATCGATTATGGCTCACGGTCAAACTCCCCAGCCTCCGACAGCATTGCCAGGCGTGAAATCCATTGTTGCCATCGGTTCCGGGAAAGGCGGCGTGGGCAAAACGACTCTGGCCGTGAATCTGGCCATCGCGCTGGCGAAGCTGGGATATAAAACGGGCCTGATTGACGCGGACATCTACGGGCCGAACGTGCCGCTGATGATGGGCTCGTCACGGACACCGACGATCCGGGAGAACAACCAGATTGAGCCAAACGTTGCGCATGGAGTGAAGGTGATCTCCGTGGGCTTTATTTCGCCGGGGGACAAGCCGCTGGTGATGCGCGGGCCGATGCTGCACCAGATCATCCGGCAGTTCCTGCAACAGGTGGAGTGGGGCGAACTGGATATTTTGCTGGTGGATTTGCCGCCGGGAACGGGCGACGTTGTCATTTCACTGGTGCAAACGGTGCCGCTGACCGGGGCGGTGGTCGTTTCGACGCCGTCAGACGTGGCGCTGCAGGATGCTCGTAAGGCGCTCGAAATGTTCCATCAGGTGAACGTGGAAGTGTTGGGGATTGTGGAGAACATGAGCCACTTCACCTGTCCGCATTGCCATACGGAGATCGACATCTTCTCAAAGGGCGGGGCGGAGCGGACGGCACGGCAGTTCAACGTTCCCTTCCTGGGGTCGGTGGAACTTGTGCCGGAGATTCGGCAGGGCGGGGATATCGGGATGCCGGTGGCGCTGGCCGGACCGGAGGCGAAGTACGCGACGCAGTTCTACGCGATCGCCAGCCACTTGGCGGATCGGGCGCTGGCGCAGGCGGCAAAGACGGAAAACATCTTTGAAATCACATAGAACTGGGCGGAAAAATCAGTCCGAGAGCGCGTAATTGGCCCGACTGGTGTTCAACAGCAACTTCACCCGTTCGAGGATGAACGTAGGGTGGATGGGCTTGGCGAGAATGTTGAAGACATAGCCTTTTCTGGCTGCTTCTTCGAGCAGGCCGCCAGTGCGCTCGTGTCCGGAAACCAGCAGGAGATGGCACTCCGGGTGGTTGGCCTTGAGGACGATGGCCAGGTCGATCCCATTCATTCCAGGCAGATTGACGTCGAGCAGAGCCAGATCAGGGATGCAGGAAGCGATACTCTCAATGGCCTGTTCCGCGGAGTAGGCAGCATGCGCGTCATAGCCGTGCATGCGGAAGATGAGAGCAAGGGTGTCCGTAATAGCCTGATCGTCGTCAACGATGAGGACGGTGTTGGTGGTGGTGTGACCGGGCATGGACGACCTCACCTACGTGGATGCAAATTCGTGACCACGCGCAGGCGGAAAACCGTGAATTTCGTGTGTACGCGTTGATGAGATCGATTCCGGGCGACTCAGCCAGCGTTGCAGCGGCTATGCTACGATTCCGGAAATGGAGGGGCAATTATGTCCCAATTCTCCAGACGTGATTTCCTGAAGACCGGCGCAGCTGCAGGCGCGCTGGCCAGCCTTGGCACCCTTCCTCTTGCGGCCGAGACGCGATCCGCCACCGACTGGGTGACGCTGGGCAAGAGCGACGTGAAGGTGACGCGCCTCGCCTTCGGCACGGGGAGCTTTAGCGGTGCGGTGCAGCGCAACCTGGGTCAGGAACAGTTCAACCGCCTGGTTCGCCACGCCTACGATCGCGGAATTCGCTTCTACGAGACGTCGGATACGTACGACGACATGCACCGGATGCTGGGGATCGCGCTAAAAGGGATTCCGCGCGACAGCTACCGGCTGATGACGAAGGTGACGACGGAAGATTCGATGGATCCGCAGAAGAAGATCGATGAGCTGCGCAGACAGGTTAACAGTGACTACTTCGACGTGCTGCTGCTGCACTGGCAGCACACGGGCAGCTGGGTTGAGGACTCGAAGCACTGGCAGGATGCAGTAATCGTGGCACAGCATCGGCAGGCAGTGAAGGTACGCGGGGCATCCGTGCACGGATTACCAGCGCTGCGCCAGGTTCCGGACTTCCATTGGTTGCAGGTGGCGATGATTCGCGTGAACCACAACGGAACGCGCATGGATACGGAAGTGGCCGACGGTCCGGGGCGAGGCAACGTGCCGGAGGTGGTGAGCCGTATCCACCAGGCGCGGGCCGCGGGCATTGGCGTGATCAGCATGAAGCTGACCGGCGAAGGCACGTTTAACCGCGAAGACCGGCAGAAGGCGATGAAGTTTGCCTTCCGCGACGCAGGCGTGGACAGCGTGACAGTAGGCTACAAGAACAACGCGGAGATTGACGAGGCCATCGAGAACATCAACATGGCATTTGCGTAGACTGCGCAGATTCAAACGCCCGGTTCCCAATGGGGGCCGGGCGTTTCTGCGTTTGTTAGAGTCTGGCTAGTTTGGCTTCGAGGTCAGGGACGTAGCTGACCTGGGCATCCGGCTCCAACTGGCGCGCGGTGGCGATGGCGCTCTGCCAGGCGGCGCGGGCTGCGTCTTTGTTGCCGGACATGGCTTCCGCGTCGCCGAGAGCGGTTTCTGCGAAGAGGTCGCCGGGAACGATGGCGACCGCCTGTTGCGCGAGAGCCAGCGCCTGTTGCGGCTGATGATACGCGAGCAGGACGTGAGCCACCTGGGCGCGATCGAGCGCTGCTGCCTTTTCTGCGTGCAGATCGCCCTGATAGACGAAGACGCTGTCGTCGATGACTTCGGCGGGCTGCAGCTTTTGGAAATCGCGATAAGGATTGACGCCGCCGCTGGGCCACTCGCAGCCGCTGAGGTCGCCGGCGCTGATGATAACCGCGCCGTGGAGGATGGGCGGAGTGATTTCCTCGCCGCTCATCCATTCGGTGTCAGTGGTGGGCAGAGGGTGGCAGTGGATGCCGTACGTGGCGGGATCGATCTCAGGCCGCGCGAAGTAGGCGAACCAACATTCCTCGCTGGGGTGCTGATCCTGCCACGCTTTGACCTGGTAAAGCTGCTGAGCCCAGTCGACGCTGGCGTCGCTCAGCAGGTTGTGGGCATTCTTCGCCCCGCCCCACGCCATGTTGGCGAACGCCATTTCGTTGGGGTAAGTGATGAGGCTGCCGGCTATGTGGGCGGCGATGAGGACGGCGGCGATCCCCGTCCAGGCTCGAGATCGTTCGCTGAGCGCAGCGGCTCCGGCTCCGGCGAAGATGGCGGCCATGGCGTAGAGAGGGAGGATGTGGCGTGCGCCGATGTCGATGCCGCTGACCATCGCGACGAGAAGGTAGGTTGCGCCGGGAGCGAGGAGCCAGACGAGTTCGCGCGTTTTGCCGATTTTGCCGGTAAACGCCGCCCATCCGGCCAGCGCGCACAGCGCGAGCAGGCCCAGCGTGGTCTTGATGAGAAAAACCGCTGGAAAGTAATACCAGACGCCGTGGGCGTGAACGATGCCGAAGATGTAGGTGGGGTAGAACTCCGCCATGCGCTTCACGTCGACCAGTCCCATCAGGTACGACTCGGGCAGCAGGTGCAGATGCGCGACGCCCATGACGACAGCGGAGTTGAAGTGTCCAAGCGGCGCGGTGTAGTCAGCGAGCGAAGTGCTGAGGGCGAGTCCGGCGGGGCGCGCGGCGTAGCGAAATCCGTAGAACGACCAGAGCACAGGGATGGCAATCAGCACCATGGCCACGAAGCCTCCGCAGAGGCGCAGCGCACAACGCAGGCGGATGCCGCGATCGGCGCGGAGGACTTCGTACACGATGACCGGGAGGAGCATGGGCGCGATGAGGATGCCGGAATGCTTGGTAGCGGCGAGCAGCCCGGCGGCAAGGCCCGCAAGCAGCAGACGGCCGAGCGTGGGACGCGTGGCCCAGCGATAGAACGCGAAGATGGTTGCGAGGAAGAAGAGGCTGACGCCGATATCTGTGGTGACGAGCGCGGAGTGCGCCATGATGTTGGGATCGAAGACGACGAGGGTGAGCGCGATGAGCGCAGCGGTTGTGCCGAACCATTCCCGCGCTGCAAAAAAGACCGTGAGCGCGAGGCCCAGGGCGAGCAGGCCGGCAGAAAGGCGCATGCGGAAGACGAGGCGCTGACTGGCTCCGTCGTTGCGCGCGAGCCAGTCGCGGCCGTCCTCGTAGGCTTCGGCTTTAAAAAAGCGGCCCTGGAGGGGCGGGATCCATAACTTCTCGTGCAGCGTAGGTATAGTGGCGAGGAGCTTGACCAGCGGAGGATGTTCGGGATTGAGGCCGTAGTCGGCGGTCTTCCACATCATGTATCCGGCGAACATGTGATCGCCTTCGTCCCATGTGAGCGATTCGCGATGGACCATGGCGACGACGAGCGCGGTCTGGATAGCGAAAAGGGCGAGGACTGCGGCTGCGAGATTTTTTCCGGAGAGGATCATGAGCGCAAACGATTTACTTCGCAGCTTATCGTACATCCGGCTCGGGCGCAGCGGGATTATTTGTCGTGCATGATGTCCTGGCCGAGTTTGGGATGTGCGGCTGTTCCGGTGAGGGCGACGGAGACGATGGCGCCCGCGTCTTTGTGGCGGAAGAAGGGGCTGAGCGGCTTGAGAAGCGCGGATTTCCAGCCCGTGGTGGCATGCGAGAGGTTGCGCTCCAGCGAGGCTTTGCCTATGAGGTGAATCTGCTTGCTGAGCAGGTTGAATGTTCCCTGGAGCTGCGCCTGCGCGCCGGGGAGTTGAACGCGAATATCGGGAAAATACGCGACGCCATGCGCGAACGTGGTTTGCGAGGATGCAGAAGCGGTGACGACGGGCGCGGCCGGCTGCGGATCGGATTTTGGTTTGATGGAGGTATCAGCCTGTTCGCGCGCGCTGAGGGCGTCCATGGATTGCTGGGTGCTGTCTTTGACGAAGCGGATCTGATCGAGGGAGACCTGGCCCTTCAACGCGAGGCGCTGGAGAAACTTGCCTGGGGTGTCACCGAAATCGACGTCGGCCTTGAAACTGACCTTGCCGATGACGGAAGGAACACCCTGTTCTACCACGGTGAGCAGATCTTCGACGCGACTGTTCACGGTGGCAATCGTGAGGACGACCTTCTTTGGCGATCCTGCGATGGATCCGGTGGCGGTGACGAGGCTGCGCCCGGTGCGGACCTGCGCGTCCTGAATCTCAACGTCGGTGGTGGTGCCGCTGACGATGAGGCGATAGGCAGCATCGAGGCGCACGGCATTCGAATCGCCGGCCTGGAAATCGGGAATGGACGCATTACCAGCGATGGCGATGCTCGAGAACGTGCCCCCGAAATGGCCGCTGGCCGCGGGATGACCGGCGATGCCGTCAATTCCCTTTAGGTCAGCCTGCGTCAGCGAATACGTGCCGGCCATGGGCGTGGATCCGTAGGCGTTGGTGCGAAACGGGCCGAGCGAGCCGTTGGCTTCGACGATGCCATGGTGCGCAGGAATAGAGGCGTGCAATGCGAAAGTGAACGGCTGGCTCTGCTGGACATCGTGAATTTGCAGGGCTGCGAATTCGAAGCGAAGAGGAGGCTGGCCGTGCCGCAGAAAGTCCAGTGTCGTGCCGTCGGCGACGATGGTCTGGATCTGCATCTTGTCCGACCCGCTGATCATGCCGTTGTCGAAGTCCATGCCGCGCGCTACGGTGCCGGGCGGTGGAATTTGCACCTGGAGTCCGTCGAGGCGGATCTGATAGAGGCGATGGGGATGGAAGATGAGGGTGGTCCAGGTGCCAATCACGGTCATGCGCTGAATGGTGGCGAGCGGCGGGATACGCGTGTCGCCATGGCGATAGAAGGTGACGTTCTCCGCGACGAACCCGGGATGGGGGAAATAGGTGCGGTGGTAGCGCTGAACGGTAATTTTGCTCTGGAATGCGTGCTCCAGGAGCGGATGTACCTGGCGAAAGCGAAACGGCCAGAAGAAGAACATGAGGTGCACGCTGACGAGCGCAACCGTGACCACCGCGATGATGGTGCTCGTGGCGATCTTGATCTCTTTTTTTCCCTTGCTGGTAGCGGCGGAAGGCATCGAAAGGATTTTGCGGGCTATCAGGTCGAGATGGCAGGGCCTGGCGGGTGGTTGTAAGCGACGCCCCGTTTTGCCGTGAACCGCATCCGGGCATGCTCGGTAGGGAGATTTATGAAACGGGAGGCCCGATTTTGCTACCTTGGAGTGTGACCGCCGTGACCCATCCGCGCCTTGCCTCCCTTCTGCTGGCCGGCTTCCTCGCTGGCCCGTTCGCACCAGCCCAGACTGCGGCAGCGCCCGCAGCTTCCCCCACGTCAACGACTGCGCGCCCCCACCACGAAGCAGTGCGGCCCCATGCGACTGCCGTTCCCTTCAGCGCGTACAACGGCCATCCGAAGCTCGCGATCATTCTGGTGATCGATCAGTTTCGCGGGGACATGCTGGATCGCTATCGCGCGGACCTGAAGGGGCGTGGCTTCAATCTGTTTCTGAATCAGGGAGCGTACTTCAGCAATTGTTATTACGACTACGCGAACACGAAGACGGGGCCTGGCCACTCGACCATTGGCACGGGCGCTTATACCGATGGCCACGGCATCGCCAGCAATGAGTGGTGGGACCTGAGCCGCAATCAGGATAGGCCGGTAAGTTCGGTCGAAGACGAGCGGTACCGGCTGGTCGGTGTGCCTGCGGCCAGCATTCCGGCGAATGCGAAATATGTGACGGGCAGCTCGCCGCGGAACTTGCTGGCGTCGACGGTGGGCGATGAGCTGCGCCTGGCGACCGAGGGGCAGTCGAAGGTGTTCGGCATCTCGCTCAAGGATCGTGCTGCAATTCTGACCGCCGGCGCTGCGGCGAATGGCGCGTACTGGATCGATGGTGCGTCGGGCGACTGGGTGACGTCGACGTTTTACCGTTCCTCGCTGCCCGACTGGGTGACCGCGTTCAACAGCGGCGATGCCATCGCGCAGGCGGAGCAGGACGCGGGCGTTACAACTCCGAAGAGTTTCTATGAAGACGTGGGCAAGACGCCTGCAGCGAATGCGTACGAGCTGAATTTTGCAGAAGCGCTGATCCAGGGCGAGCAGCTGGGGCAAGACCCGACGACGGATCTGCTGACCATTTCGCTCTCGGCGAACGACATTATGGGCCACAAGTATGGCCCTGACTCGCCCGAGGAAGAGCAGATGGTAGAAGGGCTGGACACGGATCTGGACAGCTTTTTCTCGTGGCTGGACAAGAACATTCCTGGCGGGCTGGGCAATGTGTGGATCGCGCTGACCGCGGATCACGGTATCGCGCCCATCCCGGCAACGGCTGCGCAATATGGGCTGAATGCTGCAAACATCGACCTGCAGAAACTGCTGGACGCGCTGAATTATGCGATGAACATGAAGTTTTCGCCCGGCGAGAAGGTCAATTACATTCTGCCGCATCAGGATTTGCCGTACATTTCGCTGAATGAGACGCAGTTTTTGAAGGCGGGCATTATCGAGCAGGAAGCGGAGCAGGCGGTGCAGCAGGCGATTCCCGCAGCGATGGCATCGCTCTCGGCGCCGGATGTTGAACCGCCGCCTTCAGATACGCCGGTTGCCGGGACTGGCCATCCGGCGCTGGAGCCCTCAGACACGCGCCTGCCGCCGCGCCCGGCGATCTTCCGCACCTACACGCGGGAGCAACTGGCGAATGGGTCGTATCCACCGACGCCGCTTGGAGAACTTCTGGCCCACAGCTACTCGCCGAATGGCGGATGGTATGTGATGGTAATTCCCGATGCGTTTCAGATGGCGATGACGCAAGGGACGAACCATTTCACGCCATACTCGTACGATCGCCATGTGCCGCTCGGATTCTACGGCGCGCCGTTTGCGGCGGGATCGTATCTGGATCGCGTGGAGCCGGTGGATATTGCTGCGACGTTCGCAGCGCTCCTCGGCATCAATCAGCCGTCGGCGTCGGTGGGCCATGTGCCGATGGAAGCGCTGAAGCCGGGGACGCAGGTTACGTACCCGCGCGAAGAGACGGCTAAACCGCATCACGCCAGCCCAACACATCACGCTGCGGCAACACCCGCCGACGGAGGAACAACACACCCACAATGAAGCCCGACATGCGCGTCCAGCTCGCGGGGATTGAGCTGGTAAACCCGATCATCGCCGCCAGCGGGACATTTGGCTACGGCCCGGAATTCGAAGAGATTGTTTCGCTGCGCCGCATTGGCGGGCTGGTGACCAAGGGGATTTCGCGCAAGCCGATGACAGGCAATCAGTCGCCACGGCTGATTGAAACAGCGGCGGGCATGATCAACGCCATCGGCCTGCAGAATATTGGAGTGGAGCGGTTTATTAACGACAAGCTGCCGCCGCTGCGGAATTATCCGAGCTGCGCGGTCATCGTGAACGTCTTCGGCTATCAGATTGAGGATTACGTTGCGGTGATCGAGCAGCTCAACGACGCTGAAGGCGTTGCCGCATACGAGCTGAACGCTTCGTGCCCGAATACGCGGCATGGCGGCATTACGTTTGGAACGGACGCTTCCCTGCTCAGCGAGTTGGTATCGCAGGCAAAGAAGGTTGCGGCGCGGCCGTTGATTGTGAAACTGTCGCCGAACGTGACGTCGATTGCGGCCATGGCGCGAGCGGCTGCGGACGCGGGGGCCGATGCACTTTCGCTGATCAATACGTTCCTGTCCCTAGCCATCGATGTGGAGACGCGGCGTTCTCGGCTGGCGAATATTACCGGGGGCTTGTCGGGGCCGGCGATCAAGCCGATTGCGGTACGCATGGTGTGGGAAGCATCGCGGACGGTGAAGATTCCGATTGTAGGGCTCGGCGGCATTGCTACGCCGGAAGACGCGGTGGAGTTTCTGCTGGCGGGCGCGACCGCGGTGCAGGTGGGCACGGCGAGCTATGCTGATCCGCGGGCAACGGAGCGGATTGCGCAGGGACTGGAGCAGTGGTGCTCGCGGCATCATGTGGCGCGTGTGGCGGAGCTCATTGGGGCGCTGGATGTTTCGCCGTTGCCGGGGCCGGTCGCGCTGCCGCCTGTGCCGGCTGCGCCAGCCGAGAGCGAAGCCTCAGGCACCGCGGATGTCAAAGCGGCGCACTAAGCCACCCTCAATCTGAAAAATGTGACCGACCATGAGGTCGACGAGCAGATTGCCGTTCAGGTCGTGGACCACCTGATGCACTTCAACCGCGTCAGCGCCTTCCGGTGTGCGGCTGAAGCTGATGGGATCGACACGGGGGTTGATCATCGCCCACTGGCGGGTCCAGTAAGCGCGTACGGCATCGCGGCCATGCTCGTGGCCGCCCTCCATGCCGTTGGCCCAGATGACATCGGGATGGAGATCGGCGAGGACGGCCTCCATTTCGCGGGCGTTGAAACGTTCGTAGAGGCGGCGCAGGAAGGCTTTATCGCTGCTCATCGGTAACTCCCTGAATATGACCTGTACGTGGGATGCAGTAGAAGGGTATCTGGCTTCAAGATTGAGTCGTATACACTGAACTCGCCCTCAAGATTTTCAGCTTTAGAAAGAATACCCATGGGACTCCTTAGCTCGCTCTTTTTTCCCTGGGGTATCGTGTTGCAGGCCCTTGCGGTCCTTCACTTTATCCGGCGACGCCCGGATACCTACTGGCTCTTCGTCATCATTTTTCTGGGGCCGCTCGGAGCGGTGATTTACCTGTGCGTCGAGGGCATACCAGATCTTGGGCTGCTGGGGCAGTCGTATCGCGGTTTTTCGCGGCGCAAGCGTATTCGCGAGTTGCAGGCGCTGGTGCAGGTGAACTCGGCTGTGGGGATTGTCGAGGAGCTCGGCGATCTGCTGATGGACGAGGGGAAGCTGGCTCCGGCGCGCGCTGCGTTTGACAAGGCGATCGCGGGCGGCTCGACCACGCTGGATCCGTTTTACCGGCGCGGAGTATGCGCGGTGCTGCTGGGTGATGCACCGCCGGCGATTCCGGATCTGGAGCGCGTGGTGGCGAAGGAACCGGATTACGATTTCCATCGCGCCGCGGGCATGCTGGCCCAGGCGTATGCGATGACGGGCCAAAAGGAAAAGGCGGAGGCGCTGTTTCGCAAGGCCACGGCGACTTCGACGATCTCGGAAACCTATCTCAATTTCTCGGACCTTTTGGCGTCGGAAGGCCGCAACGCGGAAGCGCGCGAGTGGGCGCAGAAAGTTCTGGAGAAGAAGTACGCGATGCCCGGCTACCTGCGGCGGCGAGAGCGGCCGTGGTTTCGGCGAGCGAAGAAGACGCTGCGGCGACTGCCGGCGTAACGACGATTCAATTCAGGATGCGCGGCGGCCTGATTTTGCGCCGCGCGCCAGCTTGGTCTTCGGATCGGCGGCTTTGCTGCCTTCTGGCCGGCGCGGACGCTGATTCTCCGCGACGGATTTGATGATGAGGCGATGCTTGTCGCGGTGATCGAAAGGGACGGCAGCTCGGGCCACAGCTTCTTTCATCAGAGTGCGGACAGCGGGATCGTTGAAGAGGTCGAGCGATGTGATACGGATGTGGCGTACCTGATTGCCGCCGCCACTGAGACGCTTTTCGGGATCCGGCAAACCTTTGCCCCACAGAAAAAAGAGGCTCACCCAACGTGGGAAGACGGCGATAGAGAAGATGGCGTCGCTGGCGCGCTCCGTGGGCCCAAACCCGATGGCGAGCGCGTTGAAGTTGTCGTAGACCAGCTCGCTGGCGGTGGGATAGCGGCGCCGCATCACGTTCAGGCAGGCTTCCGCCTGGGCGGCAACCTCGGGCGTGAACTTTGCAAGAAACGAGGCGAGTTGCAGCTCAGGATCTGGTGCGGGACTCTTGGCGGCAGCCATGGACCGACCTCAGTACGACTTTTCCGGGGGATAACCCGCATTGTCTCGCAGGAGAGCGGCTTGTTGTCAACGCAACTTTTGGGTCACAAAGCAAAAGGGAGCAGCACGTGGCTGCTCCCTCTTGCCAGGGCTCTGGTTAGTTGGCTTTAACGAACTCGGCATCGAGGGCAACAGCCAGCTCGGGACCGCCTGCCTCAAGGAACGGACGGCCGTAGTAGCTGTCCAGCAGAAGCTGGCGCAGCTCGCTGATAAGCGGGAAGCGCGGGTTGGCTCCGGTACATTGATCGTCGAAGGCCTCTTCGGCAATGGTGCCGACGGTAGCGAGGAAATCAGCTTCATTAACGCCGGCGGCCTGGATGGACGCAGGAATTTCGAGGTCGTGCTTCAGCTCCTCGACCCACGCGATCAGGTTGCGGACGCGCTCATCGCTGTTCTCGCCTTGGAGGCCGAGGACCTTCGCGATTTCCGCATAGCGGCATTTCGCCTGGGGCCGGTCGTATTGCGAGAAGGCGGCCTGCTTGGCGGGATTGTCGTTCGCGTTGTAGCGGATGACGTTGGCGATGAGCATCGCGTTCGCGAGGCCATGGGGCAGATGGAACGCCGCGCCCAACTTGTGCGCGAGAGAGTGGCAGACCCCGAGGAAGGCGTTGGCGAAAGCGATGCCCGCAATGGTGGCGGCGTTATGGACTTTCTCGCGCGCGACAGGATCCTTTGCGCCGTTCCGGTAGGCGGAGGGCAGGTGCGCTTTGAGCAGCTTGAGCGCCTCCAGCGCCTGGCCGTCGGTGAATTCGCTGGCCATGATGGAGACGTAGCACTCAAGGCAGTGGACGACGGCATCGACGCCGCCAAACGCGGTGAGCGGCTTGGGTAGATGCATGACGAGGTTGGGATCCACGATGGCCATGGCCGGCGTGAGCTCATAGTCGGCGATGGGATACTTGACGCCCGTGGCGTCGTCGGTGACAACGGCGAAGGGCGTGACCTCAGACCCGGTGCCGGATGTGGTCGGGATGGCGACGAGCTCGGCCTTAATGCCTAGCTTCGGGAAGCGGTAGATGCGTTTGCGAATATCCATGAAGCGCAGCGCGAGGTCTTCAAAGTTGACTTCGGGATGCTCGTACATTGTCCAGATGAGCTTGGCGGCGTCCATGGGCGAGCCGCCGCCGAAGGCGACGATCACGTCCGGCTGAAAGGCGGTAGCAACGACGACGCCTTTGCGGACGATGGAGAGGGTGGGATCGGCTTCGACCTGGTGGAAAACGTCAACCTCCATGCCGAGGCTCTTGAGGTTCGCGATCAGCTCGTCAGCGTGGCCGTGCCGGTAGAGGTAAAGGTCGGTGACGACGAGTGCGCGCTTCTTGCCTTCTAGTTCGCGCAGCGCTTCGGCCATGGAGCCGCGGCGGAAGTAGATCGACTTGGGCAGCTTGTGCCACAACATGTTTTCAGCCCTCTTGGCGACGGTTTTACGGTTGATGAGGTGCTTGGGACCGACGTTTTCTGAGATGGAATTGCCGCCCCACGTGCCGCAGCCCAGAGTGAGAGACGGCGCGACGCTGAAGTTGTAGAGGTCGCCGATGCCGCCGTGGGAAGACGGCGTGTTGATGAGGATGCGCGCGGTCTTCATGCGTTCACCAAAGCGCTGCACGCGGGCCTTTTGCAGGTCCTGATTGGTGTAGAGGACGGAAGTGTGACCGATGCCGCCGAGGGCAACGAGTTGCGCGGCGGTCTCTACGGCCTCTTCGAAATTGCGGCGGCGATAGAGCGCGAGCACAGGAGACAGTTTCTCGTAGGCGAGGGGTTCGCCGGCTCCGGCGTGTTCGACTTCGGCGATGAGCACGCGCGTCCCGGGCGGAACACGAACGCCAGCGAGGGCTGCAATTTTCTCAGCGGACTGGCCAACGATGACGGAGTTGATGTTGCCGTCGATGAAGAGCAGGGTGCGGATTTTCTCGATCTCGCCGGGGAGCAGCATATAGCCGCCGTGGCTCGCGAAACGTTCTCGGACGGCTTCGTAGATGGCGTCGACGGCGACGATGGCCTGTTCAGAGGCGCAAATGACGCCATTGTCAAACGTCTTGGAGAGAACGATGGAGGCGATGGCGCGCTTGATGTCGGCCGTTTCGTCGATGACGACGGGGACATTGCCTGCGCCGACGCCGATGGCCGGCTTGCCGGAAGAATACGCGGCATGCACCATGCCGGGACCGCCGGTGGCGAGAATGAGGTTGATGGCCGAGTGCTCCATGAGGGCTTTGGAAAGCTCGAGCGTCGGTTCGTCGATCCAGCCGATGATGTCTTCGGGAGCGCCGGCGGCGACGGCTGCTTCCAGCACCAGGCGGGCCGCGGCGCACGTGGAACGCTTTGCGCGCGGATGCGGGCTGAAGATGATGGCATTGCGCGTCTTGAGGCTGATGAGCGCCTTGAAGATGGCGGTGGATGTGGGGTTTGTCGTAGGGATGATGCCGCAGATGACGCCGACCGGCTCGGCGATCGTCAGCGTGCCGTGCTCGTCGTCGGTCTCGACCACGCCGCAGGTCTTCTCATCTTTGTATTTGTTGTAGATGTACTCGGAGGCAAAGTGATTTTTGACGACTTTGTCTTCGACAACGCCCATCCCGGTTTCTTCGGCAGCGAGTTTCGCGAGGGGAATGCGCGCGTCGGCTGCGGCAAGCGCAGCGCAGCGGAAGATGTGGTCGACTTGCTCCTGCGTGAAGGTGGCGAAGCGCTGCTGGGCCTGCTTGACGCGGGCGGCGAGAGCATCTAGTTCTGCGAGGTTGGTGACGGTCGGATAAGTGACGGGCATGGGGTTACCTCTCAATCGAGGAGTGCGCTGGTCTGCAGGTTGGCGGATTGCTCGCCGGTTCTCCCGCTCCCATCATGGTGAAATCAGGCAACGATTGTCGGTGATGATGGTCACTGCGGAACTGGCTCTCGCTCCGAAATGAAAATTACGCTGGTGACTCGGGAACTCGCCGTGCGGGGTTTCGGTGTAGACTTCCTGGCGAGCGATGCAAAAAGTGCAGGGGGCGATGGATGCGGGCAGCTGCGGCAGCGGTGGTGGCGGGGTTGATGGTCTCAGGGATGGCGGCACAGAATCCACCGGCGGTGCAGGGTCCGTTGGGTCCGCCGGAGGTACACACGCAGCAGGGCGTGGTGCGGGGGCAACTCGATTTTGGAGGGGTAGCGGTGTTTCAGGGGATTCCATACGCGGCGCCGCCGGTGGGCGATTTGCGCTGGAAGCCTCCGCAGCCGGCGGCTGGGTGGGAGGGCGTGCGCGACGCGGTAACCGCGCCGCACTCGTGCATGCAGGTGAACTGGGGATGGAACGCGCGCGACGCGCAGGATGAGTCAGAAGACTGCCTGTATTTGAATATTGCGACGCCGCGGGTGCACACCGCGCATCTGCTGCCTGTGATTTTCTGGATTCATGGCGGCGCAAACTACAACGGCTCCGGTCGCTATGCACGCGGACAGACGCTGACGCCACACAATGTGGTGCTGGTGAGCATTAACTATCGACTGGGTGTTTTTGGATTTCTCGCGCTGCCGGCGCTGACCGCGGAGTCTGCGCATCATTCGTCCGGGAATTATGCGCTGCTGGATCAGCTGGCCGCGCTGCGCTGGGTGCGCGACAACATTGCGGCGTTCGGAGGCGATCCGCAGAACGTGACGATTGCGGGCCAGTCGGCAGGAGCCATTGACGTGGGCTTCCTGCTGACCACGCCGGACAGCAAGGGACTCTTCGCGAAGGCGATTGACGAGAGCGGCGGCCCGATTGCGCCCACGCCGGTTCTCGACAATTTGCACGAGGGGGAAACGCAGGGCGAGACGTTTGCGGGCTTCGCGGGTGCAGCGCCGGGACCGAATCAACTGGCGGCGCTGCGGGCGATGACGGCCGCGGATTTACTGGAGGCTGGCCATCGCTACACCGCGCCGGATAAGGAAGGAGTGCCGACGCATCAGGGGCCGGAGCCGGTGGTGGATGGATGGGTGTTGCCGATGCAGCCGGCGGCGGCGATCCGCGATGGAACGTCGCATGCGGTGCCGCTGCTGATCGGAAGCAACATACAGGAATTCTCGTTTGGGATGTCGAGCGTGATCCAGGAGAACGCGCTGCCGGATCCGCCGGAAGCGGTGCGGCGCGTGATCGAGCGCAATTTCGGCGAAGAGAGCCCGGACGCGATGGCCGCGTATGGATTGGCCCGCTCCGACGCGCCGCCGGTGGATCCGCAGCTCGGTTCCGTCGGGACGCAGTTGATGACGGACACACTGTTTCGCTGTCCGGCGCGAATTGCCGGAGACTGGCTGTCGAAGCGCGGGGTTGTGGTGTGGGAATACCAGTTCGAGCGGCCGCTTCCCGGCACCGGCTCAGCCTCCACGCGACATAGCGGCGAACTGCCCTATGTCTTCGGATGGGCGCAGATCACGCGGTCCGGCGTCATGGGCGCAACCTTCGGCCCGGCGGACGTGACCCTCTCGCAGCATATGCAGGGGTACTGGATCAACTTTGCGAAAACCGGGGATCCAAATGGCCCTGGCCTGCCGAACTGGCCGGGGTATGCGGGTAATGCGCCTGCGCTGATGCACTTTACGACAGAAGGAACGGCTGAGGCCAGCGTATCCGCGTCGCGCGCGCCGTGCAGTTTCCTGAAGACGCACCTCGAACAGATGCTCAAGGCAGCACACCCGTGAGCGGGAGTTTCTTAAGCTGATTCCTGGTTGCCGGTGGCGTGGTTTGGACGGCTTGCGGTTGCCTATACTGCGGGGAGTACTCCACTGAGGGCATTGGTTGTGACGCAAGAGAAGCTCGACGAGATCTGGCAACACTACGTCAACACCGGCCGCAGCGAGCAGGGCTTCACCTGCATTTCGAATGGACGGCTGCAGCACATTACCGACTACGTGAGCGACACGACGTGGGAGCGCAAACGAACCACCCCTGAGTGGAAGCCGGTTTTCCCGTTTCGCACGTAATTTCGAGAGATTCTCACCGTTTTTTGTAGGTCTTCGCGGTGCCGACTCTGCTGTCTGTCTATTTTGTCCCTCGTCGCTCCGGGCGCTCGTATACTGATCAGCCGGGCCGCAAGGCCTGCGATTTTGATCTCTGCGCATCCTGAAGAGGAATCCCAATGACAATTCTGAAGAACGCTGCTCTGCTGCTGAGCTTGACGCCGTTGGTTGCGGTTGAGGTCCAAACGACCTTGCAACAAGTGAAGGTCGACACCGGCGTGGTGCAGGGAGCGCCGGAAAACGGCATTACAGCGTTTAGGGGAATTCCTTATGCTGCGCCGCCATTGGGAAATTTGCGCTGGCGCGCGCCACAACCGGCGGCGAAATGGACGGGCGTGCGCGCGGCGACAGAGTATGGCGCAGACTGTGCGCAGCTTCCCTTCCCCAGCGATGCTGCGCCGCTGGGCACCAGCACGAACGAAGACTGCCTCTACGTGAATGTGTGGACGCCGGCGCACAAGGCCAAAGAGAAGCTGCCGGTGATGGTGTGGATTTACGGCGGCGGATTTGTGAACGGCGGCAGCTCCCCCGCGGTGTATGACGGATCGCAGTTCGCGAAGGACGGCATCGTGTTTGTGAGCTTCAATTACCGCGTGGGGCGGTTCGGATTCTTCGCGTTTCCAGCGCTCTCGCGCGAGGGGGCGGGCCAGCCGCTGGGCAATTACGCCTACATGGATCAGATTGCGGCGCTGCATTGGGTGCAGAAGAATATTCATGCGTTTGGCGGCAATCCTGGCGATGTGACCGTCTTCGGAGAGTCTGCGGGCGGCGGATCGGTGCTGATGCTGCTGACGTCTCCTATGGCGAAGGGCTTGTTTGAGAAGGCAATCATCGAGTCGGGAGGCGGGCGCGATTCTCTGCTGGGCGCGCGTTATCTCGACAAGTCTTCTCCGCATGGGCTTCCCTCCGAGGAAGACCTGGGCGTGGCGTTTGCGAAGAAGAATGGCATTGACGGGGCCGACGATGCGGCGCTGGCAGCTCTGCGCGCACTTCCCGCGGACAAGGTGGTGAACGGTTTGAATATGGCCACCATGGGTCCAGCGGCTTCGACGTATGGCGGCCCGATCATCGACGGGAGAATTGTGGTGGAGACACCGGAGGCCGCGTTGCTGGCGGGACACTTCGCCAGGGTTCCAGTGATCATTGGCGCGAACAGCGCGGATATTGGCTTCCCGCGCTGGCACACGCTGGCGGATACGTGGGCGGCGTTTGGAGCGAATGCCGATGCGGCGCAGGCGGCGTACGATCCTGCGAAAACCAGCAACACGATGATGGTGGGGTTCAAGATCGGCGCGGACATGATGATGATTGAGCCGGCGCGCTTTGTGGCGCAGACGATTGCCGCTGCTGGCCTGCCTTCGTATGAATATCGCTTCTCGTACGTGGCCGAATCGAAGAGGAAGCAATGGCCGGGGGCACAGCATGCGACGGAGATTCCGTACGTCTTCGACACGGTGAAGGCCGCGTACGGCCCGGCGCTGACGGCTGCGGACGAAACGGCGGCGCAGAACACGCACGCCTACTGGGTGAACTTTGTGAAAACCGGGGATCCGAACGGCGTGCCACTACCGCACTGGCCGGGGTACACCCTGGCCAGCGACGAGTTGATGAACTTCACGCTGGATGGGCCGGTGGGACAACCCGATGCGTGGAAGCCGCGGCTGGACCTGGTGGAGAAGCTGGCGACCAAGCCGGCGGAAGGGCCGAAGGCCTTCTCAAAAGAAATTAAAACGGAGACGAAGTAGTCGGATTGAGGGCGATGGGTTGCGCGCCACTTCTGCTAAGCCCCAAGAGGTAGTAATCGTGCGATAGACAGCGTTAACGCGATCTGCTGGAAGATAGAGCTAATGCTTGTGGACGGATGCGAATTCGAGATGCAGGTACTGGTCGACCCCGAGGACGTGTAGTCCGAGAAGAAGGTCTGATCGGTGGACGGAGTCCAGTTGTAGGACGAGGACATCTCGCGAATAGTGTCGCACGGCTCGAGGCCTGAATCTGTGCTGCAGCCGGAAGCTTCCGCGCCGTAAGCAACGCCGTAGACGATGGTATCCGGCACCGCTTCGCTGTCGATTTGGGTGGTCGGATAGGTGCCGTTTGTCGCCGCCAGGGCTGCCGTGATCGCCTGGTGGCACTCACTTCTGTACGACGGGTAAGAGCCGTTGGAGTTACTGTTGTTGGTCGTAGCGAAGGTCGTTTGGTTGTAATAACCCAAGTTAGCGTTGGAGGCCTCAGCGTCACCGTCGGTCAGGAGGATCATGACGTTCTGGGTTTGGGTCTTGTTGTTGTACAGACGGGTGGCGTACTGGTTATAGAGGTCATTTTGGACCTGGTATACGACACCAGCGTAGAAGGTGGATGCGCCGCCCACGTCCTGAATGCCGCCGCGCACGCCGCCGTTGCTGGAGTTGTTGTAGGTGCAGGTCGTATTGCTGCCGCCGCCCGTGGCCTTTACCAGGTAGGAACTGCTGATCAGAGCAGTATGGCTGCTGTCGTTGCTGCTGTAGTCGCTGGAGAATCCAACAATCTGGTAGACAGGATCCGGCGTCGGCGTGGAGGCGGTGCCAGGGTAGTTGTAGAGCGAAATGGTGCCCGTGGCTTTCTTGCTGGAACCGGAGCCCGAAGTGGTGGTGGGGGCGATCATCTGGGCGCCGCAGTCGGCGTCGTTCTGAGCATTGGTGTTGTTGGTGTTGCTCACGAGCGCCGGGAAGGTGTAGAGGGCCACTTCGTCAATGGGCTGGGTAATGTTCGCCGAGGGCCAGTTCGCGCTGACGGTGGGGCAAGTGGTGTAAGTGGGCGAGCAGGGCGACAGGTATTCGAGCAGGGTATTCACGCCCTGCATGGAGCAGGCGACGCGCGAAGCGCTGCCGCAGTTGCTGGCGTCGCCGTCAGCATTCTGCATCGAACTGGTGGTATCGACGATGATCGCGACGTTGTAGGGGTTGCGGGCTGCGCCCTTCCACGCGGCGGAGGCCTTGGCGGTAAGGGTGACCGATTCAATGCCAAGCACGCCAATGAAGAAGGTGGGGATGGTAACCGTCTGGGTTACGGTGAGTGCATTCATGCTGGTGCCGCCGATGGTCTGGCAATCGATCCCCCAGCTGGTGACGGTCGCGGAGCAGTAGCCCGCCACGGTGGTGCTGACGCCGGACTGGTTGAGGCTGGAGTAGTTGTCGTCGGTGGAGACGTTGGAGCTGTACGTCTTGGCGAAGGTCTGGTAGTTGGTGCTTGGCAGATCCTGGGCGCCGGCCAGAGCGGCGGCGTTGGTGGTCATCTGCAACTGGCGATTGACCAGCATGGCATGACCGAGATCGATGACAAATCCGCACATTCCGAGGAGCGCCACCATGGAAACCACAGCCCAGGCGAAGACCTGCCCGGAAGTTTCATGGCATAACTTGTGAGCCAGGTCCTTAACGTTCACTATCATGCGCTCGCCTCCTGAATACGCGAACCTGCAAAGTCGTCATGGGAACGACTGGCTGGTGGAGCGGCAGAACTGGCTCGGAAAGACAGCAGCGTGTAACTAATCGGGACCCACGACTAAGGTGAGTGTCGCAGGGGGAACGAGGCTCCGCCGTGACAGCAATCACAAACTGAGGACGGGTCCGTACAACTTTGGTAGGAGACCTTCCCGACTTATCCTACGTTGTTGATTTCGCTGATTGATTCAAAGATGTGGCCCATCTTCTCCTGCTTGACGCGGAGATAACCCTCGAAGCTGTCCTGGGTGGGCACTTCGGCGGAGACGCGCTCGGCGACCTGGACGCCGGCAGCTTCGAGCGCGGCTACCTTTTCTGGATTGTTGGTGATGAGGCGGACCGACCTGACACCCATATGGCGGAGAATCGCCGCAGGCAGCTCGAACTCGCGGCAGTCCGCCTGGAAGCCGAGCTGCAAATTGGCTTCGACAGTGTCCAGGCCCTGATCCTGCAGTTCATAGGCGCGCAGCTTGGCCATGAGGCCGATGCCGCGGCCCTCCTGCTGCTCATAGAGCAGGATGCCGGCTCCGGCCTCGGCAATTTTTACCAGGGCCAGATCCAGTTGCAAACCGCAGTCGCATCGCAGGGAGTGAAACACATCGCCCGTGAGGCATTGCGAATGGATGCGCACCAACGGCGGCGCGGCCTTGAGGTCGCCCATGACCAGGGCGACGGCCTCTTCCTTCTCCGGCGCAGCGTTGCAGCCCTCGTTCGCGGCGACGGGCGCATAGACGCCCTCGAAGCCGAGAATGCGGAAATGTCCCCAGCGCGTCGGGAAATCCGCGTCGGCGACCTTACGAACGGAGGCAATGGCCATACTTCGATTATAGAAGCCTGGGTGCCAGGGCTGCTGAACGCGGTAGGCTAGGGAGGTGCTGGAATCAAAGATCATCCTCATCACCCTGCTGATCAAGCTGGGTGTGGCGGCAGCGGTGGCGGCAGCGCTGGCACGGGCGCGGACCTTCCAGCGGCTGCTGCTGCGAGATGTGCGCAGCGCGGGGCAGACGCTGGGGCTGCTGGCGTTTATCTGCATCCCGCTGGGGCTGGGCGTTTATTTTCGGGTGACGGTTCCGAACTTTTTTGGCGCAGATATTTCGTTTGAGACGACGATTCTTCTCGGCATCCTGGTGGGCACCGGGCCTGCGCTGATTGGCGCGTCGGTACTGGCGCTGCCCGCCGTGATGCACCGCGAATATCTAGCACTTCCTTTCCTGATCGCGGTTGCCATCACGGCCGGCATCTACGGCAGCTTTGTCGATAAGGAAGATGTGTGGTCGTTTTCACCGTTGGTCGACCTGAGCCTGTATCGCTGGGTGCGGCGGAACTTGCTGCGTCCGCGCATCGATCGCCAAATCCTGCTGCTCATTCTGATCGTCGCGATGGAAATGCTGCGGGAATGGATGCATCGCATGTATCCGCACCGGCTGTTCGCACTGGTGTCGAACAGCTGGGGCATCCGGCTGGCGATTTGGGCGTGCGCTCCGGCCGTGGTCGGCATTCCGCTCAAGATCTGGAATGCGGCACGCATCGAGCAGTCGCTGGAGGAGCAAAAGCGGCTGCTGCTGGAAGCGCGGCTGGATGCGCTGCAGCGGCAGATCAATCCGCACTTCCTGTTCAACACGCTTAACTCCATCGCGTCGCTGGTGCGGTTTCGGCCGGAGCAGGCGCGGGAGCTGATCGTGAAGCTGGCCAACATTCTGCGCCGCATGCTGCGCGAGCACGACGCCTTTGTGCCCTTCCGGGACGAGCTGACCACCACGGAGGATTACCTGAGCATTGAAGTCATCCGTTTTGGCGCGGAGAAGCTGAGCGTGGTGAAAGAGGTGGACGCGGCCACACTGGAGGTTCCGGTGCCAAGCATGCTGCTGCAGCCGCTGGTGGAAAACAGCATCAAGCATGGCCTGGAGCCGCGCATCGCGGGCGGCGTGGTCACGCTGCGGAGCCGTCTGGAAGGCGGCCTGCTGGTGATTGAAGTGGAAGATGACGGGGTGGGCATTGCGCCTGGACGCGCTCACTCGAGTGGCGTGCTGCGCGGGACGGGAATCGGCATGAAGAACGTCCGCGAGCGGCTGCAGGTGCTGTACGGCGATGCGGCGCAGTTTGAGGTTGTGAGCCAGCCGGGCCGCGGGACCAAGGTGACGCTGGCCTTTCCGGCACAGTTCCCCGACGCTGACCATCCTGCGGCGCGAGCGGCGCTGAGCAATGGACTACGAAAATAGCGGGTCAAAAATAGCTGGCCCTCTGCAGGGATGGTGCTGTTAAACTGCTGCCACAAGGACTTACCCTTCAAAATTTGCCGCGTAACCGGGAACGATGAAAATCGCAGAAGGAACGCAGTTTGGGCCCTATCAAATCGCCGAATCGATTGGTTCAGGCGGCATGGGCGAGGTTTATCGCGCACGCGATACGCGCCTAAACCGCGATGTAGCGCTGAAGCTGGTCTCCGACGTGTATCTGGGCGAGGCTTTCGGCGGCGGCACTCCGAGCCCGCAAACGGGGACTCCGGCAACGCCGGGAACGCTGTCGCGACGGCGCTTTCTGCGCGAGGCGCAGGCCGCCAGCGCCCTGAACCATCCAAATATCTGTACGATTTTCGATATTGGCGAGCAGGACGGCCGTCCCTATCTGGTGATGGAGCTGCTGCGCGGGCAGACGCTGCGGGAGGCGCTTCAGGCTGGCCCACTTTCTCCGGCCGAGGTGGTGGAGTTTTCGCGCCAAGCCGCCGGCGCCATGGCTGCCGCGCACGCGCAGGGTGTGGTGCATCGCGACATTAAGCCGGCCAATCTGTTCGTAGTGGGGACGCCGGGCAAACAGCAAATCAAGATTCTTGACTTTGGCCTGGCCAAACAGCACGGCGTGGGGAACCTGAAGGACTCTTCAGAAGCGACCGCCGCGTTTGGGGGCGAGCCTACGTCGCCGGGGAACAACCCCGACCTGACCAGCCCTGGCTCGACGCTGGGCACGGCGTCGTACATGTCGCCCGAGCAGGCTCGGAGCCTGCCTCTGGATGCACGCAGCGACCTGTTCTCGCTGGGCAGCGTGATCTACGAAATGGCGACGGGGCGCAAGGCGTTCGACGGTGACTCCGCGGCCGACATCTTTGCGGCGCTGCTGACGAAGAATCCGCCGCCGATTAGTTCAGTGAATCCGGCGATGCCGCCCGCGCTCGACGACATTGTGCCGAAGTTGCTGGCGAAAGAGAAGGAGCGGCGCTACCAGAGCGCCGAAGAACTGCTCCACGACCTGGAGGGGCTGGATTGGCGCAGCGGATTTGTCTCCGGGGAGAGGCCGCCTGGCAGCATGCCGGTTGTGCCGAAAGCGGAAAAGCTGCCGCCACAAGCCGCCCTGCCAGCCGTCATGCCGGTCGCGGCGCCTGTGCGGAAGGGACTGACCGTGAAGGGCATCGCACTGGCGGTGGTGTGCGGATTGCTTTTCGTGGCCATCGTGGCCTGGTGGAGGCATAAGACCGGTCCCATGCAGACCGGAGACGCAGCGCATCCCGCCGAAGGAGTGGGTGTAGCGCCGGCGCTGGTCAAGGATTCGATCATCCTGGCAAGCTTTATCAATCACACCGGCGATCCGGTGTTCGACACGACGCTGAACGAGGCTCTGCGCATCGATCTAGAGCAGTCGCCAGTGATCAACATTGTGAGCGAGGATCACCTGCGGCAGAGCGTGAAGTTTCTGGGCAAGCCGGAAGACGCCCCGGTGACGCCGGAGATTGCGCGCGAAATTGGCGAGCGCGAAGGGATGAAGGCGATCCTGACGGGAACCATCGCCAAGCTGGGCAATCAATACGTGATTATGCTGTCGGCGCAAAACACTGCGACAGGCGATGAAATCGCCAGCGAGCAGGAGACCTCCGCAACCAAAGAGCATGTGCTGGAGGCGCTGAACACAGCGGCATCAGCGATGCGCGCCCGGCTGGGCGAGGACCTGGCAAGCATCAAGAAGCTGAACACGCCATTCGGCCAGGCGACGACCCCATCGCTGGAGGCCTTTCGCGCCTATGCACTGGGTGATGAGGCGCACAACAAGGCGGAGGACATTCCGGAAGCCGAGGGCCATTACCTGCGGGCCATCGAGCTCGATCCGAATTTCGCGATGGCGTATGCGCGGCTGGGCGTGATCTATAACAACTCCGGCCAGGTGGCGAAGGGCAAACAATATTTCGCCAAAGCCTGGGATCTTTCGAAGCACGTCAGCGAGAGCGAGCGGCTGTACATCGCTGGCCATTACTACGGCTTCGTGACTGGCGATGTTACGAAGCAGATTGAGACGCTGCAGGAATCGATCCAGACCTATCCGGCGCAGGTGGCCAGCTACGTAAATATCAATGTGGCCTATCAGTCGTTGGGCCAGTTTGACCACGCTCTGCCCTATGCGCAGAAGGCCGCGGAATTGCAGCCAGATGACGCCATTGCGGCGGAAAACGTGCTGAGCGACGAAATCGCGCTGAATCGCATGGCCGACGCGCAGCAGGAGATTGCGCATCAGCGGCGGGTGGGCATGGGAGCTGCGACGGACGTTGCCGCCATCGAGTTGGTAGGCGACATGGTGCTGGGCCAACAGGACGATGCGCAAAAGATCGCAGCCCAGACCGCGGGTCGGCCGGATGAATTCCTGATTTCCTCTGTGTTCCTCTCCACCGAGGAAGCGTCGGGAGAATTCCGTAAGAGCACCGTATCCCTGCAAAAAGGTATGGAGCAAGCCGCCCGAGTGAAAGCGCCCGACGTGGAGGCGGGAATGGTTTTGACTCAGGCGGTGGGCCGTGGACTGGCAGGCATGTGCGACGGCAGCGCTGCGTCGGTCCAGCAAGCGCTCGCTCTGGACAAGAGCAAGCAAACCCGGGAAGTGGCGGCTCTGGCGGCTGCGATTTGCGGCGATGGGAAAGTGGCTCTGCCCATAGCGCAGCAATTGCTGCGCGAAAATCCCGACGACTCGGTCATCCGGGATGTCTATGTTCCGCTGACAAAATCGTTCGTGGCGCTGGCAGCAGGCCAGCCGAAAGAGGCGTTGCAGGATGCCGATCCGGCGCGCAGCTATAGCGCGATTTACCCGTCTGCTTATGTGCAGGGGCTGGCGGCGTTGCAACTGCACGATGCGAATACCGCCCTCGCTTCATTCCGCACCGCAACGCAGTTCCCAGGAGCACCCCTGGTGACCGGAATTGGAGCCTCGTTTTATGCGCCGGCGCAGTTAGGCCTGGCGCGCGCCTATGCGATGGCTGGAGACAAGGCCGATGCCAAGCAGGCGTACGCTGCGTTCTTTGCCACCTGGAAAGATGCCGACCCGGATATCCCCGTGCTTGTAGCCGCGAAGAAAGAAGCCGCGGGGCTCTAACTGAGGCCGCGGCGCTCCAGCTATTCTCCCTTCCATGCTCCGAGTTCTTTCTTCAACGAGACGATCTGCCCGAGGTGATAGCTGGTGTGCTGCCCGGCCAGGAGAACTTCCCGCAGGATGGTCTGGCCGGTTCCCCACGGAATGGTGGCGTACAGATTCGTTTCAGGATCGCCGATCAGCTTTTCGAAGTCGGCGATTTCTTTCTTCACGGCCCTCACCGATTTTTCCCACGCGTGATTGTCGGGCGGTGCGGCTTCCTTCGGCCAGTAGGCTTCCGGCCACTCTGCCTGCACGTAATTGGGATTGGTGGAGAAGTCGTAGAGATCGTGGAGCGCGATGCGAATGTGCTCCAGCTGCTGCCACGCGGAGTGCGGCGCGCCTTTGGGCTTCTCGCCGCGCAGCTTCTCGGGAAAGTCGTCGACGACGGTCTTGAGTTCGGCATGCGCGCTGCCTCCGCCCAGGAACTCCACCAGCTGGGCGCGCAGGGCGCGGTCTTCAGCGTTGGCCATGACAGGGTCACCTCTGCGGGTTTGGATGCAGCGGGGGCAGGACGGATTCTTTCAAGTTAGCTGACTGCGGAAGGCTCCGGTTCGCGCTTTTCTCCAAAGACGCTGCCCATGCGGCGGATGAGCGCGCCCACGCCGCGCAGCTTTTCTTCGATGTGTTCATAGCCACGGTCGAT